>JAHJTB010000046.1 GCA_018830135.1 Pseudomonadota bacterium | reverse complement strand
GGGTAGGTCTTCACCACAAGCGATTCTGAAAATCCAGACCTTATATTTCAGCCACTTGCGGCGAATACCCGCCTCAAAATACCTGCGTTCGGGCGCGAATAGCGAAAGTCGGGCTAGCGACGAGGCGAACCCTTGTTGTTCTATGACCCATTTTGGGTCATAGCGGATCAATCGACTCGTGAACGCTGGTCAGCGAGGTATAGACATGCTAATTCTCGCCCCTCCGACCTTGGCCGCCGGCTTTGGCACGCCCTGAATCAATCCAGGGAGGGGGTAGCGCCAACTTTAAACAGCTGAATCAGCCGTGCGCGGTTGTCAAGCCGGCCCGGAGGTTTATATTATATAAGGTCGTTGATTGATTAAGGAGGACAGGCCGATGGCCCGCGTCAAACATATATTTTTATTTGCAATATTAACCTTTTGTCTTTTTGTCACCCTCGGGCCGCTATCGGCCCGGGCCGAAGGGGGTCCGGTGAAGTACACGCTGGCCAACGGTCTGGATGTTCTTTTGGTGGAAAATCACCGGGCGCCGGTGGTTTCGATGATGGTCTGGGTCAAGGCGGGCAGCGCGGACGAAGGACCTGACGAGCATGGTCTGGCCCATCTGATGGAGCACATGCTGTTCAAGGGCACGGCTCGTCGGGGGCCCGGGGAGATATCGAGGGAGGTGGAGTCGGCCGGCGGTCGCGTCAACGCGTACACGTCTTTCGACCAGACGGTTTTCTTCATTGACATGGCCTCCCGTTTTTCCGAACGGGGGCTGGACATTTTGGCGGACATGGTCTTGAACCCGGCCCTGGCCCCGGACGAGTATGCCCGGGAAAAGGAAGTGGTGATCGAGGAGATCAAGCGGGGCGAGGATTCTCCGGCCCGCCGCCTGTCCGAGGCCATGTTCGCCCGGGCCTATGCCTCGCATCCGTACGGCCGGCCCGTGATCGGGTACGCGGACAGCGTCCGGAACATCAGCCGGGAGACGGCGGCGGCTTTTCACGAGCGTTGGTACAAACCCCGGAACATGATTCTGATCGCGGTCGGGGATTTTCGGCCGGAGGAGTTTCGGAGCCTGATCGAACAAAAATTCGGGGCGGCGTCGAATTCGCCGGTGCCCCGACACCTTCGCCCGGATGAGGCGGCCCAGGATGGGGTCCGGGCCGTTCTTCAGCGTTCGGACGTCAAAACGGCCCAACTTCGAATGGCCTTTCATATTCCGGGTTTCAAATCCGACCAGACCCGGGTCCTGGACGTCCTGTCCGTGATTCTGGGCCAGGGCCGGTCGTCTCGCCTCAACCGCCGGATCAAGGAGGAGCAGGGCCTGGTGCATGAAATCTCGACCGAGTCCTATACGCCCGAGGACCCCGGCCTTTTTCTGGTCGCGGCCCAGTTGGATGCCGGCCGGGCCCTGCCGGCCCTGAAGGCGATCATGGCCGAGATATCCCGGCTGGCCCGAGACGGGGTCGATCCGGAGGAACTGGAGCGGGCCAAGCTGAACATCAAGGCGGACTTCATCCGGTCCCGGGAGACCATGGGCGGCGAGGCCCGGACGGTGGCCTATTTCGAGGCGTTGGGCGGCGACTATCGGGACGAGGCCCGATATCTTTCGGAAATCGAACGAATGGGTCCGGAGGACATCCAGGCCGCCGCGGCCCGGTTTCTGACCTCGGAGAACATGACCGTGGCCCTGCAACTGCCCGAGGCTTCCGAGCCGAAACTGACCGAGGCGGCCCTGGCCTCGTCCGCGACCACGGAGGCCGGGGGCCTATCGGCCGGGACCGGAATGAAGGAGACGGTCAAAAAGTTCACCTTGAAGAACGGGGCCACCCTGCTGGTCCGGGCGGACCGGTCCCTGCCCCTGGTCTCTCTGCGGGCCGCCTTTCTGGGCGGGCTTCGTTACGAGACGGCCCGGGAAAACGGGGTCTTCAACCTGCTGGCCGAGGTCTGGGAGCGGGGCACGAAACAGCGTTCAACCGAAGAGCTGGCCCGGGCCGTCGAGGACATGGCCGGGAGTATCGATGCCTTTTCCGGCCGGAACTCCTTCGGTCTGGAGGCGGAGTTTTTGACCCAGTACCTGGACCCGGGCCTGGACCTCTTTGCCGAGGTTCTGACCCGGCCGGCCCTGTCCCAGGAACAGGTGGACAAGGTCCGGCCCGTGGTCCTGGCTGAAATCAAGCGCCAGAAGGACCAGATGTCGGCTCGGACCTTCGATCTGTACGCCAGGACCCTTTACCGGGACCATCCCTACGGCCGCGATGTCCTGGGTACGTCCGAAACCGTTTCCGCCCTGACGGCCCGGGACCTCCGGCGGGCGTACGACCTGTGGGCCCGGCCGGCCAACATGGTCCTGACCGTGGTCGGCGACGTGGACCCGGAGCGGATACGGAAACGGCTCGACAAGCTGTTCTCCGGCTGGACCGGCCGGGTGGTCCGGCCGCCCAAGGTGCCCTCTTTCCAGCCCTTGAAGGGGCCGAGGCAGGCCGAGGACGTGGTGGATCGCGCCCAGGCCCACCTGATTCTGGGCTTTCCCACGCCGGGCCTGGAAAGTCCGGACCGCTATCCCCTGGAGGTCCTGGACAACCTGCTCTCCGGCATGGGCGGCCGGCTGTTCGTCGAGCTGCGGGACAAGCGGAGCCTGGCCTATGCCCTGAGTTCCTTTTTCCGTCCCCTGCTGGGCTCGGGTTCCTTCGGCCTGTATATCGGTTTCGATCCGACCAAGCTCGAACAGGTCCGCCGAGGCCTTCAGGACGTCATCACCGGCCTGCGGGAGGCCCCGGTCGGGGCCGACGAGTTGAAGGGGGCCAAGGAGTACATCCTGGGCAACTTTGAAATCAGCCTCCAGACCAACGAGGCCGTGGCCGCCAACCTGACCTTCAACGAGCTTTACGGCCTGGGTTATGACTTCAGCGACCACTATCCGGCCGCCATCAATCATGTCACGGCCGAGGACGTCCAACGGGTCGCCCGGAAGTATCTGGACCCGGACCGGGCCGTGGAAGTCATCGTGGGCCAAGTGAACCAGAAAAAAACAGGGCCGACCGCATCGAAGCCCTGAACGCCGGGTGGAAGGCCATCAGTCCGTGCACCTGTGAATCCCTGGTGCATGGATTGTGCAAAGCGTTGCCAAGACATGAACAAACGGACCGCCGGGTCGGGGTAAAGGCCTGCCTGAAAGCCGGTGTGCCAAAACCTGGAGAACAAATCAGTTTCGGGTATGTTGATAATATATACCGTAAGATTGAATAGTTACATCAATGAAGGACACTGCTCGGGCACACCAGGCTTTTACGCCTCCAACAGATTGCTTCGTCGCTTCGCTCCTCGCAATGACGGTGCCTATAGGTGTCGTTGCGAGGAGCGAAGCGATCTGTTGGAAGCGAAAAGTCAGGCGGACCACAGCCCTCTCCGATGGGCTTGATTCGTTTCTCACCCGGGTTTCGCGGCGAGATCGAGAAATCCGGGTTAATTGATAAAAGTAGTCGTGACTGCAGTCGCCCCCTACGCAGGGGGAGTTACAATCCGGGTGGAGTGTCGAACGCCGACATATCACAGTCAGTTCCTATAAAGGAGGACTTCCATGAAGCGGGCCTTGCTGGTCATCGACGTGCAAAACGAGTATTTCACCGGCCTGCTGCCGGTCACCCACCCGGCGGGCAGCCTGGACCGGATTCTCCAGGCCATGGACGCCGCCCGGACCCGGGGCCTGCCCGTGGTCGTGGTCCGGCACGCCTCGACGCCCGAGTCCCCGGTCTTCCGGCCCGAGAGCCCGACCTGGGCCCTGCATCCGGACGTGGCCGGTCGGCCTGTCGACTTCTTGCTGGACAAGACCTGGCCCGGTTCCTTCAAGGACACGGACCTGGAGGCCTGGCTGCGGGGGCGGGGAGTGGATACGGTGGCCATTACCGGGTACATGACCCAGATGTGCTGCGACACCACGGCCCGCCAGGCCTTTCACCGGGGCTTTGCGGTCGAGTTTCTTTCCGACGCCACCGGCACCCTGGACCTGTCCAACGCCGCCGGTTCGGTCACGGCCGAGGAACTCCACCGGGCCATCCTGGTCACCCAGGCCATGCGTTTCAGCCAAGTCCTGACCACCGGGGAGTGGATCGAGCGATTGTGATCCGGACCGACCCGGGCTGGGTCGGCCACGATATGGCCTTGACCGGGACCGGCCCGGTCAAGGCCTCATCTGAAGCATCCTCCCGAAGGGGCAGGTCTCTTTCAGTTTTTTATCGGCAAAGCGAACCCTGTCCAGGCGATCCTTCCTGAAACTCATCCCGTTTTGAAGGATTCCACAGGCAAACGGATATATCTTTCTCAACTTATTGGTATAAATCAGTATTCGATTTTTCTTCGTGCAGGCCTTGTCAATTTCCTTGATCAGTTCATAAGCCGATGTCCCGTCAAAGTCACCCTTCAGATATAAATGAGTTGTACCCTTGGATGCGCTTCTTGATATCTTGAAATTGGAAGCCATCGGATATCCCCTCACTTTTTATCTCAATTTTTGGTGCTCCCTGGTCTGCTTTTACATTCGTCCGGCAGGCTCAATGATCGCAAACGTTGTCCCCGGTCTGAAGGGTGCCGTCCAGGTATTGAGCGATCAGGTCTTCCGGTTTCTGATTCGGAGCACCGACGAGGACCCGGATGCCCTGTTGAGAAAACAAGTCCAGGGCCCTCTGGCCCATGCCCCCGGCAATGATCATTTCCGCGCCTCTTTCCGCCAGCCAGCTCGGCAGCAGGCCCGGCTCGTGGGGCGGGGCATCGTGGTCCTCCCGTTTGATGATGTTTTTCGTCTCGATATCCACGTCGATCAGGGCGAAAAGCCGGCAATGGCCGAAATGGGCCGACAGCCTTCCATCCGCCACGGGAATAGCAATCTTCATGCGTTATTATCCTCCTTGGACGGCCATTCGACCGCCCGGGGCCGGGAAGCGCATCTCAGACCTGTTCACTTCGAACCTGATAGAAGGTTTGATCGCCTATGAGTGACGTGGAGACGACTCCCTGGTCAACCATTCTCGGCAGTCGTTTCAAAACCTCGTTCATGTGCATTCCGAGCCCGGCCGACACCCCCCGGACCGTGCAGGGGCGTCGACGCAACAGGGCCAGGATGTCCTCGTCCGTCACACCATCCGAAAACCCGGCTTTGGCTGCAATAAAATCGACCTCCCGGACAACCTCCGTTCTCTGTCTGAAGATTCCGGCCAACCGGCCGAGTCTTGCAGTTGAAACCGGGCGGGCGAAGGCTTCGCAGGGCGGCCGGGTAGGCGTGTTGATCTGGATGCGGTCCGGCCGGATGCGGTCCGCGATCGAGTCCATCCGCTCGACCTCCTCGATGCCGTCGGTCATACCGGCCAGGATACAAACCTCCAACCAGACCTGCCCCTGGAAACCCTGACGAAAGGTAGTCAGGCCCGCGGTCATTTTTTCAAAGCCGATGTCCGGGTGGGGCCGGTTGACCGCCTGAAACGTACCGGCAGATCCGGCGTCCAGGGAGGGGACGACCAGGTCGGCCCGGTTCAGGGCCTGCCGTACTTCCTCCTGCCACAACAGGGAGCCGTTGGTCAACACGGCCACTGGAATCGTTGTCCGCGCCTTTATCTCATCGATCAGCTCACCCAGGCGAACGTTCAGCGTCGGTTCTCCGGAACCGGCCACGGTGATGTAGTCCAGCCGGTCGCAGTCCTCGAGTTTCCGCTCCAGGGCCCGGATCATTTCATCGAGCGGAACATGGTCCTTTCGCGTCAGGGTCTTGTCCGTGGTCCGGCCGAGCTGGCAATAGACGCAGTCGTAGGTGCATGTCTTGTACGGGACCGGGTCCAGGCCGAGGGAACGCCCCAGGCGCCTCGAATCCACCGGCCCGTATACCGGTCTGGGTGTTCCGGCCATGCGCTGAACAGCCCCTTTCCCGGCCGGCGGTCGTATGCCGGCCTCCGTCCGTTGCAATCGCTTGAACGCGGGATGGCCGCCCCGGGACTTAACCCTGATTTCTCACCCGCTTCCTGCTACGGCCGGGAAATCCTTGCTGCAACGCTCGTTTCGAAGATTTTGCTCCTCAACATATCGTCCATATGCCTGCGGCCAAAATCTCCTCCAACTTCGCGTTTCGCTAATGATTTCTCGACCT
>JAHJTB010000417.1 GCA_018830135.1 Pseudomonadota bacterium | reverse complement strand
GCCCGGATAGTACATACCGCCGTAGAACATGCCTGGGCTTGTCTGTGCTGTTGTATTCGTGTAAACAAAAATCTCGCCCCCCTGGCCGTCATTCAAGACTTGGCTTGGTGGTCCATTTTGAGCAATCAAACTATTTTTATCGACACCCAGCCATGAATCCATAGCCTGTTTGATCTGTTCCTGAGTTGGTCCACATGAAACTGTTACAAAGCAAAGGATTGTTGCTACCATAGCCAACGCGACAACTGTTCGCATTATGATACTGCCTCCTGTTTTATATTTCAGAATATTAAAACACATATGTCGGTTTTATGCAAATTAAGTAAAACCCTGCAAGTGGTTGCGGATAGGTTGCGGATTCGTGTTCAAAAGCAACCTTTTTTAAATACTGTGTGTCAATAATATCAATTAGTTACAGATATTCCGCTACCTGCAAAACCGTTATTCACCGGTTCGAATCCGGTTGCCGCCTCCAAAAGCGTTCAAAGGGCCGGCCCACAGGGTCGGCCCTTTTATTTTTGCCGGATGCGGATGGGTGGCGGGTGGGGGGAAGGATGCATGAATTCGTCAGATACTGCTCCTGGATAATAAATGGAAGTCTGACCATGAATCTCGAACGGCTTCTCTCTCACTTTGACGCCCATATTACTTTCCTTGATAGAGTAAAGTATTTAGAATTTGGGAGGATTCAATTAATATCCCGATTTTGTTGGCTTCTATAGTGAAAATATATAGTTCGCCCTCCTGGGATAAAAACCAATTAGAAATCTTATCAGGGACGCGATGACTTGATACAAAAAATACCCATCCAAGTGCACCGATAATAAATCTTTGTACTTTGTGACTCATTATGTGACTAGCGCCATCAGCCCTTATTATTTCATCAAAGGGCACTCCACCGTTTTGTATCATGTACATAAGGCAGCCATACTGGTTAAATGCCCCAGGATCATTATTAAGCAACATTTCCCTAATAATATTTTCATGCTTTTTTCTTAGATTTACCGACCTGAATCCTTCCCGGTTTGTTATCGACGACCTCCATAACAGTGAAAGTTGGAACAGCTTGAATTTATTGTAATCAATACCGGTTAATTTGTAAGTATTGGGGAATACCTCATCCAATGCAGTTGAAGGCAGCCCACTGAAAATAACCTGACTTGCATATGTTTCCCAGGAACCAATGACTTTATTGTCACAATCTTTACATAGCAGAGGCTCTTTAATACCTCCTTGACCGGATTTAATACTCGGGTCAGGACCAGCGTGTACTATGTGATATCTAAACGGCTGCCCCTTATCATCAGTCATTTCTCTAAAAAAGAAACGCGGGATGATATGAGAATTGACCAATGGTTCATTTCTCCCACAAAGCCTACAAGAAGCTATCTTATCGGATTTTCCCAAGGTTGCCTCCACCCACAGTTCTAAATTGCTTGCCACACCTCATAATTCAAGGCCAGCCTTTCCCAAATGGTAACTGCCCCTCTTGGTTCAAATTATACCTTTCCAGATAGCTCCGAGCCCTGTTAGATTCTTTCCTGCAGCATGCCATATTGGAACACCAAGCGGTAGTTATATTACACCAGCCGTCGCCCTATCCCTGGATTATAGCCACAACAACAATGGGTGGTCTGCGCTGGGATGCACCGCCGAAAATATCTCGCAGCGCTTCGACCCGCACCTCATCCATGATTCCGTATGTGAATGCATCCGGTACCCGGAACACGGCTGCCATCACCTGTTCCATACCCGTGATGACCATGATTCACCCTGTATCTCGACCATGATGGGATGTACAGGAAAGGACACGGGCTGTTCAGAATAAATCCACCGAAAATACCCGCTTATTCCTCGATATTCCAGATAAAATAGTCCCTTTGAACCAAGAACCCATCCGCCCCGTCCATCATGGTCATGACCGGTACGCCCCGGTCAGTGTGTAATCGGGTCCCTATCTGGCTGGTGAAGGGGGCGACCTTTATAAATCTATAGCCCCTCTCTCAGAAAGGAGGTAATGCCCGTCAAATAAGGATTTCCCACCCACCTCATCCATCCCGCCCTTGACAGCGCGCATATTTGGACACCGGTGGCAAATCCAAGAGAATCTCCCTGGCCGACTTCAAGAACGAATACATCCAAAGCCGGGGCGACCTGACCCCGGCCACCCCGAGATTCGGTTCCCCGGCCCTCAGGAGTCTCATGGACGTTGGGAGGGAATACCGCCGTCAAGGCCGTCACCGGACGAAAGATGGAGCAGTTCACGTCGGCCTGTCGTGAACGGGGCATGAAATCGCACTCCATCAAATGCTGTCTCCGGCGCCTCCTGACCGCCTTCGATACATCACTGGAATGGGGCTGGATCGACAAGCCGCTCGAAATCAAACGAGCCGAGACGCCCCAGAAACCACCCCGCATCATCTCCCCTGAGGAAATATAGGCAATAGCAGACCGTGCAGTCGTCTCCATGTTCGAGCACATCCGCCGGAAGGGGCTGGACGAGTTCCCGGAAATCATCCGCCAGGCCGTGGGCGAGTCCGAGCGGAGCCAGGGGCGGCCGGCGATCATCAGGACCGCCCGCATGCCGGCTGCCGGGCCTCCAACACCGCCCGGGACCCGGACCCGGGCCGTCGAACGGTGTTGAAAGCGATTAGGGTTTTCCTGCGTGTCGCTGCGCTGCAATCAGGCGGCAACGGGTCCCATTATGATGTCCGCCAGCTTGGCGCGGTGGTACCCGGCGTCGCCGTACAGCACTTGATTGTGCAACTGGCGTTTGAAATAGAGATGCACAAAGCATTCCCAGGTAAAGCCCATGCCCCCGTGGTACTGCACCGAGCGTCCCGAGCAGTGCTCGGCCATGTCGCTGGCCGAAGCCTTGGCCATGTGCGCGTAAAGCAGGGCTGATTCCGGTTCGTGATCGATGGCGCAGGCCGCGTTGAACATGTTGGACCGGGCCGTGTCGATCATCAGCATCATGTTGACGATGGGGTGTTTGACGGCCTGGAAAAAGCCGATGGGCCGGCCGAACTGCACCCGCTCCTTGGCGTAGTTCACGGTGGTCTGAAGCTGCCATTCCGCCGCGCCGCACATGTCGGCCGCGACCATGGTCAGGATGGCCGGCAGGGCGGCCCGCAGGGCCGCGTCGCCCCGGCCGGGCCCGGCGGCCGTCCCGGCCGCCTCCACGACGACCCCCTCGAACTTCACGCGGGCCTGGTCCCGGGTCAGGTCCACGATCGAGTCGGGGACCACGGTCACGCCCGGGGCGTCCGAAGGGACGATGTACAGACCGATGCCGGCCTCGGAAGCCGCGCTGACCAGGAAGAACTCCGCCTTGCCCGCGTCCTGGACGAACCAGGCCGCGCCCTCCAGGGTCGTGGTCTCGCCCGACACCGCGGCCTTGACGTCCGTGGCCTTGAAATCCCAGGACCCCTTTCGGTTGGTGATGGCCAGGGCGGCCGGCCGGCCCTCGGCGATCTCGCCCAAGGCCGTGTCGGCCGCTTCCGTGGCGCAGGCCTTCAGGACATAGGTGGTGTTGACGGTGGCTATCAGGGGCGAGGGCATGGCCGCGCGGCCCGCCTCTTCGATCAGGGTGGCCATGGCCACCGCGCTCAAGCCGATGCCGCCGGCCTCCTCGGGGACCGCCAACGCGGTCCAGCCCAGTTCCACCATCTTGTTCCAGGCCTCGCGGTCCCACAGGCTTTCGGGCGGCCTGTGGGGGTCCGGGTCCTGCCCCACCAGGTTCATGAGTTTCAACTCATCGTTGTGGGCCTTGAAGAATTTCTGAACCTCGCCGCGCAGGATTCGTTCTTCTTCGCCGTATCCGTAATTCAGCGGTTGTGCCACAGCTCGCCTCTCTTTACTTTGACTTGGGCATGCCCAAAACGCGTTCGCCCAAAATGTTGCGCAGGACTTCGCTCGTGCCCGCGGCAATGGTCATGCCGTAGGAATTCAGGTAGGCCAAAGGCCATTGGCCCCCCTGGGGCGCGTTTTCATCGGCCACGAAAAGCGTGCCGCTGGGGCCCAGGATGTCCAGCGACAAGGCCGCGATGTCCTGGTAGAGTTCCGTGAACACCAGTTTGGCGGCCTGAGGGATGCGAAGGGGATGGTCGGTCAGGCCCTTGACCCGGGTCCGGCGCAGGGATTGCAGCAAGCCCGACTGCCGGACCACCAGCTCCATGATCCGGTCCCGGACGACCGGATCGTCCGCCGCGGTCCTGCCGTTCCTTTCCGAGTTCCTGGCCAGGTCGATCAATGACATGGCGTTGCGCGTCAGGTCCCCTTCGGAGGCCCGGCCGGCCGCCGCCGGCGTCACCAGCGGACCGGCGCCCCGCTCGTGCAGCAGCGTGGTCATGGCCACCTGCCAGCCCTTGCCCACGTCATCCAGCCGGTACCGGTCCGAAACGACCAGGTCGTTGAAAAAGACTTCATTGAAACCGGCCTCGCCCGTGATTTTGATCAAAGGCCGGACATCCACGGTCCGGCCCAGCTCCTCCTTGATCGGCACCACGAAATAGGTCAGCCCCGAGTACTTGTCGGCCCGGTCGTGGCGGGCCAGCAGAATCATCCACGAGGCGAAGGTCGCCAGGGACGTCCAGATCTTCTGGCCGTTGATCACCCAGTTGTCTCCATCCCTTACCGCGGAGGTCTGCGCGCCGGCCAGGTCCGATCCGGCGTTCGGCTCGCTGAAACCCTGGCACCAGATTTCCTCGCCCGACAGGATTTTGGGGATGAAACGCTTCTTCAGCTCTTCGGAACCATGAAAGAAAATCGTCGGGGCGGCCATGCCCAGGGCGATCACGTTGGGAAAATACGGCGCGCCCGCGCGCTGCATTTCTTCGTTGGCGATGCGCTGGCAGTCCTTGCGGCCCCCGCCGCCGTACTCCTTGGGATAGTCGCATCCGACCAGCCCCGCCTCGTACGCGGATTTTTGCCAGCCCCGCAGATAGGCCATCTGCTCCTCGGTCGTGATTTCAATCGGCGACTGGGGCAGTTGAACCGGCGGCGGTCCCGGCGCGTTCTTGGAAAGCCACTCGCGGCAATAAGCCCGAAACTCATCCTGTTCGGGCGTGTCCTTTCTTTCTTCGTCACTCATAACGGATCTCCTCCCGCATGATGGTCTTAAACCTGAATGAGGCGTCGCTCGATGTGACGTCCCCGTTCCCGAACCGTCCGGCCCGATCGCCGGCCCCGGCCCGGGTTCGAAGATCGGCGGCCCTTGCAAACCGGGCGCTTTCATCTCATCGAAAACCGGAATAATATCCCGTTGGCCGGCATGGTAGTTCCCTGCGTCCCCCTCTGTCAAGTTAGGAGTTTGGGAGGTGTAATCCTTCAGTGAATCGGATCAAAAAGTGTTCCCGCCGCCCGCGCGGCCTTTGGGCGAAGGACGACTCTGCCGCCGAGTCCCTTAATTTATATGGAAAAGGCGGCAGCCGGAGTCCTGAGGCTAAAGGCCGCGACAGGGCGGTCCTACGATGCCGCCAACCACTGAAGAATTACGGGGAGGTTGTTTACGAATTGGGCAAACACAAGCCGGGTGGACATCCATGATACCGGGATAAATTGGCTGTTTACCGGTCTATTGCCGCGACCCGCGCCCCGCGGACCCGCCTCCGGCGCCCCGATAAAGCCCGAATGCCCTGTCTTTTTTTGCCGTCCGTCACCCGCGCCCAGGGTTTGGCAAGCTTTGGAATCGGTGGTAGAATCGATTTCAGATCAACCGACGGCGAGGATCGAGCATGGGACATCTGGTCGGCAAGGACGTTTACACCGAGCTTGGGAAAACCATTGACCGGGCCGACACGCGCGCCCCGTACAACCCGGTCCTGGCCGGGATTCTCAAGGAACTGTATTCTCCGCAGGAGGCCGAACTGGTGGCCCGCATGCCCCTGGCCCCGGCCACGTTCGAGACCGTGCGCCGGACCACGGGGTATGACCGGGCGACCCTGGAACGCATGCTGGCCGGCCTGTGCGAAAAGGGCCTGGTCATGGACCTGTGGATCGAAGGCGACTTTCGTTACATGATTTCGCCCTTCATGATCGGGGTTTACGAGTTCACCATGATGCGGACCGGCCCGGACGTGGACTCGAAAACCCTGGCCGGCATGTTTCGGGAATACCTGGAAGGCGACGACGCCTTTTTCAAGGCCAACTGCGACGACGGCCAGCAGGTGGCCTTTTTGAGGGCCCTGCCCCACGAGGAAGCGCTCGCGCCCCGGGCCTACACCGAGGTCCTGGACCACGAAAAGGCGCGGGTCCTGGTGGAATCGGCCGACCTGACCGCAATCGGGCTCTGCTCCTGCCGCCACGAAAAGGTCCACACCGGCCGGAAGGAGTGCGACGCGCCCCTGGAAATATGCGCCTCCTTCGGCCCGGCCGCGGACTATCTGATCCGCAACGGCATGGCCCGCCGGGTTCCCAAGGGGGTCATCCTGGACAACCTGGACCGGGCCCGGGAACTGGGCCTGGTCCTGGAAACCGACAATGTCCGGCGTAACACGCGCTTCCTGTGCTTCTGCTGCGGCTGCTGCTGCAACATGCTCCTGGGCCTGACCCGGTACGGGTATCCCAATTTCGTCATGACCTCGAACTTCATGGCCCGGGTGGACGAGAAGACGTGCAGCGGCTGCGGCAAATGCGCGGCGGCCTGCCCGATCCAGGCCATCGAGACGGCCCCGGCCGCCGGGACCGGAACCGGCCGAACCGTTCGGCCCGTGGTCGACGAATCCATCTGCCTGGGCTGCGGGGTCTGCGGACTGTCCTGCCCCACGGGGGCCTTGCGCCTCCATTCCCGCCCCCAACGCGTCCTGCTGCCGGAAACGACCTTCCACCGGGTCGTGTTGCAGGCCCTGGAACGGGACAACCTGCAAAACTTCCTTTTCGACAACCCCCACAGCCGAACCCACGCCTTTGCCCGGGGCCTGGCCGGTTCCTTTCTCAAACTGGGCCCGGTCAAAAAAGCCCTGATGAGCGAGGCTCTGCGGTCGCGATTCCTGTCCGCCGTGGAGGCCGGAGTGACCCTGCTGGGCAAGGGCTGGGCCAGGAAGGTCTGATGCCAATTGTGTGTCAAAGGCACAAAAACCCGTCTTTTCCGGGAGCGAAGCGATGATTAGGCCCTCATAGAACAGCCGTCCGATGTCACAACGGCGCCCAGCGCCCAAACCGGATAAGCCCTTCAAGGTCACGATGGCCGACAGGACGTCAAGGTGACCTGCTCAAACTCAAATTCTGTCAGGTCAGACACTTCAAACCCGGGCGGTCTATCTTCATCCGGGAGGGCAAGACCGGCATCCTGGTGCTGAAACGGTCTATCTATAACATGTCAGGCGAAATGACAACGCGAAAAGGCGGGACGGGGCGGGATTTTCCGGGACATAATGGGATGTTAGACAGGATCGTGCCGAAAATGTCAATATGGCATGAAACGGTCCGGACGGCCGGTTTCCGTCAAGCGAAATGGCACAGATCAGGACTTTAAAAACCGCGGCGAGCGCCGCATCACCCGAGAAAGGAGTCCCTGGCAATGGCTGAAGAGGTGCACATTGAAGACTTTATCAAGACCGAGAAGCAAAAAGCATTCGATCACGATTTTTTCAAGGGCGCGGAGTCGTACGAGAAATGGGAGGATGTGGACATGGACGCCATGTACGACGGCCGCAAGACCTTTGAAGTGAAAGTGGAGGACATCCGGGCCTTTTCCGAAGGGATTCTGGATGACAATCCGCTTTTCAACGACGAGGCAGCTGCCAAGGACGGCCCCTTCGGCGGCCTGATCGCCCATCCCATCTTCATTACGCCCATCGCTTTCTGGTTGACGGAGGAGGGGCCCGGGAATTGGATACGCACCCCCGGGGCTATCAATCCAGGGCAGATAATCGAGTATTACGAACAGATCCGCCCGGGTGACGTCATCCACGGCAAAACCGGTTTTTACGACAAGTGGCTCAAGCGCGGCAAGCGTTACCTGACCTACGTGACCGAGTATTACAGACAGGATGACGTGATGGTGGCCAAGGGCTGGGGCACGCTGATTCTGCCAACCTCCACCGGAGAGGACACCCACAAGTTCTAACCCGCATGATTCGAGCAAAAGGAGGCAAGACCGCCATGACGAGCGTAACGTTCGACAGCGTGATTTTAGATATGAAACTTCCGGACGTGGTCCGCAAAGTGGACCAGCGCGTGATTACCCAAAACGCAGTCGCGTCCCTGGATTACAATCCCATCCACGTCAATCCCAAGTGGGCCAAAGAGGTCAACCTGCTGGGCAAGGGCACGACCATCGCCCATGGTATGTGTACCTTTGCATTCATGACCTCGGTCGTGACTGACTGGTGCTACGCCGGCGGCGGATTCATAACCCGCCTGGAAAGCAAGTTCATCCATCCCGTCCGGCCGGGCGACACCATCACCTGTTCGGGTGTAGTCAGCGAGATACATCCCCGGAAAAAAGGGCAGAGTTTCGTGGTGATCGAGTTGGGGGCTGAGAATCAAACCGGAACCAAGGTGGCCGTGGCCAAAGCCCGGGTGCGGCTTCCCGAATAAATTTCCCGGACCCGCTATACTCAGGCTCCCCGAAGCCCGGCTACGGGGAGCCTGGCACAGAACGGTGTTCCTCTCCCGCTATCCAGACCCTCAAGTTGATTCCGGGATGTTCTGTGGGGAATAGTGTGAGGAACAGAAACTTGGCCAAAAAAAAGGACCTGCCCCGATCGGGAGGTCCTTGTTTTTCTTTTTGGTGGAGATGAGGGGGCTCGAACCCCTGACCTCCGGCATGCGAGGGCGATGACCGCGAAAAATCGCCATCCCAAAAACCCCAGCAGAATCGCAGATTTCCCCATCTATACAACCACTTACCCGGATCAGTCGAAAACACTGGAAGACACCAGAAGCATGGCTGGACACAACGAGTTGTGTCCGCTTTGGCGGTCTCCATCGACCGGGCTCCGTCTACCGTTTAGGAATCTGATTATTTTTTTCGGGCATTCGGTCTGGAGAGGAAGTCTCACGGGGAGGCTCTGCGAGACTCTATCACGCTTGGAGTCGCAGCTTCATTTCTTCGAGGAAGGCTGCCAGGGCTGGCAGGTCATTCTGGATAATGAACCAAACGATGTCCAGGTCCACACCGAAATACTCGTGAACGACACGGTTCCTCAAGCCGATGATCTTGGACCACTCGATTCCAGGGAACTGATTTCGGACTTCGACCGGCAAACGGGCGGCCGCTTCACCGATGATTTCCAGATTGCGCACCACCGCGTCAGACGTCTTGTCGTCATCCAGAAACTGCCGGGAATCGAGCCCTCTGACATATCTCTCGATTTTTGACGCAGCTTCCAGGATGTCCTCGACCAGAAGACGTGGAGACCGCTTAGACATAAATCAGCTCCGGCCTGATGGATTCCATGAGCTTCGGCTTTACGGCCCGGTGTGACACCAGATCAACGGGCAGCCCCAGCAGTTCCTCAAGGCGTTCCGCCAGGACCACGAAGTCAAGACCTATGGACGGGTCCACCTCAACCAGGACGTCCACGTCGCTATCCGGATGGTTGTCGCCGCGAGCCCAGGAACCGAACAGCGCCAGGCGTTTGACCTTGTATGGACCCGCCAGCGCCTCCTTGCCCACGGCCAGCTTGTCCAGTATGTCCTTTCGAGTCTCCATGGCTCACTTTCCCTGCGGCAAAACGAATCGAAGGGCATTGCGCCATTCGAGTCCATGCCATCATCCTTATGCACGGTAGTATACACGGTTTCCTTTTATGACTCCAGAGCCGTTCTGATAAGCGCCGGCACTGATGTCATGATTCCAGCACCCTTCTCCCCTCTTTCCATTCGGTCAATTTTGTCCGACAATCAATCTGTATAAGGAGTATGCCATGAAGCGGACATTCAGGTACCCGGTGACTATGACCCATGATTCGATGAGACGGTATAAGTCACCTTCAAGTGATCCTCTCAGTTCATCTACCGATACGTTAGAATAGACTATTCTACTTGTTGCTCATCAGGTTCTGCAGCCCATAGATTCTTTGCGAAGTCATGACTGAGAGCGGCTCTACTGTTAAATGCAGCATAGGATCCTTGGATTGCTTCCGCATATGGGGAACGAATACGACCGATTCGTACAAGAGGAAAGGAATAGCATGAGTCATTTAGATTACCCTGTAAGTTGTTTTCATTGTCAAAATACGATAAGGGACCCATAGCACTCTGATTATCACCATTGCCGAGCCGTTGTGCCATTTCTTTAAAACGTTTTTGCCACCCGGGTAACAGTTGTACGGGGGCTTCCTGCCCTATTTTCCATAATACCCGACCATCGTTGTTGTAGACAGCGATGTCAAGAATTCGTAGATTGACTGAGAAAGCCTTCCTAAAGTCAACAGTCCAAGGTTCTCCGTGACTACCCATACCTTCAATTAGAAATAATCTTTCGCTTTTAGCATCACCAGGAATCCCATCAAATAGAAATACGAATTCGGCTTCATCACGTCGGCGCCTGCCGAAATCTTTCTTTGTCCTATCCCCTCGTACCTCGAGGTCACAAGGCTGCCCAAGCAGTGTAGGCTTACAGAATAAAGGGGTTTGAAAGGGGCCTTTATTTTCGGAATACGTTAGACGAGGCAGTTGATATTTCAGATTATCCGGGCCTTGTGTTATAAGGGTCGGGACTGAATAAAAATGGGGCGACAGCTTGGCCGAGCTGCCGCCCCGAATCATTACCGGGGCATTGCAGCCCCTCACACAGTGAAGAGTATGATAATCACTTTTTGGGTTTCGATCAAGGAAATAGAAGAGCAAGGCCGGGATTTCCGTTGGCCGCGGCCGGATAGTTGCCCTTGTT
>JAHJTB010000416.1 GCA_018830135.1 Pseudomonadota bacterium | reverse complement strand
GTTTTCGCCATGGCCGCGCCATACGGAACAAGGGGTTGAAGCAGAGCTTCAAGGCGAAATGACGTTCCCAAGCCAGAGCTTGGGAACGAGCGGAAAAAAAGCCTGCTGTCGGCGGTTTCCCCGTTGGGTCACATGGCGCGGGACACCGTCGGGCCATTCTGAGCATACTCGAACATATCATGGCCATCGCTCACCGGCGAGAAATCCGGGATAGGGTCCTGCCGTTTGGAATTCCAGCCGCCGTCAGGCGGCCGATTCCAGGGCCCGGCGGTCGGCCATGTCCACCAGCAGCCGTTCGCGAGACCGGTCGAGGCCCAGGGCCTTTCGTTTCTTGTCGATGTGCTCGATGATCATCCGGGCCATCTCGTCAGGCTCCCGGGCGAATCCCCATTTGCCCATACCCTCGTCTTCCAGTTCCTCAAACAGGTGCCGCTGGAATTTGGTGTTTTGGACGATGGGGAACGTGACGCCGAAAACGGTGTACACGCCCGAGGCCACGAAATACTGGCCTATGGCCACCGCTTTTTCGCTCATCCATTCCGGAGCCGCGCCGGCCACGGGCAGATCGGCGATGGAATTCCCGAGCCCGCCGACCCGGACCATTTCCGAAGCGGCGATGAGGATTCGGCTGTTATCGACGCATGCCCCCAGGCCCAGGACCGGCGGCATTCCCACGGCTTCGCAGACTTCACGCAGGCCCGGCCCGGCGAAATGGGCTGCTTCGGGCGTGGTCAGTCCATTTTTCATCAGGGCGATTTGCGAACAGCCGGTCTGCAATACTAGAACGTCATTGCGAATCAGTTCCCTGACCAGTTCGACGTGAACCCAGTCGTGTCTGACCCGGGGATTGTTGCAGCCGACCACGCCGGCGACGCCCCGGATGCGGCCGTTGATGATGTTGTCGTTGAGCGGGGCGTACGACCCGCGGAAGGTTCCGCCTAACATATAGTTGATGGATTCGTACGAAAATCCGGCCACGCCTCGATGCCGGTTTTTCGGAATGACCACCGGGCCTTTCCGGTCCCGGAAGCGGTTGACCGCTTTGACGATGATGGCATCGGCGCAGTCGCGCGGGTGGTGGTCGTCGAAGGGGACGTGTTCCGCGCCTTCAATGTGACAACGTTCGTTGGTGGTGATGAACCGTGTGCCGTAGCATTCCGAAACCTGGGCCATGCCCTGCTTGATGCACTGCACGTCCACGGCCATGGCATCCACCGCTCCGGTGACCAGCACGGCTTCAGTGGAATTGAAATTGCCGGCGTGAGGCAGCCCGTGGCGGCCGAGTACTTCCAGGCCGGAACAGCACATGCCCACCAGGTTGATCCCCGAGGCCCCGGCTTCGCGGGCCATGGCGATCAGGTGCGGATCGGCGCAGGCGACCATCATCGCTTCCAGCAAAGCCGGCTCGTGCCCGTGGACCAGGACGTTGACCTGCTTTTCGTCCAGAACGCCCATGTCCACCTCGATTTGAACCGGGTACGGCGTGCCGAACAGGATGTCGGACAGTTCGGTGGCGACCATGGACCCGCCCCACCCGTCGGCCAGGGCCGTCCGGCTGGATTGGCGGGTGATGTTTTTATAATCCTGATCCACGCCTATGTGGGTCCGCAATAACAGCTCCATCACCTCCCGCATGGCGCCCCGAGGGGCTACGCCGAGTTTGCGCCAGGTATCCAACGTCTTTTCCGGGGCCAGCCTGAGAAGCGGTATTTCGCCTTCGGTCTGGATAAACGTTTTTTCCAGCTCGTCGGCCAGGTCCAGAGCGATGTCCGCCGTTTCCCGGCCTTCGGTCTCGATCCCCAGCCGTTCGGCCAGTTCCTGGAGCTTCAATTCGTCCTTGATTTGATAATCGGGGACGCGGCCCAGGGCGACCTGGCGGAAAAGCTTGAGCAACACCAGGCCGTGATCCGAATGAGCCGCAGTGCCTGTGGCGACCATCCGCGCGAAATTCCGACTCATGATCGTGTCGATGGTCGCCCCGCAGACGCCGACCTTTGCGTACGGGTCTTTGGAACTGAGGCGGCAGGGGCCCATGCCGCAGTGCTTGCAGCAGGCTGAATCCGCCCCGATGGGACAGGCTTTCATGGCCGCGGCCCGGTCGTGATCCAAGGTCACGCCGTCAGCACGGGCTTTTTCGATCATCTGCGCCGTCGAGTCGCAGATGGTCATGTACTTCACATCCAAGGGAACAGGTTGGGATTCGTTCTTCGCCATAGGGG
This sequence comes from Pseudomonadota bacterium, assembly GCA_018830135.1. Lineage (GTDB taxonomy): Bacteria > Desulfobacterota > Desulfarculia > Adiutricales > JAGVGV01 > JAHJTB01. Next base: position 3,954 of record JAHJTB010000416.1, on the reverse strand, counting down.
CCTCCTTGATGTTTAAGGTCCGGTTCGGCGGCGCCGATAACGACCGGCCCAAGGTTTGATGAAGCGGATTTCCTGTCAAATGTTTGAAATTAAATCGGTTTTCCGCTTCATGATTCTACGGTCTAACGGAAACGCTCTTCACGAGGGCGGGTCGGGGATCGATTTCAAGCCGAGAGGCGCCCTTTTTCCTTTAAAAGATAAACCCGAAGATCGAATTTCGCCTTGATTTATGTCAAATCTCCTAAAAAGACCCATTCGCCTCCGGAAGAGACCGGGGCGCGCCTGCCAGGCAAATACCCAAGGTGTGAGGACTATCGAAGAATAACCCGGGTTCCGGGAGTTCCGGAGTTCCCCCATGACCGGACGGTTTGGGCTTGACCTGCTGAATGCCGATGGATTACCATGTCCGTAAATTTAAAAAACGTAAGCTTTTCAGAGAATCTGGCGGGAAATCGCTTTTGGGGGATGATTCATCAGCCCTTCGGCCCAGGTCCAGGCCTGTCGAGCAGGCAAAATATGCGGTCAAAAGGTTCGGAGCTTGGAGATCGCGGACCTTGCCGCATAATTCGAATGACCCGGCAATCGGCCTTTTGAGCGTGAGCAGCCGACCTTTTCAACCCAAATCAAAACGCCCTGCAACAGGAAAAGAGTTCCAAGGCTTGGAGGAAAGAGTTCAGGAGGCCCGCCGCATGCTTTGGAGGGCGACCGGGTATACCCAAGAACTTCCAGGTGAGAAGAAAGGTGCAAAATGAGCAAAAATCTGTCTCGTAGAGAATTCAATAAACTGCTTGCGGCCGGTGTGGCGATCGGGGCCTTGGGCGGCGCCGGTGCCGCGGTTCCCGTCTCGGCCAAGACGGCTTCCTCGTCAAGTGTCGCCCGCCGGTGGCTTCCGAATAATGAACGCGTGCTGGCAAAGTGGCAGGAGATCATTGACGGCGCCATGGCGAAAAGCAAGGGCCGGGAGCTGCACCCGGTCATCGGGAAGTTCCGCAAACTGATCGACGACGATCCGGTCGTGCGGATGTACATGACGGAGATGATTCAGCAGATTCCCGCCAAGTACAAGGATCATCACCCGAGGAATCTTGAAGATTTCCTGCTCCAGCTCAACGCGGTGCTTACCGTGGCCCCGCCTTATATATCTCCCGGGCATGGCGAGGAGACGGCCCTGGTGGGCACACCGTTCTCGGCCATCCTGATCTGGACCATGGGCGCGCCCTCGGGCTTCGCGGCCTATCGAAACGCGCGCATCAACGCCATGTTCAAGGAACTGCTCGCGGTCTGGACGAAGTTTCTTGACAGCGAGGCCTCACGTTACGTGCTCAACGACTCACCCACCGGCTGGATGTGCAAGGAAGCGCAAAAACAACTGCATATGGAGGACTACATATACAAGCCCAAGGCTCCTTACTGGGGATTTACCTCGTGGAATGATTTTTTCACGCGCCAGGTCAAGGAAGGCGTGCGGCCCATTGACGGCAGGAATGACAGCAAGGTCGTTGTGGCGCCGTGCGATTCGACCGTGTATAAAATCGGCCGCAAGGCACGGAAGCGAAGCGAATTCTGGATCAAGGCCCAGCCCTACTCACTGGCGGACATGCTGGACAATGAATACGTCGATCAGTTCGTGGGCGGCGACGTGTGGCAGGCCTTTCTTTCTCCGTTCAATTATCACCGCTGGCACAGTCCCGTCACGGGGACGATCCGCAAGGCCTATGTCAAGGAGGGCCTGTATTTCAGTCAGGCCACGAGCATGGGCCAGGACCCGACGGATCAGGACCATTCGGAAGGTTATATTGCCCATGTACAGACCCGGGCGATTTTTTTCATCGAGGCGGATGACCAAGCCATCGGCCTGGTATGCGTGATGCCGATCGGGATGGTGGAGATTTCATCCTGTATAATAGGGGATAAGATCAAGCCGGGCGCACGGATCGAGAAAGGCGAGGAGTTGGGGTATTTTCAGTTCGGCGGATCGACCCATTGCGTGATATTCAGGCCGGGCGTGATCAAGGAGTTCAAGGCCACCGAGGACATGTCGGTCAAATTCGGCCGGACGATCGCCATCGTCCATTAGCGATTTATGGTTCACGTGGGAAAGAAGCCTTGATTGATTTCCCTGGTCCCTGTCTCCGACGTTCAGGCAGGCGATTAAGCCTTGCTTCATGTTTCAGAATAAAATCCTCGGGACCCGAGGGGCGATTGAAGATAATCAGGGGCGCTGTTCTCGCCCCTGACCGCGGCCACTGGGGATGAAGCACTTCATGGATTTATGAAAAACGCCGAGCGGTCTTTAATTCTGGTGCATCCGCCAAGCGTCAGCAAACGCTATCTGCCCACCCGGTTTCCTCCCCATGGGCTGGCCGCGCTTTATGCCGGGCTTTCCCGTCGGGTGCTTCCCGTGGTTCAGTTCGACCGGCTGATGGACAGCCTTTACAGCGACGCGGACGGACTTGACGTGCACGGCCGGGACCGGAATCTGCCTGAGTCCGAGTTCCGGGAGTATCTGGACACGGGACAAGGACCGATTCGCCTGACCGATTTCGTCGATCGCCATCTGGCCGCTGTACCCGGGGACGGCGCCATATACGCCTTCTCCGCGGTTTCCTATTACCAGCTTCACGGCGCCCTGCTTTTGGCCTCGGAACTGCTGCGGCGCAGGCCCGAGGTGGTGATCGCCCTGGGCGGCCCGTGCGTCACGGTCAAACCGGCGACCTATGGGGCCGATTTTTCCCTTCCGCTCCTGTGGATCAAGGGCTGCGGTATTGAACCCCTTTCCGGGTTGCTGCGGGGGGATGATCCGGAAAGCCTGCCCGGCCTGCTTCGATTTGACAAGGGCCTGGTTCGGACCAATCCACCCTCCCGCCCACCGGCCGAAAACGAGCCGGCGCCGGACTTCACCGGTCTGGATATGGAAGCTTACCGGTACGACCATGCGGATTTCGGCCCGACCATCTTCCTGCCCTATCGCCTGACCAAGGGTTGCCCCTCGGCCTGCGCTTTCTGTTCCGGGCGGCTGGTTGATCCATTTTCGGCCAAATCCAAGGGCAAGGTCGCGGCCGAGCTGGCCGAACTGACCGCGCGTTACGGGTCCAAGGCGGTCATGTTCACCGACGCCTCCGTCAACGCCCTGCCGGAGGTGTTCCTGGATGTCTGCCGCCTTTTGGCCCGAGATCTGCCGGGCCTGCGCTGGTACGCGTACGCCCGGGTTCACGGATTTACGGACCGGATGGCCGAGGCGGCGGCCGCCGCCGGCTGCTTCGCCTTGTTCTTCGGCGTGGAATCGGCCCATCCCCCGACCATCAGGCTCCTGGGCAAGGGCTTCGAAACGCCGGAACTCTTTGCCGCCCTGGACGCGGCCTCGGGAGCGGGCATCAAGGGTGTGGCGCATCTCATGTATAACACCCCGCACGAAACCGCCGATGATGTATCGGCCTTCCTGAGGCTGGTCGGGCGCTATGACGGCAACCCGCTGGTGGAGTTCATGGCCCAGCGTTTTCTCCTGGAGCCTGGCACCCTCATGTTCGCCCACCCTGAGCGCTACGGCCTGGCCAAGTTGCGGCCCATGACGACCGGCTTTTTCGACCGGACGGAATACGCCTATGACCTGGCGGACGGCGCAAGCCGGGAGGCGCTGCGGGAGAGGCACGCCGTTAACCGGCATATGCTGGAACCTGTTCTGGCCCGTTTGGAGGAGCGGATTTTTTCCCGGGACGCCTCCGGCATCCGGTTGACGCGGGAACTCATGTAATCCGGAACTATGGTGGACGGGCCTTTCGCCTCGGCTCAAAACCCGATCAAAAGGCGAAAAGCGGCCTCAGGGGGGCATACAGGATTGATCAAGAACGACGCCCGGGCCACGGAGTGACCCATGGCGGGACCGGGCAAGGAGGATGGGCCGGTATGACCAAGGAAGAGATTCTCGACAAAGTAAGGGAACGGGGCATCGAGCTG
>JAHJTB010000415.1 GCA_018830135.1 Pseudomonadota bacterium | reverse complement strand
TCGTCACGGCCATGGCCGAAGTCGAGGACGAGACCAAGGGGCTTTTGGCCGGTGGGGTGGACTACATCACCAAACCGGTCAGCGCGCCCATCGTCAAGGCCCGGGTCCGCAACCACATGCAGCTCAAGCTGCACCAGGACCATCTCGAGGAACTGGTCCAGTCCAGGACCCGGGAACTGGCCCTGACCCAGGACGTCACCATTCACGGCCTGGCTTCCCTGGCCGAGACCCGGGACAACGAGACCGGCCGGCACCTGCTGCGCACCCAGCACTACGTCCGCATCCTGGCCCTGCAACTGAAAGACCATCCGAACTTCCGGGACTACCTGGACGAGACGACCGTTGAAATGCTTTACAAGTCGGCCCCGCTCCACGACATCGGCAAGGTCGGCGTACCGGACGCCATTCTCCTGAAGCCCGGCCGTCTGGATGAAGACGAGTTCGAGGAAATGAAACAACACGCCTGCCATGGCCGGGACGCCATTCTGCGGGCGGCGGAACTGATGGGCGATCACGCCATTACGTCCTTCCTGCGCTATGCCCTGGAAATCACCTATACCCATCACGAACGCTGGGACGGGACCGGCTATCCCCAGGGCCTGGCCGGATCGGACATACCCATCTCCGGGCGGCTTATGGCCGTGGCCGACGTGTACGACGCCCTGATCAGCCGGCGGGTTTACAAACCGCCCCTGACTCACGAACGGGCCGTCGAGATCATGCGCCAGAGCCGGGGCAGCCATTTCGACCCGGATGCCCTGGACGCATTTCTCGAGATCGAAGACCGTTTCCGGGGAATCGCCATGCAATACGCGGATCAGGACGAGCCGGGCGATAGCTTGTGCTAAAACCTGTTCATCCGAGGAGGTGACCATGCGCAGGGGTCTGACCATCGGAGTGCTTGTTCTTACGGCCGGCCTTTTGGCGGCCCTGCCCCCGGTCATGGCCGCGGCCCGGGACGATTGCGCTTTTCCAGAAACCATCGACCCCAAGGCCCGCTATCTCTTTTTCATGCACGGCCTGATCACGGAACAGCAGGGCCTTCAGGCCAACCATCCGCAATACGGGGCCTATGATTACACAGGTATCATCCAGGCCTTTCAGGATCGGGGATTCCGGGTCGTCAGCGAGGTCCGGCCTCCGGGAACCGCGGGGTTGGACTACGCGCGGAGGGTGGCCGCGCAGGTCAAAACCCTTCTGGATGCCGGCGTTCCGCCCGACCGGGTCACAATCTGCGGATTTTCCAAGGGCGGGGCCATCGTCCTGCACGTGGCGGTGGCACTGCAAAACCCGGCCATCAAATACGTGGTCATGGCCGGCTGCGGCAAGACCGGAACATTTACGTACTCGGGGTACAAACGATTCCTCGATCGGGCGGCCGAACGATTGAAAGGGCGTTTTCTGTCGATATTGGATGTCGAGTCCGACCAGGTCGCCGGTTCCTGCGAGGCGGCCTTCAAACTGGCCGGCAGCGAAGTGAAATACCGGGAGATCGACGCGGGTTCCGGAAAAGGGCACGGCCTGTTTTACAAGCCCCGGCCCGAATGGCTGGAACCGGTGCTCAACTGGATCGAACAGGCGGAATGACCGGGCCGCGTGGATGAAGGCCTCCGGGCTCGAGCCCGGAGGCATAACGTCGCCGCCTCAGCCCTTGCTCTTCAGCTCCTCGATCTTCTGGAACAGGCTGCCCGGAAACAGGCCGGCCCGTTTTTCAAGCAGATGGCGGAGGCCTTTTTCCGCGACCGGTTCGAAAAACGCCTGGCGGGCCCCTTTCGAGGCGTGTCCCAGGGCGTCGAACTCGGGGCCGGAAGCCAGCGCGGCCCGGATGCCCATGATTTCGAGGGCCCGGTTGACCTGGCCCTTGTGCAGCGTCAGCAGGTCCACGGGAACCTTGGCCATCCGGCCGGCCAACAATTCCACGGCCTCGTCCAGCCGGTCTTCCGGAACCGAAAAGTTGATCATGCCGATGCGTTCCGCGGTCCGTCCGTCGATCGAGTCCCCCGTAAAGTACAGGAGCTTGGCCCACCGGGCCCCGATCAGCCAGGGCCATATCGGCGTGACCGGCGAACCCATGTCCCGCAACGGCGGATAACCGAACTGGGCATTGTCCGCCGCGACCACCAGGTCGCACATCATGGCCAGTTCCGTGCCGCCGGCCAGGCAGTAGCCGTGGACCCGGGCGATGACCGGTTTGGCGCAGTCCCAGATTTTCCACCAGTGGCGCTGATGCGCCGCAAGCCGTTTGCGGTCCAGAACCGGGTTGCTCAAGGCCTCGGCCGTGGTCGCCCCCCCGGGCTCCAGATCGTAGCCGGCGCAAAAGGCCCGGCCCGCGCCCCGGATGACGATCACGGCGACCCGGTCGTCTGCTTCGGCCTCGGCAAGGGCCCGGTCCAGTTCGTCGAGCAGGTTGGCGCCGAGCGCATTGAGTTTGTCGGGCCGGTTGAGCGTGATGACGGCTGTTTTATCCCGCAGGTCGTATTGGATGTCTTGATAGCTCACGGTCGCGGTTCCCCTCCCGGATGGTTTTGTATTCCAGAATACCGTTTCTTAACAGGTCCGGGCCCGGTTGTCCAGGACCCGGCGAACGGCTTCCATCAGGGCGTTCCGGTCCAGGGGCTTCATCGGAAAGGCGTCGATATCCAGATTTTCAGCGTCTCCTTGCCGGTCAGGTTTCTGGACCCGGCGCGGAGAATGAAGGGCCGGTCCACCCCGTACTGCCGCGTCCGGCGGAACAGTTCCGTCCCGGTCGGTCTGGTCGGAAATGATGAGGTCGAAACGTTCGGGGGCCGCCTGAATCAGGTCGAAGGCCTGCGGGCCGCTGATGGCTTCCTCGGCCGCATGGCCGAGGCCGCCCCGTATCCGTTTGCGCAAATTCACCAGGGCGGGCAATCGGATAAAGCGCCGGGTCGGGGTTTTCACAGACCCAGATAGGCCTTTTTCACCTGTTCGTCCTCGAGCAGGTCCCGGCTGGGGCCTTCCCTGAAGATGCGCCCGATTTCCATCACGTATCCCCGCCGGGCCAGTTCCAGGGCCATCAGGGCGTTCTGTTCGACCAAAAGAATGGTCCCGCCCTGCTCGCCGATTTCCCGGATGACGTTCGAAAGTTCACCCACGACGATCGGACTGAGGCCCAGGGTCGGTTCATCGAGGAGATACAGTTCCGGGCTGCTCATCATGGCCCGGCCGATGGCCAGCATCTGCCGCTCTCCCCCGCTGAGCTGGCCGCCCAGTTGATCCGTTCTTTCCTCCAAAATGGGAAAGACCTGAAAAACCTTTTCGTATCTTACCTTGAGGTCGTGTTTGTCCGGCTGGGCCACGGTCCCCAGCTCGAGATTTTCCAGGACCGTCATGTTGGCGAAGATGCCGCCTCGTTCCGGGACATGGGAAATACCCAGCCGGGCGATCTCCTCGGGCTTGAACCCCCTGAGCGGTTGATCCTTGAAAACGATCCCGTCCCCGGACCAGGGAATCAAGCCGGAAATGGCTTTGAGCACGGTCGTTTTGCCGGCCCCGTTGGCGCCGATCAAGGCCACGATTTCACCGGCCTCGACGGACAGGGAGACCTGGTGAAGGGCCTGGGACTTCCCGTAAAACACATCGACTTGATCCAACCGAATCATTTTTGTTTGTACCCCAGATAGGCTTCGATGACTTTCGGGTCCTGGGAAATCTTTTCCGGATTCCCTTCGGTCAGTTTTCGGCCGTAGTTCATGACCAGCATGCGATCGCATATTCGCATCATGACCTGCATGTTGTGCTCGATTACGAAAACGGTCATCCCTTGCTTGCGTACGGCGGCAACCAGGTCCAGCATCTCCTCGATCTCGTCGGAGTTCATTCCCGCCACCGGCTCGTCGAGCAGGAGCAGTTTGGGCCGGGTGGCCAGGGCCGTGGCCACCATCAGACGCTTCTGCTGGGCCCAGGTCAGGCTGGAGGCGGGCTGTCCCTGAACGTCCTCCAAAAGCGCCAGGGCCATCAATTCGCCGGCCTTGTCGTGGCCCCGGGCCTCCTCCTTACGGCAGAAGGGGGTGTTCAGGACCGCGCCCAGCACGCTGGTCGCCGTGCGGCAGTGGAGTCCGGTCATGACGTGTTCCCGCACCGTGGTTTCCGGGAAGACGTTCGCCGACTGGTGGACCCGAACGATCCCGGCCGCCGTAATCTGATGGGGTTTCAGGCGGCTGACGTCCTGGCCGTCGAAACGGATCGTCCCGCCGCTGAGCGGCACCGCGCTGGTGATGGCGTTGAAGACCGTGGTCTTGCCGGCCCCGTTCGGACCGATCAATCCGAATATCTCTTGGGCCTGAATATTGAAATCCAGCTCGGAGACCGCCGCCAGCCGGCCGAAGTTCACGGACAACCGGTCGACCACCAACAGGGAGGAACGGTCTTCAGATTTCAGGGAATCCATTTGGCTAACCTCGGACTAAGGGACCTGAACTTGCCGCCGATTCCGGCGGGCACCAGGATGATGACGATGAGCAGAACCAGGCCGTAGAACAGGGGGCGATACACCACCGCCGCTTCCAGGAACTCGGGAAGGAACCACAGCAGCAAGGGCCCCACGATTTCTCCGGTCAGCGTGCGCGCCCCGCCGACCACGATCATGACCAGGAGGTTGAACGACATGTGGCCGCCGGCGATTTCCGGCTCGATCGAGCCCATGTAGTTGGCGTACAGACCCCCGGCAAAGGCGGCCATGGTGCTGGCGATGACGAACGAGATGAGTTTGTAGCGCAGGATGTTGATCCCCAGGGCCTCGGCCAGGTCCCCGTTTTCCCGAATGGCCTGAAAGGCCCGCCCCAGCCGGGACCGGTTCAGACGGCGGATGAGGAAGAGGCTCAGAAAAACGAAGAAATAGACCAGGTAGTAGTAAGGGAGCTTTTCCGAAAAATCGATGCGCAACCCCAGGAATTCGATCGTGGGCGGCAGCGGAATTCCGGACAGGCTCACCCCGCCGGTCAGACTGTCCCAGTTGTGGATCACGATCGTGACCATGGAACCCATGGCCAGCGTGCCCAGGGCAAAGTAAGGGCCCTTGATCCGGAGCATGGGCCAGCCGCTCAGGGCGGAAAAGGCGCAGGTGAACAGGGTGCCCAGGACAATGGCCGGGATGATGGAATAGCCCAGCTTGACCTGCAGAATGCCGCAGGCATAGGCCCCGATGCCGAAAAACGCCCCATGGCCCAACGAGGCCAGTCCCGTATATCCATAAATCAGGTCCAGGCTGCCCGCGAGGATGATGTATATCCCGACCAGCGTGAACATGTATATCCAGTAGTTGGATCGGATCAGAAACGGGAGCAGCAGGACCAGAAGCCCCAATAATGGATACCGTAGTGCCAGTAGTGTTCGTTCCATGTTTATTCCTTGGTCAACGTTTGTACAGTCCCTGCGGCATCAGGAGCAGGACCAGCAGAAATATGCCGAAAGAGAAAATATCCTTGTACATGGAGCTGATGTACGCCGCGCCGTAGTTTTCGCCCAACCCCAGAATCAGCCCGCCGACGATGGCCCCGGTCACGCTGCCCAGCCCGCCCAGGGCCACGACGATGAAGCCTTTGATGATCGGAGTCAGGCCCATGCCCGCGCCCACCAGGGCGGTCGGGGCGATCAGCGCCCCGGCGATCCCGCTCAGGACGTACCCGATGACAAAGGTCAGGGAGGACATGCGGTCCGTGGCCACGCCCAGCAGACTGGCCACCTCCTTGTTTTCCGACGATGCCCGAATCTTCTTGCCCATCAGGGTCCGGAAGATCAGGAGATAGGTGATCAGGGCGAACAGGAGGCAGACGATGAAAAGCAGCAGCCGCTGCAGGGTCAGCGAGACCGGCCCCAGGTTGAGGAAGACGTCGTTGTACGGCGAGACCAGGCTGCGCCAGGTCGGACCGAACAGGACGCTCCAGCCGCCTTCCAGGATGGAATACAGACCCAGGGCCCCGATGAATCCCGCGGCATGCGGGGCGCCGTGGAGCGGGCGAAACACGATCTTTTCGCTCAGAATCCCGAGAATTCCGGCCAGCAGGACGATCGGAAAGAGGCTGAGGAGATAGTAGGCCGGCCCCAGCCACTGGATGACGTAAAAGGAGACAAAGGCCCCCAGGGCGTAGATCGCGCCCAGCGCAAAGTTGGGAACGTGAAAGATTCCGTAGATCAGGGTCATGGCCAGGGCCAGAAGACCGTATGCGCTGCCGGCGATCAAACCATTGACTGTGTATTGCAGAAATTCGGTCATCGGGAAAGCTACCCTTTACCCGGGATGAATATCCCAAAATTTCATTCGAAGATTCATCCGAACCCCCATTCCCGGCGGGCCGGGCACGGCGAAGGATGAAAATATCTGATCTTCCAGTAGGTTGAGTTAGCGAAGCGTAACCCAACATTATTACTGCGTGCCGAGAAACCCATCCCGCTCCGTGGCTTGGCCGTGTTCGGGGCAGGCCCCTGGCGGCACGTCGGTCGACGGGAGCCAGCCCGGGGGAAGTCCCCTCCGGGACCCGGATCGGGACCCCGGAGGGGCGGGAGACGCCGGCATCGGTATGCCGACAATTTCCGAAGTCACGTCTCCCGATTCCGCCCGAAAAAAACCGAGGCCCCTTACTTCACCGGCACGAGCTTGCCGCTTGTGAATTTTCCGATCTGGGCGGAGATGACGCCCTCGCCACTGTCGGTAAAGGCGGTAATGCCGGTGGTGTCGTATTCCTCGGGAAGCGGCAGGACTTGGGGAATGGCCGCCCGGATTTTGGCCGCGTCCGTGGTCGTCCCGGCCTTCTGCATGGCCCTCAGGATGATGTGGATCGTGGCATAGGTGTTGATCCCGAAGGCGGCCAGCGGTTCCTTGTACCCCATGGCCGGATACAGCTTTTCCCGGTACTTGGCGTTGGCCGGCGGATAGGGGGTTATGCTGGTTCGTTCAAGCCGCTTGATGTACCCCTCGATCAGTTCCGGCCCGGTCAGCTTTTCGGCCGTGCCGCCAAAGCCCGTGGAAAGGGCAAAGGGCGTCTTGAGGCCCAGTTCGTGGGCCTGCTTGACCACCCCGGCCGAGGCTTCGTCATAGGCCGTCAGCATGATCACGTCCGGATTGGCCGCCTTGATCTTGGTCAACTGGGCCCGAAAGTCCGTCTGGGTCCGTGAGTCCAGCCACTCGTTGGCCACTTCCTTGACGCCCAGCTCCTTGAAGGCCTCCTGATAGGCCTTGACCGAAGCCTTGCCGTAATCGCTGGCGTCGGAAATCATGGCGTAGGTTTTGGCCTTGAATATATTCACGGCCGCACGGGCCAGGTCCATGGCGTCCGCGTTGATGGTCTGCTGATGGCGCAGGACCAGCTTGTTGCCCTTCTTCGTGGCGTCGGGATGCTTGAAAAAGCCCATGAGCAACACGCCCATCTTTTCGTTTCGTTCCAGCATGGCCATGACCGAACCGCTCAGGTTCTCCAGGACCACGGGCACGTCGTACTTGTCCTTGAGGCGCTGCATGCCGGCCACGGCCTTGGCCGCGACGCCTTCGTCATCGTAAGGACGGATGGCGACCTTGTACTTCTTGCCGGCGACCTCGACGCCGCCCGCGTCATTGACTTCCTTGGCCGCGATTTCCGCCCCGTGGAGGACGTCGAGGCCGATGGCCGCCACACGGCCCGTCAGGGGCCCGGCCACGCCGATGTTGATCTCGTCCTCGGCCATGGCCGGTCCCTGAGACATGAAAACCATGACCCCGAGACACAGGACAACGGTTGCCAGTTTCACGATTCTGTTCATTCACCCTTCCTCCTTTTTCGTTCCATCAAATCTGGTTGATCCCGAGTGATACGCTTTGTCTGAAAAAGGCCGGTCCCACCCCCTCTCGTTTCAGGATGATTGATTCTTCGGTCAATCCGCATGCGCACGAGGAAATGACGGGTATTCCCCGGGGCGCAAATCAATCTTTGTCACTCAATGAATCGTTCTCTTCAGGCCCGGTTCGGAACAGCCCGCCTCCCTGGATACTTCCAGCACCTGGCCGGTCAGGAATTTGGAGGCGTCCGAGGCCAAAAAGATCAGCGCATTGGTCACGTCCGACAGGTTGCATAGACAGTCGAAAGGGATTTTCTCGATCAACTCGTCCGAAAAGGCCCCCCCGATTCCCGAGGAGCCCTCCGATCGAATATATCCCGGAACGATGCAATGAACGTTGGCCGAAGTCCGGGTCAACTCCCCGGCCATCATCCGGGTCAGGGCAACCACGGCGCCCTTGACCGCCTCGTACCGGATCGGGTTCGCATGGCGGTCCCAGGACCAGGGGGCCAGGTAGATGCAGCGGGCCGATGACCTCGTCGAGGCGAACTCCAAAAGGCATTCCGCGGTCTCCTGGACACTCTTCAGGTTGGCCTCCAAACGCCTTCCCGCCTCGGCCATTTCATCCGGGCCCGGGTCCGCCCGGGTGTTGCCGATGCCCAGGTCATGAAGATACACGTCCAGCTCTTTCATGTCGGACATGATCCGCTTGAAGAGGTTCGCGTCCAGGGGGCCGTAATCCCGACTGGAATAAACCCGGATATTGGGGAACGGCTCCGGAGGGTGCGGGGCGGATCGGCTCTCCGCATCGGAATTACAGGCGTAAACCGTGGGCCGGGCGCCTTTCGAGACCAGGAAAGCGACCATGGCCCGGCCCAGGAGCGTCCCGCCGTTGGCCACGAAAACGGACTTGCCTTCCAGTTGAAACGCCTCGGCCGCCGGAAGACGGCCCGGATGCGCCTTGCCCGGCAGGCCGTTCCACAGGATTTCCACGATGGTCGCTTCCATTTCGGCAATGTCCGCGTGCTCTCTCAAATCCCAGCCCTTCATGACCCAGGAATCGATCATGACCTTGATAAGCTGGGTCACCAGCCTGACGTTGCAGAGCGGAATATGTCCGGTGGCGATACACTCCTCCAGGACCTCGTCGAATATGCTCAGCCGGGTCCTTTCGAGCTGAAGGGTCAGAGAACCGTATTTCTCGGTCAGATAGTGACGCTCCCGGGTCAGAAACAGGAGATAGTCGGCATGCCGGTCCATCATGTGCAGTTCGGTGTGGATCAGCCGCCGGAGCTTTTCCAGGGGGTTTTCAACATTCTCGATGCACTGTCTCAACCTGGCGCCGGCCGACTCGAGAAAGAGGTCCTGGTTCAAGACCACGACCTCCTCCTTGGTCCGGATGTATTCGTATATGGCGCCCATGCTCAAGCCGGACTTTTCCGCGATGTCCCGGATGGTGGTCTTGTGAAACCCTTTCTGGGCGAAAAGCCGGGTGGCCGCGCGTATGATCTGGCCCCGCCGTTTCTTGACCAGCTCGGGGTCCTTGACCGATGTGGGAATGTCTACTATGGGCCTTTTCATGCTGCGACAGAGGTCCGGAACCGATGAATTGAATTGTTGCTCGTTTACCGAATGATTGTTCAGTTAGCATAAGATGTACATCTTTGTCAACAAAAAAGCCCAAAAATCCAGGGGGCTTGAGTCCGGACCGGACCGGAGGCGGTTATTTGCCGGAATGACTGCCAAAGACCCGCCCCAGGGACCATTGGGGGGCCGGCAAGTATACGAAGAGGGAAGGGGAGGGGAGAGGGCGGTTCCGAGGGAGGGCCGGCCGTGACGGCCCGTTCGTCCCGGCTTCGGGAACTGATACCCGGGCATCCGGCCCGGCTTTCAGAACAACAACGGGGCAGTCCCTCCATATCCCCCATTCGACGGCGCCCCGATCCGTCATGGCGAGTACCCGAGAACCGTTGCCCGGGCCAGGGGGCTGATGCTGGTTCCCAAGTCCCGGCTTGGGAACCAGCTCCCGGAAACTCGATCCTCCGTCTCTCAAACATGACCCGAACAGCCGGTCGATTCGCTCACGAATCGTCCGGTCGACGGATCAGGTTACCCGGGTCAGCCGCAATTCATCGCCGCCATCGATTCACCTGATCCGAAGACCGGCCTGACCGGTCCTGCCGGCCATCGTCTGTTGTATCACCCCGGTGTCCCTGTTGCCGGTCATCGGTTCCGACTCCTTGACGTCCCTGCTGCCGGTCATCCGACGACCCGCCGGACCCGCGATGGTCCCGGTCGTCGCCCGATCCGTCGGGTCTGGTCTGGCCCTGGTCATCCGGCCTGACACCGGGCCTGGTATGATCCCGGTCATCCGGCCTGACGCCGGGCCTGGTGTGGTCCCGGTCATCCGGTGTGCCCCCCGGTCTGGCGTGGCCTTGGTCGTCGCCCGATCCGCCCGGTCTGGTATGATCGCGGTCGTCCGGCCTGACGCCGGGCCTTTCATGCTCGCCATGCCTCGGCGGGGGATACTTGATCCGGTGTTGATGGTTGTGGATATACGGTCTGTCCGTATCCAGGGCCAGCAGGACGTGAGTGCCGAGTTCGGGCCGCAGTCCGGCCGGCAGGGAAACCGAAAGCTGCCAGACGCCGCCGGACAGGTAAAAGTAGACCCCTCGGGCCGGCTCGAAATACACGTTGACCGAAGGATAATAATAATAGGTTCTCTCCACATGGACGGGGGCCGGCGGAGGCGGGGCTTCGGACCGGCGCATCGGCCCGGGTTCCCCGCCAAGGTGGACGCTGCAACCTGCGGCCGAAATCATGATTACTATCAATAAAATATACATTTTTTTCATATTACATGCCCTTATTTGTTCACAAAGTCCGCTCCTCCCTCCCTTGGAATATTACGTCGGAAGACCCGGCAGCCCGGTTACATGCCCCCCGGCCTGATTTGAGGCGGTTCGCCCCGGATCATTCGTGAAGAAAACCGATGAATGTAAACATCTTGTTGAATTTATTGTCTTTAACCAGGGTTGGGATCACTGGCCGGGGCCTTGGGCGGCTTATGGAAAAAAGTCGTGTTGAAACGGGTCCCGCTGATGGGGCCGTCCTGTCTTGGTATCACTTCCGCCTGCCCGCCTCTGTCGGAGTGAGGGCGTGTACATGCGGCTTTGGCCGGCACGACGTGCATTCTCCTCCGGCTCCCTCTCCCTCCGGCGAGCAGCCTGCGCGCCAAAGCCCTCCTTCAGGCCCTCCGAAGGTCGTCTCCCCGCAAAGACGGCACCGCTTGGCGCCGTCTCCGCGAGGAACGAAGCGACCAGGCCGCCTCGGCCAGACCCTCATGGAAAAGCGGTCCGACATCATAACGGTGCTCAGCTCCAAACCGGACGGATTGTTTCTTGGAGCATCGGCCCTTCGGGCCGCCCGAAGGGCCGATGCCCGCCGGTTTTTCCCGGCCGGGCGGGGGCGTATCATCACCCGCAATAGAATCCGTCCAGCCACTCGAGCATTTCTTTGAAGGCCAGGTCCACGTTGCCCACCTGACAGTGCTGATCCCCTCCCTCTGCGGCGGTAAAAATGCGTCCCCGGACCGAACGGGCCCGGGTCAGGGCGTCTTTCTGCTTGTAATACATGTCCAGGGGCACGAAATGATCGTGCTCCCCGGCCAGGAGAAGCACATCCTGTCTGATCAGTCGGGATATGTCCCGGGTGTTGAAGTTCAGGAAGTAGTGAAAATAATCGAACGGCGAGACCTGGCCGGTAATGTACATGCCGTGGGTCAGGACCCAGTCCACCAGGTCGTTGTCCCGGCGGAGGGCTTCGAACAGGGCATTGACTTCTTCCTTGCGGCCCTCCTCGATCATCCGCCGGAGCTCGCTCCCCATGGGTTCGGGTACACTGCTCGTGAAGCATTCCAGGGCGTCGTACACCACGTCATAGGCCACGACCCGTGATATCCGGGGTTCGAAGGCCGCGGCCCGCAGGGCCAGGTATCCTCCCAGGCTGACGCCGATCAAGGGCGCGTCATCCAGGCCGAGATGGTCGAGCACCGCGCCGACCGGCTTTTCCCAGTCGTGGTTCATTTTCAGGCCGTCCCGCAAGGCCCGGCCCTGGCCGGGGCCCTCGAAAACGACCAGGCTGTAGCCGTTGTCCGTCAGCCGGTGCAAGGCCGGGTAGAACTCCTCGACAAAGGAATCAAACCCGCCATGCAGCAGCACCACGGCCTTGGGGTCGGCGGCGTTGATCCTGAGCACCGGCAGGACGTGGCCCTCGTACGGGACCTCGATCTGATCGAACCGGGTCGTGTCCACGGCCTGGTAGAAACAACGGCGAAAATCCTGGTACGAAGTCTGCTTTTCCGGCACATCGTCCGGAAGAAAGAACTCGGACAGGCGATGATAATACGCGGCATGGAGTATCCGCCCGTCCCCCTCGGCCCGGAGGGCCAGGTTGTGCCATTCCCGGTACCAGGCCTTGTAGTCAAAGGTTTGAAGCCCTTGGGCCGCTTCCCAAAGCTCCTCCTCCCGGCAGGCCGCTTCCCCATAGGTCAGAAGCCGGTTGATCTGGAAGTTCAGGTTGACAAGCGGAACAAACTGTTTGTAGGCCATGACGTCCTCCTTCTTGCGGGTGGGTCTGTCCGGCGCGGCCCTCCGTGGTCCGGTCCGCCGAGACAATCCCCTTGACCCGATTCACCCGTTTCCGGTAATATGAGTAATTGCTCATATTGAGCAAAGATTACCCGGACCCCATGGTCCTGTCTACTCGCATTCGGAGGGGGCGCCCGATGACCGACAAGGACAGCCTGAACCCGCGAAAGCAGCCGTCACAGCCTCGATCCAGAAACACCGTGGCCGTCATTCTGGAGGCGGCGGCTCAGGTTTTTTCCAGCAGCGGATATGCCGGGGCCACCACCAATCACATTGCCGAACGGGCCGGCGTGTCCATCGGGTCGCTCTACCAGTATTTCCCCAACAAGAACGCGATTCTGCTCAAGCTGGCCGAGCAGCACACCCGGGAAGGGCTCGATTTCCTGGACCGGATCGTCCGGGACGTGGGCCCGTCGGCCTGCCTGGACGGGCCGCTGATCCGGCGAATTATCGAGGCCATGATCGCTTTTCACAAGCGTGATCCCGAACTCCACCGCATTTCGCTCGAAGAACTGCCCATATTCAAGCATATCGCCAACGGCGCGGCCGAGGTGGAAGAGATCGCGGCCGGGTTCATAGAGTCCCTGCTGCGGAACACAAAGGGTGTTCGAAAGCAGAACCTGAAGATGGCCGCGCGGCTCTTTGTCCAGACCGTGGACTGGTTGTCCCACCGGTACATTCTTTACGAAACGGATGTGGTCGAAGAGGATGTATTCATCAGCGAACTGACAGACATGATGGCCCGATATCTATTGGCCGACCCGAAAACCGATTAGCCCGTGGAATGTCGGGGCGGGCAGGGACAAGGAGCCGGTGTAACAGAACTTGATGCTGTTTCCCAAGCTCCAAGCTTGGGAACCCGATCCTGGAAGCTCCAGCTTACCTTTTTTTGATTCACAGCAGGGTTTCTTGCCACTGGAGTAGCATTTGGATTGAGGTGTTGAAGCCTCAGCTTCTAGTCCAACGGGCGTTCCAAAGCTGGAGCTTTGGAACCAGCAATATCGGAAAAGCGGCGTGAAGCAATAACCTGTTTGGTTCCGGCTAGGCCGGGTTAGGCAGGGGAATACCGGGCCTGCCAGAGACGGGGAACTGACGTAAATGACAAACCCGCGACGAATACCTGCATGAACTCGGCGTCGACGAACGTACATGGTCCCGTAAGTGGACAGACCAAGGCTTCGAGTTCCAGGGCTAGGGACTGCCAAAGAACAGCGCAGAACAATCGGGAAGGAAGTCAAGCAACGGAAGGTCTCTGAAATGTTGGGAGGAAGACCATTTGGTTTTCTGCGATCAAAGTCGGTTCAAAGTACGAAATGCAGGCCCGGCGGTTACGATTCCCGGCATGCCGGACGCCGGTCGTGGTAACTATCCAGGGTTTCTCACCAACTTCCTGCTGCGGCCGGGAAATCCTTGCTGCAACGCTTGTTTCGAAGATTTGGGTCCTCAACATATCGTCGAATATACCCTCGACCGAAATCTCCTCCAACTCCGCGTTTCGCTAGTGATTTCTCGACCTCGCTACGGAACCCGGTGAGAAATCCGGGATAGAGATTCTGACTGATGAATAGAGCATATAATATGGAACAGGCGGCACTTTTATTTGGCCGTATCGAAATCAGCTGTTTTTAACGATTTATTCTTGACTGATATCATGTATCGGTGGTAGGATAATTTGTTCGAAATAATTGATATTTATGTTTGTAGCTTTGAGTGATTTTATTTCAATGCGGAATCTCGATAGCCACTCATAAACTGGCAACTGATTCTTTAAGGCCGTAACCGTATCAACCAGTAATATACGTATGGATTGGGCATGTCAATTTTCGGAGGCCGTCTATGACGCTTAATGGTGATAACGTATCGGATTATTATCTGCGGATTGAAGGGGTGAATCTTTCCAATTTTATTGAAGACACGTATGACTTGAGCACCATCAGGGGCGGGGCTCTTACCCTTCTGAAATCCATTGAGAAGATAGAGCGGCTTCTGGGAGAACTGAATGCAGCGGATGTAAAGAAGATTACATCAAGCGCCTCGATTGGATTGTTCAGATTTCGGGCTGAGGACAGGTCCATATCGACTATCAAGGAAGCAGTAAATCAATGTTTGATGCCAGGGGACGACACACTGCCAAGCCGCCATGTTACATTCGTGGTTGATATCACAAAATTCGATACCGATTTTAAAAGGACCCAAACCAAAGTGACCGTCCTGAACCGTTTCAACCAGTTTAAACAGTTGACTATCATAATTCCTGAAAAGAATGCCTGCCGAATTGGCAGCTATTGCGACCTGGATTATATCCGGCCTGGCCGGACCGAGGTATTCAAGGGTGATGAAAAGTTCATCTGTTCCGATTCAGTGGTTGCCCGAAGGGACTTTGGAAAAAATCAAAAAAAGAGTTTTTATTATGACCTGATGAATCGTTTTGGCCTAGAAGTCGAGTTGTTGTACGATTTTGTCGACACCTTTGAAGAATTGTCAACCGGATACAAAGATCAGGTTCTGGACCGCAAGATGTGCGTCATATATCTGGACGGCAATCATTTCGGCCAAATCCGGAAAACTTGCGACTCGGATACGCAATTGACTGATTTCAGTCAGGATATTGAGAGAAAACGCGCATCCTTTCTGGCCGAAGTCTTCAACCGTTTCAATCACGACCCTCGGTTTATATCAACTGAGAATACGTATCGCATCGAGATACTGCGATGGGGCGGAGATGAAGTAACCCTGGTCGTACCGGCCTGTCTGGGCTGGGAGGTTTTGTCGCTCTTTTATGATTTTTCCGCCGAGTGGACTTCCATTGTGGGCCGGGCCGGACTCCGGCATGCCGGCGGAATGGTTTTCTGCCATCACAAGGCCCCCATACACCGGGTCGTCAGACTGGCTGAAACGCTTGCTTCAAATGCGAAAGCAGCCGATCGCGCAAGGAACATCTTTCAGTACGAGGTCCTTGAATCCTTCGATCACATCGGGAACGATATCCTTGCCTACCGGAAAACCCGGATTCCGTTTGACCTTCCGAAGCCTGAAAAAGAAACCGGTCCCTGGATCAAACTGTTTTCCCTGTCCGGGCAAGACATGCAATCGATACAGAAATTTTTTCATCAAATCCGGGAACAACTTCCCAAGAACAAGATATATCAAGTCTTATACCAACCAGGTTCGCCCGATACCGCTGAACATGACAAGGCGCTGGAGAGCGTTACCAAGCGGATCAAGAAGCTATACGGTCCCGAGGTATTCCGTCTTCTTGAATCCCTAAGCGCGTATTTCCACGGCCACATACCCCTTACTTTTTATCACCTGTATGCCTTGTGGGACTATCTGCCGGAAGCAAAGAGGAATGAGGCATGAAGCATGAAGAAAGTCACCTTCAAGATTGATCTGACCCTCAAGGGGCCGCTTTTCTGCGGAACCAATGCACCCGGCGTGCTCGGTATCAGCGCCGCCTTTGTCCGAAACCGCTCCGGCGGCGTGATCATACCCGGACCGCACATCAAAGGCCGCCTGCGCGAAGCCATGACGGATTTGGGGGACCTGTTGCCGCTCGGCAGCCTGAAGATCGTTGAATTGCTGGGAGACATCTCTTCGGGAGACGGCAACGCCCCCCGGCGGGGACGCCTGATCGTCCAGGACTTCGGTTTAATCGGCCAAGGCAACGGTCATGGGGTGCGGTACCGCATCCAAATCGATCCAGAGCTTGAATCCGTGAAAAAAGGCGCCTTTCTTGCCATCGAATCGCCATTGAAACCGGGTGAACGGGCCGTGTTCAAAGGCAAGATCATTTATTTTACGGATAATAAAGAGGAAATCCATCGGATCGGGGACGTTATTCGAATGGCGTTTCGTTTCATTCCCGCCCTGGGGGGACAAAGGAGCGTCGGTTTTGGACAAATCCGCGAGGTGAAGGTCGACTGGGTTGAAGAACCCGTCGCCACCGCTCGTTCTACCGACGACATGACCCGGACGCGATACAAGATCGCCATCCAGCCCTCCGCCCCGTTCTGCCTCGCAATACCTCATAAAGCTGACAATCTCTTTGAGTCGGCAGTTACCATATCCGGAGGCGCCATCAAGGGATGCCTGGCTTCCGTCTTAAACCAGACCACTGGCCGCTTCATTGACGCTCCCATCGATGATACATTGCCCGAGCCCTGGAAAAAACTGGGGCGCTGCTTCCACCAGATACGTATTCTCGACGCGCTGCCCATATCCGCCGGTATCGATGCCCGTCCCGTCGTTCCGCCCCTGAGCCTGTGCGTCGTGCCTGACGACGATCGCATTTTTGACGCCATATGCCTTGAAGGGCCGGGCCTGATCGACCACAAGGCGCCCGATTTTTCCATCGACTGGAAAGCCGAAGATTATTTAAAAGCGCAAAAGGCTTTTTCTGAAAAAGGGTTCCATTTTATGGACGATCCCCGCAAGGAACTCATTGTCCGGACCCGAATGGACCCTGAAAAGCGCAGCACGGATGAAGGCAAGCTCTTTTCCTACGAGACGGTCATTCCCGACGGGCTGCAATGGCGAAGCCGGGTCGATTTTTCAGCGGTTCCGGACACGGACCGCGGCCAAGTCATGGCCGCGCTCTTTCAACTTTTCGACCTGGACCTGCATTACCTGGGCAAGACCAAGACATCGGCCCGGGTCCGGGTCCTGGGGCCGGCGGACCTGGACCTTCCAGATTTTTCCAAGGATGAATGGACAGTCACCCTCCAGACCCCGGCGGCCATACTGCCCTGCGACCCTCGACTCAACCAGGCCTTTGTCAATCGCCAGGTCCTGTTCGAGGCCTATGCCTCGTACTGGACCCAGGCCTCGGACGGCTGCCTGACGCTCAAGCGGTTTTTCGCCTCCCAGGCCCTGTCGGGCGGGCATCTCCACTATCGGTTTCGCTCCAGCCATCCCTATAACCCTTATCTGTTGACCGAGGCCCGGAGCGTCTTCGCCCTGGAACTGGCGCCCGGTCGCACCCGGAAGGACGCGGAAAAGGTCCTGAGGAACTGGCTGGCCCAAGGCCTGCCGCCCTGCCTGGACGAAACGGATCAAGACCCGAACAAACCATTGTGGAAGACCTTTCCCTTTGTGCCGGAAAACGGCTGGGGCGAGGTCGCGGTCGACCTTTTCTGCCACCAGGAATTCGAACCGTCCTCCTATGAGTTGATCGAGCCATGACCGAAGAAAGCAGAGCCGAATCGGTACGACCCTGGGTCCGTTACCGCATCCAGGGGAGCCTGATCGCCCAGAGCCCCTTGCACCCGGGCTCGGGCGCAACCATCAACAAACCGTTGAGCGGCGCCCGGGACGAACGCCCGGGTCAGGACATTGAACCGGAAATTCAACAGGTTCTTTGCGACTCGGCCGGACGGCCGATCATCCCCGGCAGCACCATCAAGGGGCTGTTTCACCAGCAGGCCCGAAATCTTCCCGGGGCGGATATGACCTTGCTCGAACAGCTCTACGGGAGACAGGCCGAGGACAAAATTCACGGCCGGGGCGGCCGGCTTTTGTTTCAGGACGCCGTGCTAAGGCCGGAGCAAACGATTCCGCCGCTCTTCGATCCCTCCCCTGGAAAAAAGATTCCCATGGATTGGGACCCGGGGCGCTTCACCTACGTCGCGCCCGGCACGGCCATCGACCGCCGCACACGCACCGTGGAAGAGGCCAAGCTCTATTGTACTGGTTCAGCGTGAAATGGACAAATCCGGTTTACGTATAAGCTACTTTCGGAGCCCTGTGCCACGAAAGTAATGCGTCCAAAGGACGCGCTGGGGCTCTGCCCCAGACCCCGGAGTTTTTT
>JAHJTB010000045.1 GCA_018830135.1 Pseudomonadota bacterium | reverse complement strand
CCATCGCCGCCAGTTCGAAAAAAAGGCCGACAGCGGCGCGACCGAACTGGTCCTCAATACACAGGCCCTGGACGAAAGCTGGCGCGTGACCCTGGAGGTGATCAAAAAACTCGAGCGGGAAGTCAGGGCGGACGGCGGCCGCCTGGCCCTGGCGGTCATTCCGACCATCACCCAGGTCTATGACCGCTACTGGGAACTTCTGCGCCAACAGCATCCGGACGCGGACACCCGGGGCTGGGACCGCTTCAGGCCCCAGGAGATTCTCCATGATTTCGCCCGCCGGCAAGGCATCCTCTACATTCCCCTGTCCCAGGCCATGGCCCGGGCGGCCAAGGAAAATGGCAAGACCTTCTATCTGGACGGCGACTATCATTTCAACGAACGGGGCCACCAGTTCGTCGCCGAGACCCTGTTCCCCGTCCTTGAATCCCTGGCCGATAAGCTAAAGCCTGCCCCCCGCGATTGATGAATCCTCCGGGCCGGAAACGGCCCCTGAACACACCGCCCTTTCCAACCGGCGCCCCACGCGTCCCGATCCCGGAACTTCCGGTCCGGGCCGCAACCCTCGCCCGGCTCATCTGAAAAACATTCGTGATATCAAACAATTGACGGTGTAGTTCGGAAATCCTCGTCAGACGGTTGACAGAGGCTCCGGAATGTCCTAAGCTGATACCTGATGTATAACCAATTGATAAGCCTTGTAAATTGTTTGACTCCGCCAGATTATTCCAGCCTGCGTCATCCCTGTGGTGACGTAGAACCTTCCTGAATGACCAATATGACCGGCTTTTTTCATCGGACAAGGCCCGGGTTCTCGTCCGTCCCGCATGTTTTCCGGCGAGGATCGGGATGGGCGAGTGTCGATGACTCGAAACGCGTGCGATCGTCCTCCGGGCGGGAAGGGCGGCGTCTGCCGGGGCCGCGCGGGGGATGGAGGTAATTTATGAAGTTCAAGAACAAGAGTTTGTGGGGGCGTCCGCCCATGAAGTCCAGCTATGACGCGGTCATTATCGGCGGCGGCATCCACGGGCTGGCCACGGCCTACTATCTGGCCAAGGACCATGGCCTGACCGACGTGGGGATCATCGAGCGCCGCTACGTGGGCTATGGCGGCACCGGCCGGAACACGGCCATCGTTCGGGCCAACCAGCGAAGCCAGGAAAACGTCAGGCTCTATTACGAAGGGCTCCAGCTCTGGCCCAGCCTGATTTCCGAACTGGACTTCAACCTGATGTTCTTCAACTGTGGCAACCTCAACCTGGCCCATGGCGAAGCGGCCATGAGCGCCTTGCGCCTCCAGGTCTCCACCGCCCAGTTCCACGGCGTGATCAGCGAACTGGTGGATGCCAAACAGTGCAAGGAACTGGTGCCCTACCTGGATATTTCCGACCGGCCGGCCTATCCGATCATGGGGGGGATGTTTCATCCGCCCGGCGGGACCATACGGCACGACGCCGCGGCCTGGGGACTGGCCCGGGGCGCGTCGGCCCGGGGCGTTCGCATCCATCAGGAGACCGAGGCTCTGGGCATCGGGGTGGAAAACGGGCGGGTCGTGTCCGTTGAGACCGACCAGGGGACCATCAAGACTCCCCGGGTGCTTATCGCCGCTGGCGGGTACAGCGTCCTGGTCGCCGGGCTCATCGGACTGCGCCTGCCCATTGACGTCCTGACCATCCAGGCCATGGTCAGCCAGCCGGTCAAACCCTTTCTCAACCACGTCGTCTCCTCCGGGGCCTATCACGTCTACTGCAACCAGAGCCTCAAGGGCGAGCTGGTCACCGGAGCCCATATGGACCCCTGGCCCAACTACACGACCCTGGTCACGGCCCAGTACATCAAGCACCAGGCCGAAGGGTTGACCGAACTGATGCCCGCGTTTCGGGGGCTCCGTTTCATGCGCGTCTGGTCAGGACTGGCCGACATGACCCCGGACATGGCCCCCATCATCGACGGCAACGATCCGGTCGAGGGGCTCTATATCGATTGCGGCTGGGGTTATTTCGGCTTCAAGTCCGGACCCGTCACGGGTCGGTACATGGCCCGCTTCATGGCCGAAGGTCGCTGTCCGGACATCCTCGAGCCGTTTACCATGAGGCGATTCAATGAGACCCGTTTTCTGGGCGAGATCGCCAGCCCGGTCTACTACGGGCCCTGGAACTGATTGGAGGAGGATCATGTCCTTTACCGTGACCTGTCCCATATGCGGCAAACGGGACCTTTACGAATTCCGGTTCGGCGGCGAAGAGCGAGGCCCGAGGCCCGACGAAGCGGGCCTGACCCCCGAGTCCTGGTGTGACTGGCTCCACCTGAGAACCAACCGGGGCGGCCCGCAACTCGAATGGTGGTACCACCATCAGGGCTGCGGGACCTGGTTTTCGATCTGGCGGGACACGCTGACCAACCGCGAGGTCCGTCCACTGGAGGAGGAATCATGAAACGACTGACCCCGTCTCCCACCTGGCGCATCGACCCGGAAATCCCCCTGACCTTCAAATACGAAGGCAAAAACATGACCGGCCTGACGGGGGACACCGTGGCCAGCGCACTCTACGCCAACGGGGTGCGCATCTTTTCCAGAAGCGTCAAGTACCACCGGCCACGGGGCCTGTACAGCCTGGACGGCGAATCGAGCAACTCACTCATGGAGGTCGACGGTCTGCCCAACGTCCGCACCGAGACGACATGGCTGCGGCCGGGCATGGTCGTCCGGCCCCAGAACGTGATCGGTTCCGCGGACTGGGACTGGTGGGGCCTGATGGACAAGCTGGACTGGGCCATGCCGGCCGGGTTCTACTACCGGGTCTTCCATAAACCGTACGACCTGTGGCCCTTTTTCCTGCGGCGCATCCGCCAGGCGGCCGGAATCGGCAAGCTGAACCCGAACTGGGAGGCCGGCCCCTTTGAGGAACGGCACCTGAACACGGACGTCTGCGTCCTGGGTGGCGGTCCGGCCGGGATGTCCGCGGCTTTGGCCGCGGCCGAATACGGCCTGCGGGTCGTCCTCCTGGAAGCCAGGCCCTGGCTGGGCGGCTTCTACGACTGGCGGGTCCGGGAGCACCCGGAGGGCGGGTCCCTGTGCGATCGGGCCCGGACCATGGCCGAATCGGTCGAATCCTGCCCCGATATCCGGGTCTTCAAACACACCTTCGTCAACGGGCTGTGGGGCGACAACAGCCTGGCCACCGCCTTCCAGGTGGGCCGGGAAACGGACGGTTTTACCGAACTGTACCTCCAGGTCCGGGCCCGGGCCATGATCGTGGCCACGGGCTGCCTGGAACGTCCGCTCATTTTCGAGAACAATGAACGGCCCGGCGTCATGCAGGCCGGCTGCGCCCACCGCCTGGCCAGAACCTATGGCCTTTTGCCCGGAAAAACCGCCGTATTCAGCGTCGGCCATGACATCGGGCTCGAAGCGGCCGCCGACCTGGCCGATCTGGGCCTCAAGGTCCTGGCCGTGGCCGACTGCCGGATGAACGGACATGATCCCGAACTGGTCGAGGCCCTGTCCCAAAGAGGCATACCCTTCATGGCCGGCTGGGCCGCCTCCCGGGCCGAGGGGGACAAGACCCTCGAAGGCGTGGTCATGGCCAGCCTGGACGGCCTGCGCAGACAGCGCTTCGCCTGTCCGATCCTGGTCGCCTCGGCCGGCCTCAGCCCGGTCAGCGGCCTGCTGGCCCTGGGGCAGGCCCGGATGAGATACGACCCGCACACCCTCTTTTTCCTGCCCGAGTCCCTGCCCCCCGGCCTGCATGCGGCCGGGCGCCTCCTGGGCTATCGGGACGCGCGTTCCATCGAGGTTTCGGGCCGGCTGGCCGGCCTGGACGCCGCCGCCGTATGCGGCGCGGACGCGGAAGCCTTGCGCGGCCCGGTCCGGGAACAATTGGCGGGTCTGCCCAAGCCGGCCAAGGGCTCCCGGGTGGTGACCGGACCGGGTCTCGATACCGGCCGCAAGAGTTTCGTCTGCTTCGATGAGGACGCCACCGTCAAACACGTCGCCCAGGCCTTCCAGAACGGCTTCGACATGCCCGAACTGGCCAAGCGATTCACCGCCGCGGGCACCGGACCGGGCCAGGGCGGCATTCCCGGCCACAACCTGCCCCTGCTCATGGCCCAGATGCGCGGGGAGGAAGTGGAAGAAATCCGGCCGACCACCATCCGGCCCCCCCTGGTCCCGACCCTGCTGGCCACCTATGCCGCCTCCCATCGGGACGTCTTCAAGCGCACCCCCCTTCACGAAATCCTGGACAGGTCCGGGGCCATCTTCCGGCGGGTCGGACCCTGGAAACGGGCACGATACTTTTCGACGGACCTCTCCGCCCGGGAAGAGATCGCCGGCGTCCATCACGACGCGGGTCTGATCGATGTGAGCACCCTGGGCAAGTTCCGCATCTTCGGCCCGGACGCGGTCCAGGCCCTCAACCGGCTCTATATCGGCGACATGACCCGCATTCCCGAAGGCAGACTCAAATATATAGCCATGTGCAATGATGACGGCTGCCTGATCGACGACGGAGTCATCCTCAAGACCGGAGAAAACGATTTCTACTTCACCACCTCCACCGGCCGGGCCGGACAGACCATCGAATGGTTCCGATATCATACCCGGTACGACCGCTGGGACTACCGTCTCGTCAACATGACCGACGCCCGTGGCGCCGTAAATCTGGCCGGACCCAAAGCCCGCTCGGTCCTGGCCGGACTCATCGAGGACGATCCGGGCCCCGAGTCCTTCCCCTTCATGGCCTGCCGGGACACCCGCCTCGGCGGGATTCCGGTCCGGATCCTGCGCCTGGGATTCGTCGGCGAACTCTCCTACGAAATCCACGCCCCCGCCTCGTACACCCGGTCCCTTTGGGACATGCTCCTCAAGGCCGGCCGGGAGCAGGGGATTCGCCCCTTCGGCCTCGAGGCCCAGAACGTATTGCGTCTGGAAAAGGGTCACGTCATCATCGGCCAGGACACGGAGATACGGACCAACCTGATCGACCTGGGACTGGGCTTCCTCTGGGACCGGAACAAGCCCGAGGCCAGGACGGTCGGCGCGTCGGCCCTGCGTTTCGCCGAGTCCCGGCCGGGCCGGCTCAAGCTGGCCGGCTTTGTCCCCGATGACCCCCGGGAAACACCGGGGGACGGCGCTGTGATCGTGGACGATCGGATTCGGGGGCACGTGACCAGTTCCCGATACAGCGACATGCTGGGGCAGTCCATCGGGCTGGCCCTGATCGAGGAGGAACTCTCCCGGCCCGGGACGCCTATCCGCATATTCGAGGCCGGACGAGGCGGCCAACTCATGGAAGCCCGCGTCGTCGACCGGCCCTTCTACGATCCGGACGGGACCCGGATGAAAGGGTGAGGTGAGGGCATGTTCAAAGCCAAACGATATTCTCCGATTTCTTTTCCGCTTCAGCCCGGTGAAACCGCCTTTCGGGACAACTGGGTCGTGATCCGCCGCTACCATGTCGAAGGCGCGGGGCCGATGCTGGTGGACCTCAGCCATCGGCCCAAGTACGACGTCCAGGACCCCGACCTCAATCGGGTTCTCCAGACCCTGGACCTGGAACCGCCCGCCTCGGTCGGGCGATGCGCCTGGCGGCGCGGATTCCTGGTCAACCGCTTGAACCCGGGCCAGGCCTCGGTCTGGCACCTGGGAGACGGCCCGGCCGACGCCCTCGCCGCTCCAATGGTTACCGAAGTCACCGACGGGCTGGTCCTGGCGGCCCTGATCGCCGAATCCGTCTTTCCGATCCTGGAAAAGGTCACCCCCCTCGACCTGCAAGACCCCCTGCGACGGCCGCCTTTTGCTATCCAGGGGCCGGTCTTGGGAGTCCCGTGCCAGATCGTGGTCATCAAACCCGAAATAACGCTCCTGGCCTGTTCTCGGGGCTACGGACAGTCCATGGCCGAAGCCCTCCTGGAAGCGGGCGGGGAATATGGCCTGGCCCCGGCCGGAGAACGGGCCTTTCACCGCGCCCTCGGCCCGGTTTCGACCTGAAGACCGGCCGGGAGGGATAGCGCCTCATGCGGGTGGCGATCTTTCAGACCCGGCCCGAGCTCATGAACCTGGAGGCCAACCTCGAGGAGGTGATCGAGAAAATCCACCGGGGACGTGAGGGAGGCGCCCGCCTGTGCCTGTTTCCCGAACTGGCCCTGACCGGGTACTTCGTCGGTCCCCGGTACCATGAAGTCGCCCTCAAAATCGATTCGCCCCAGGTCCGAAGGCTGGCCGAAGCCACCCGGGGTACAGCGGCCGTGGTCGGGTTCATCGAGGAATCGCCGAACATGAACTTCTACAACTCCGCCCTGGTGGCCGTCGACGGCCAAGTCCTTTTCACCTGTCGCAAACTCAACCTGCCCAACTACGGCGTCTTCGAGGAAGGCAAAATATTCTCCCCGGGCCGGCAGGTGCCCGTCTTCAAGATCGACGAACTGACGCTGGCCGTCTTCATCTGCAACGACCTATGGCACCCGTCCCTGCCATACCTGGCCGTCAGCCAGGAGGCCGATGTATTGATCGGCGTGATCAACTCGTCCGAGGAAGCCCTGGGCAAAGAGTTCTCCAACATCGAAAGCTGGGAGATCATCAACAAGTTCTACGCCCGGGTCTTCGGAGTTTACGGCATCATGGTCAACCGGGTCGGGGTGGAGACCTGCTCGGGCTCCAGCCACGTCCCGGGCCAGGCCGGCGAACCGGACAAACCGCAACGGTTTGACTGCCATTTCTGGGGGGGCAGCGAAATGGTCGATCCCTTCGGGCGGATCATTGCCAAGGCCGCCCACTACGAGAATGATCAAATATTCGGATACATTGAAAAAAATCTGTTGCGCCGCAAGAAGATCGCCCTGCCGTATCTCCGGGAAGACGACCCGTTTTTCACCCACCGTCAGTTGGAAAACATCCTGTTCGGACCCAAGGTCGGCCCCGGCAACTGACACGTCCCTTCCCGAGGTCCGCCCTTGATCCGCCGGACCGGGAACCCGAAACGGTATCAGACACCGCCACCCGTATTGACCCGGATATTGCGGTTAGCCCCAATACCGTTCATTTAAAAGTCATGTATGGATGCTTCGGGAAAAGGGGTCAGGAGCAATAGTGTCCGGAATGAATTATGCATTTACCCATTCCGGATCGCGAGGTTTCAATTGGTTTCAGGGTATCTTGCCGGGGAGCGTACGAAGACTTGCGAATACCCGTCCTTTGGCTTGGCCGAAGGTTATTGGGGTTGGAAACAAATCGTGCCATGGGGAGAGGTCTGTGGTCCGTCGGGCTCTTACGCCTTCAACAGATTGATAATCCTTAAGAGGCGCCTGCTGGGGAACCAGCCGTGAAGCCATGGCCGACAAGCGGCCATGGCCCCCGGCAAAAACCGTTCCGGACACTATTGCTCCTGACCCCTTTTCCCGCCCGAAATGCCTGGCGAAACCCAAAGTTGGACCGTGCTTGTTGTGCCCGCGCGTGTATCCCCGGGTACATCTGGTCAAAAAGCCGGAAACCGGCGTTGCGGCATGACGCGAGGAATGTGCCCCCCCATCTGAGGGTGCCGATTGAGGAAATAAATCGATTACCATGGATTCCCGCCTTCGCGGGAATGAAACATAACTATATGTCATTTCTGAGACTTGCCCGCCTCTGGAGGGAAGCAGGAATATATCATTTCCCTGTCGGCGCTTAATTTTATTTCAAAAGCCATTTATCAACACCCCCATCTCAGGCAGGGGTTGCCCTGAGAAGTAAGTATTCAGTGAATCGGGGCATAGAGTAATCCCGCCGCCCGCGCGGCCTTTGTCCGAAGGGCGACCCTGCCTCCGAGTCCCTTGATTCCAACATGCTGAAGGCGACAGCCGGAGTTCCGAGGCCGAAAGCCGGGACAGGGCGGTCTTGAAATGCCACCAGGCACTGGAAGGGTATGCTGAGAGGAGCAAAAGGCTTGACAGGTCCGATTGATTTAATGATTATAAATGGCGGTATAAACTATGTTCAACGCCAGTTGCGCCGTCGGACGATGACGCAAGGTTCGGGGCTCAATGAAATGACGCAGATTCTGATCGAGCAAATCGTTGAAAACATCGGGTGCAAGATCAAGATGTTGCGCACCGAAGCGGGTTATTCCCTCCAGCAGCTCTCGGAGCGGGCCGGGGTTTCGGGCGCGGCCATCCACAAGATCGAAAAAGGGCAGATGACACCGACCATTACGCTCTTGATGAAGATCGCCGAGGCCCTGGGCAAGAGGGTCGGCTATCTGATCGGTGAAGAGGAGCCGGACGATTTCGATTTCGTCCAGGGGGTCGAGTTCATTCCTCGGGAGAAGAGGAAATGTATTTCCAATGCCGATCGGACCATCGAGTTGGAACATCTGGCCCTGCGGCTCAAGGACGCCCGACTTCATGCGGGTGTTTATCGGCTCAAGCCGGGCATGAAAAGCGGTGACAAGCCGCATTCCCATGTTGGCGAGGAGTTGATTTTTCAGGTCGAGGGTTCGGTCGAGTATATGATCGAGGGCCGGAGCTACCCGTTGAACCCGCAGGACAGCCTTCATTTCCTGTCCGAACTGCCCCATGCCTGGCGGGTCTTGGGCGATACGGACTGCGTCAACATCGTGATTCTGACCCCTCCGCCGTATGGGGCCACGGAACTGGCCTGGACGAAGCGGTCTTGAGTCTTCGGGCCGGAAACCCATTTTTTGAACGGCCCCCGAGTACTGATCGACAGGAGAAGCATTTTGAACGCTGAACGTATGGCAAACTTTCAAGCCCTGTTCCATCCCCGGTCGGTGGTTTTTGTCGGGGCCTCGAACAAACCGGGGAAATGGGGTTCAATCGTCCTGGCCAACCTGATGCGGAACGGTTTCAACGGTGAAATTTTTCCGGTCAATCCCGGTGAAGCGGAGGTCCAGGGGCTCAAGGCTTACGCCCGGATCGCCGATGTGCCCGGGTCGCCCGATCTGGCGGCCATCGTCGTCCCGCCTCCGGCCGTGCCCGGCGTGATCGATGAATGCACGGCCAAAGGCATCCGGGCCGGAGTGGTGATTACCGCCGGGTTCGCCGAAGTGGGCCGGGACGGCCTGCGTCTTCAAGAGGAGATGGTCGATCGTGCCAGGGCCGGAGGGATGATTCTGGTCGGCCCGAACTGCAACGGGATTATAAGCCCGCCGGGCCGGCTGCATCTGGCCATGCCGCCCGTTTATCCGGCCGCCGGGACCATGGCCGTCATCGGCCAGAGCGGCAACGTGGCCACGTCCATCGCCCGCCGGATCATGAAACTGGGCTTTGGCCTGAGCCGGTTCGTCAGCAGCGGCAACGAGGCCGACCTGCACTGCGAGGACTATTTCCGGCACCTGGCCGAAGACCCGGAAACCCGGGTTATTCTGTCCTACGTCGAAGGCTTCCGTGACGGGGCGCGGTTTTTGCGCATTGCCCGCGAGGTCACGGCCCGCAAGCCCCTGCTCATGCTCAAGGCCGGCGGCACCGGCGCCGGGGCCCGGGCGGCCATGTCCCACACCGCGTCCCTGGCCGGTTCGGACGCGGCCTTCCGGGGCGCGGTCCGGCAGGCCGGGGTTATTCGGGCCCGGAACATGGACGACATGGTTAACATGGCCCTCGGCCTGGCTCGGCAGCCCCTGCCCCGCGGCAGACGGGTGGGCATTGTCACGGCCGGAGGCGGCTGGGGCGTGCTGGCCGCCGACGCCTGCGCCCGGGCCGGTCTGGACGTGGTCGATCTGCCGGCCGATACCCTGGCCGAGCTCGACGCCTTCATGCCGGCCTGGTGGAACCCGGGTAATCCGGTCGACTTGGTGGCCGCGCTCAAACCGGACCATCTGTGGAAGTCCCTCGAGGGGCTGCTCCGCTGCCCCGTGGTCGACGGGGTCATCATGCTGGGCATCATGCCCGCGCTGCCCTGGCGGCCGTTGCCGCCGAAAATCACCCAGGAAGAGATTAAAGAGCGGCTGAGCGATTTCCTGGCCGGCGTCCGCCGGGTTTTCGAACGCTTTGATCAGATGGCCGAGACGTACAAAAAGCCCGTGGTCGTGGCCTCGGAAATTCCCGTTGTCGGCCCGGACCTCGAAGCACGCATGGCCGAAGTGCTCGGACCCAAGGGTTACGTCTGCTACCAGACCCCTGAAGACGCGGCCACCGTTATGGCCGCCCTGGCCGATTACGCCGAATACCTCCGCGACCGGAACTGAAGCCGGAGACCGGCGGGGATCACCGAAACGGCGGGGAATACATCAGTCCGCCCTCGGTCCAGAGAGCGTTCAGCCCCCGGGGCAGACCCAGCGGCGTTTTCCGGCCGACATTGCGTTCGAAAATCTCCCCATAGTTGCCCACTTGACCGACGACCTGGACCACCCATCCTTCGCTCAGGCCCAGGGCCGCACCCAGACCCGGCTTCAGGCCCAGAAACCGCTGAACCGCCGGGTCCTGGCTCTTGAGGGCCTCGTTCACGTTTTTCGAGTCAATCCCGAACTCCTCGGCCTGGATCAAGGCGAAAACCGTCCAACGGACGACTTCGAACCAGGCGTCATCACCCTGGTCTACCGCAGGGGCCAAGGGCTCCTTGGAAATGACGTCCGGCAGGATGACGTAATCCGAAGGCTGGGGGGCCACGGCCCGCGCGCCGGCCAGCTGAGACGCGTCGGACGTCAGACAGTCGCATTTCCCGGAGAAAAAGGCCTCGTTCAATTTCAGCGTGCTTTCAAAAACGACCGGCGTGAACTTCATGTTACGCCGGCGGAAATAGTCGGTCGCGTTCATTTCGGTGGTCGTGCCCCCCAGGACGCATATCCTGAGACCGTCCAACTGGCCGGCCCGCTCGAGGCCGGATTTCCTGTGAACCATGAATCCTTGGCCGTCGTAAAAATTGACCGGAGCGAAATTCAGTCCTTCGGCCGTCTCCCGGCTCAAGGTCCTGGTTGTGTTCCGGCACAACAGGTCGATCTTTTTGGAGCGGAGCGCGTCGAAACGCCCTTTGGCCGTCAGAGGAACGAAACGGACCTTGCCCGCGTCGCCGAAAATCGCCGCGGCAACGGCCCGGCCCGTATCCACATCCAGCCCTTGCCAGACGCCTTTCTTGTCCGGCATGGAAAAACCGAACAACCCCTCATTGACTCCCGCAAGAACGTGGCCCCGGCCCTTGACCGTATCCAGGGTTTCACCGGCCCGGGCAGCGACGGCCCAGGTCGTGATCACAATAATCGCCAGGACCCATAGTGTCAGCATGCGTCGCTTCATAGTCGCAACCTCCCTGAAAGATTCATGATATAGATGATGGCCCGAGAAAGGCGAAAACCAGGGTCGTCACGGGCAGTCAGCCATTCCGGGGCATATTTCCAGAAGAGACCCGCAAAAGTCAAGACCGTTATCCGAATTCGTACTATTCAAGAATCATTCCGCTTCAGGGCCAGGCGCATTTTCCTGGAAAAAAATAGGGATAATGACCAGGCAAACGTCAACCTGACTCCATCATTGATGTGCGGTTTTTTTATCCATAACGATCCGGAGTCGGAGACATGGATTTATAAAAATGCGCAACCGATAGGTGACGATTGAAACGAGACAGGCTGGTTGACAAACACGGCCGACGTTCTATACTCGGACCATTGAATTGTCTTGGAAGCTAACAATAACCGGACCTGGAAGGGGCGGTACAAACCGAATCCGTTCGAGCAACCGGACGGGGTCGCGCAAAGGAGGCGCATATGGAACTGGATCGGGATCAACTCGTCACCCTTTATAGGTTGATGCTACGCGCGAGAAAATTGGACGAACTCATGGTCAACGGACTCAAAACCGGCAAGATGGTCGGTTTCTACCACAGCGGGCAAGGGGAAGAAGCTGTTCCGGTCGGGGCTTGCACCTTCAATCTGCGGGAAGACGACTACGTCTATCCGCACCATCGCGGCCACGCCATCGGCTTCACCCTGGCCCGAGGCGTTTCGCCCAAGACCTTCGTGGCCATGCACTATGGCCGGGTGCCGCGGGATGTCGAGGGACCCACGTCGGAACAACGGGGCATCTTCGGCATCAGCGGAACGATCGGAGGCGCCTTCCCCATGGCCCTGGGCTGGGCCCTGACGGCAAAAATGAACGCCCGAAGCCAGGTATCCATCTGCTTTTTCGGGGATGGCAGTTCCGGACGGGGTACGCTTCACGAATCCATGAACATGGCTTCGGTCATGAAACTGCCCGTGGTCTGGGTCTGCGAAAACAACCTTTACGGGCAGTGGATGCCGATCAAGGACGCCTTCCCTCGGGAAGACATCGCCGATCTGGCCCACACCTACGCCATGCCCGGGGTGGTCGTGGACGGGCAGGACGTTCTCGCCGTCCACGAGGCGGTCCGGGTCGCGGTCCAGCGAGCCAGGGAGGGGCGGGGACCGTCCCTGGTGGAGTGCAAGACCTATCGCTACCGGGCCCATGCCGAGGGCATGCCCGACGTATCCCACGCCGACCCCCGTCCGAACGAGGAGCTCGAAGCCTGGAAGCAGAGGGACCCCATCCTGCTGTTCCGGAACAAGCTGACCGAACGCGGCATCTTCGACCCGGACGAGGCCGAGCGGATCGAGGCCGAGGTCGAGGCCGAAGTATCGGCCCTGGACGAATACGCCCAGCAATGCCCCTATCCCGAAATTCAGGACCCGGCCATTCTCGATCTTCTGCTTTACGCCGGCGGGGAGGAGGTGCGGTCATGAGGGAGATCAGCTACCTGGGGGCCATCAACGAGGGCATTGGCGAAGAAATGGAACGGGACCCCAAGGTCTATGTCATTGGCGAGGATGTGACCACTTCCGCCTTCGGTATAACGCGCGGCCTGGTCCAGCGTTTCGGCCAGGCCCGGATCATCGATACGCCGATTTCGGAAACGGCCATTGCCGGCGCGGCCGTGGGCGCGGCCATGACCGGGTATCGCCCCGTGGCCGATTTCATGTTCGCCGACTTCATGTTCATCGCCGCCGACGAGATACTGCTCAAGGCGGCCAAATGGCGCTTCATCCACGGCGGAGTCCAGCGCCTGCCCCTGGTCTTCATGGCCGCCATGGGCGGGTACGCCATGATCGGCCCCGAGCACTCCCAGTCGCCGGAAGGCATTTTCATGCATACCCCGGGGCTGAAGCTGGCCGTGCCGGCGACGCCGTACGACGCCAAAGGCCTGATCAAGGCGGCCATCCGGGACGACAACCCGGTCGTTTTCCTCTATCACAAGGGGATGCTCGGTTTTAAAGGGCCGGTGCCCGAAGAGGACTACGTGGTGCCCCTGGGCCGGGCCGAGGTCAAACGGGAAGGGTCGGACGTGACCGTGGTGGCTGTGGGCATGATGGTCCATTTCGCCCTGGGCCTGGCCGAGGAACTCAAGGACCGCATCAGCGTCGAAGTCGTCGACCCGCGCAGCCTCGAGCCTCTGGACATCGAGACCATCGTGGCTTCGGTCCGCAAGACCGGCCGGGTCGTGGTGGCCGACGAGGACACCTCCCGCTGCGGACCGGCCGCGGAAATCGCCATGCAGATCATGGAACAGGCCTTTGACGACCTGGACGCGCCCATCAAACGGATAGCCGCGGCCAACTATCCCATCCCCGCCGGCCTCATGGAACGCTTCGTCCTGCCCCAGCCGGCGGACCTGAAGGCGGCCATCGAAGCCTTGGCCGGGTAGATATGGCGGGTCAGGCCCCGCCCCGGTAAAAAGCCAGCCGCCGGGCCCGGGGACGAAAGGTCTGGACGAGCGCTTCCCGCTCGGCCGGGCTCATGGGTTCCGGGACCCGGCCGGCCAGGGCCAGTTCCATGACTTCGACCGGCAGCCCGCAGCCCACGACCAGATGGTCCACGGGCTGGGCCAGGGCGAACCGGAGCAGCCGGTCGGCCGTCAGGCCCCCCTCGGGCGAGACATAGTGGGAGCCGCCCAGGGCCTTCATGCCGATAACGGCCGCCCCGCGTTTCCGGGCCGCGGCCACTGTCAGGTCCAGAAATCCGCCCAGACAGGCCTCGGCCGGATTGACCGGCAGCAAGACCGCATCCACCGGCCATGCCTCCACGGCCCGGGTCAGCAGGTCCGGATCGTGGTGGCCGGTCACGCCGATGAAACGGACCCGGCCGGACTGCCTGGCCTCGACGAAAGCCTCCAGGGCCCCGCCCGGCCCGGAAACGGTCTCGAACTCCCCGGCGGTCCGCAGGTCGTGAATCTGCCAGAGGTCCAGGTAGTCCAGGCCCATGATCCGCAAGGTTTGTTCCAGGTCGGCCAGGGCCGCGTCCCGGGTCCGGCCGGCCGATTTGCTGGCCTGGAAGACCCCGGCCCGGACCTCCGGCCTTTCCCGCCAGACCGATCCGTAATAGGACTGGCTGCCGGCGTAGGCCGGGGCCGAATCGAAGTAGGTCAGGCCCTGCTCCAGGGCCTCGATGATGACCGACGCGGCCTCGCCCTCCCGGCCCTGCGTCCGCAATACCCCTTCGCCGCCCAGGCCGACCCGTGTCGGTCTCTCTCCGCCGGCCGTGCAAAGCTTGGACATACACGCATCCTCACTGGCTCCGTCAACCGGGCGCCTTACTTTCTATCATATCGCGGCCTGGCGCCGGTGCAACCGGGATGGCCCGATTTTCCCCTTACAGGGAGAAGCCCAGGGTGAACAGGGCCGTGTTTCCGACCACGTGGATGGTCATGGGCACGACCAGATTGCGGTACCGCTCATAGGTCAGGGCAAAGACCAGCCCGCCGGCGGTCTGGACCGGGACCGAATTCAAACCCGGTTGATGGGCCAGGACAAAGATCAACGTGCTCCCGATAACCGCCGCCCAGGCCCCCCAGCGGCGCAGGAATCCGAAGATGAGGCCCCGGAACAGGACTTCTTCGGCCAGAGGAGCGATGAGGCCGCCGACCACCATGAACAGGACGAGGTCCGTGATCGCGGGGGGAGGGGACAAGAGGAAAAGGGCCGGCCAGTCGATACCGGCCAGCCCGAGCAGGGCCAGGGCCAGAAAGGCGGTCCCTCCCAGGATCGCCGACCAGATCAATCCGGTCCTCAATCCAGATGCGGCCCCTTGGCGGGTCAGGCCGACCGAAGTCCATCCCTCCCGGGCGCCGGACAGAATCAGGCCCATCAGACCCAGGTCGATCAGGCGGGTCAGGCCGAGTATGGCCATTTTCGGAGCCGAAAAAGTCCGGATGATCAGGAACATGGCCGCCTCGATCAACAGAATCGCGGCGGCGGCCAGGAGCATGGTCTTCAGTTCGACCGGTTTTGGGTCCATCCCAGGCGCCTCAGGGCTTGGTATCCGTACCATTGGACGTACCAGTGGGGTTCGGACTCGATCCGGTCGACGATGGTCCGGACCGCGTCCCGGCCGCCCCGCCGGCCCAGGGATTTCAAGGCCATGCAGACCACGTTCGGCTCGGGGTCGCCGAGCATGGCCCGGATCGTTTCCTCGGTCTCCGCTTTATGATCGCCGCCCAGGGAGTCGGCCAGGTAGTACCGGACCGCCAGGTTGGGGTCCGAGGCCAGGCGGCGGTAAACCGGAAAGCCGCTGACGTCCAGGTTGCGGGCCGTGACCGCCTTCAGGCCCGCCGCCCGGGCCCGCCAGTCTCCGGATTCCAGCAGACGGGCGATGTCGTCCCCGGCCCAGGCCGCCGTGCGGCCTTGATAGACCGGAATGAGCAGGGCCAGGCCCGCTGCCAGGCAGACCGTGCCCGCGATGACCGACGCGGTTCGTCCTCCGGCCGCCAGGCCGACCGCGGCCCGGACAAGACAGAACACCAACACATACAAGGTCAGGGGCAGGCCGATCATGATCGAATACAGGACCGCCCGGCGCAGCCTGGCGTGACGGTCGATGGAACCGGAAAAGGACCGCAGGATCGGCCCGGGCTTTTGAAGGAACCGGGCCGACGGCTCCCGCGCGATCTCCCGGCCGTCGCTTTTCAGGACCGCCGACCCGCCTTCCAGGGCCAGTTCCAGGTCCACTTCGCTCCGCCCTTTGATCGGCAGGTAGTCGAACTGGCGCAGGGCGGTCTCGATCCGTTCCCGCGTCGATCGATCCAGGGTTCCTGAAACCCGGGCCGTCTTGATCGAAGACTGGTGCAGGGACTTGAATGCTTCCGCCGGGTAGAGCGTGTACCGATAATAGAAATCACTGATGCCCCGCCCGACCCGGGTCGGCCACAGCAGGTAGTCACGGACGTCCACGAAGACCGGTCCCGTCATCAGGGTCGTCCCGATCACGGCCAGCAGGGCCAAAGGAATCAGGAAGGCCGGCAGTTCGGACCAGGAGCGGGGCGCGGCCCGTTTCAAGCTCCAGGCCGCCGCGCCAAAGGCGGCCGGCGGGGTCAACAGGGTCAGGCCGGCGGTCAGTGCGCTGATCCCCCGGCCGTTGAGCCAGACCAGCGCGGCCAACCAGGGCAGGATTACCAGGATCGAGCCGAGACGCCCGCGTCGTCCGACCCGGTCCCAGGCCCAGGCCGCGCCTGACGCGGCAAGACTCAATCCGATCCCGATGCTCAACGTATAGAACAGCCCGCCGTACAGCGCGGTCTTGAACGACAGCAACGCCGGTACGACCAGAGCGTTGGGGACGACCAGATACCCGGCCGTCTTGAGGGCCGCCGTCTTTTCCACCAGGTTCAGGTTGGAGAAATAGACGGCCGCCGAGGCCGTCAACTGGGCGGCCGCCAGGCCGGCCAAAAGGCCGGATATGGGAAAGCAAGGTCTTTTCATCGTAAATCAGTCGGATCGCCGCGGCGTTGGACACGGCCGCGTTGTCCATTGATAGGACTTTACCCGGGCCTTGTCAAGGCGACGCCGCGGACGGAGGCCCAAACCCGGCGGCGCCAAGGGGAGGATGGTCGTATAAGGTTGACATACCGTCCGGTCGGGTTTACAAACTCGTCAGCCTCTTCAAGGGAGAGCGAAGGGACCGGAATGAAAGACCCTCTCATGGAACGCCTGCCGGCCAGCCTCGGTGAACTCGAGCGCGACTGGCCGGTACGGCTCGCCGAAATCCTGAAAGAAATCCGGTCTCCGGCCGACGCGACCGATGTGATCGACGGGATCAGACAGGACGAGGCCTTCACGAATCTGGTCAGGGGCTGGGAGAACATGCCCACCGCCGCCCAGGCCAATGCCTGGGAGATGATCCAGGCCAGGCTCTGGGAAGAGGCCCGGTCGACCCGGCCCTACTGCGTCCGTTGCGGCGAGTGTTGCCGCAGGGGCAGCCCCGTGCTTTTCCCCCAGGACCTGCCGATCCTGGCCTCCGGGGCCATCCGGCGCGGCGACCTGGTTACCCTGCGCCGGGGGGAACGGGCCTATTCCAATCGGCGCCAGGCCCTGCTGGTCCTGGAACGGGAGCAGCTCAAGCTCCGCGAAGTCCCCGGGACACGGACATGCATTTATCTGGGACCCCTGGGAGACGCCTGCCTGATTTATGAGAACCGGCCCTTTCAATGCCGGGTCCTGGAATGCTGGGACCCGTCCCGCTTCGATACGCTTCAGGGCCTGCCGCCCCTGACCCGAATGGACCTGGTCGGCCGGGACGACCAGCTCGGACCTTTGTTGGAACGGCACGAGGAACGGGCCGGCGTCGCGGTCCTGGCCGAAGCCCTGGGGCAAGCCGCCGCCGGCGACGCGGCCGGACTCGACAAAGCCCTGGAGGCCGTGCTCTTCGATCTCCACGTCCGGGAGTTCGGCATGAAGGAACTGGGAATCCCCCGGGACGATCTCGTCTTTTTCTTCGGCCGCCCCCTGGCCCTGCTCTGCCCGGGCTTTGGCTACGAACTCCGGGAAGACGCCTCGGGCCGGCCGGGTCTCGTTCCCGTCGAAGCCTCCGGGCCGAAGCCGTGAGCGGCAGGGCCCGACGTCGGACGAGGCGGATGAAAGTCCCGGGGGCGGACATAGGATTTTTTTCTTGACATCGGCCGGCCGGATGACTATTAATTAAGAAATATCGACTAATTATTTAGCAGGAAAAAAAAAGGGTATTCAAACTTACAAGGCAGGGTGAATTTTCCGGCCTACATGTTTCTTGGAGCGAGCGATGAATAAGTCTCAGTTGATCGAGGTTCTGGCCAAACAGGAAGGGTTGACGTTGAAAAAGGCGGAAATCGTGGTCAACACCTTCTTCGATTCGATCGCCGACGGTCTGGCGGATGGGAAACGGGCTGAAATCAGAGGGTTTGGCTCCTTCAAGGTCAAAAGCTACGAAGGTTACACCGGTCGGAATCCCAAGACCGGTGAAGTGATCGGGGTCAGTCCCAAGAAACTGCCCTTTTTCAAGGTCGGCAAGGAACTCAAGGAAAGAGTGGACGAAGAGGACTGATTCGGGCGGGCGCCGACGAGTGGGACGGAGGGCTTCGCCCTCCGGTCCGGCACCGGGACCCGACACCGGAAGACGACCTTCGCCTGTTCGACGGCGGAATTCCCGGTTTCACCAGACCGGGCTTTTTTTTGCCGTCGGCCCGGCCGGCGGCATGTCCCGAGGGCCGAGCCGGGAATCATGTTGACAGCCCGGGCCGGGCATGATTTGATATCAGGACATGAAGCGGGCATCGGCGCTTAACAAGCTATTATTGCTTGTTTTATTGGTTAACTGTTTGTGGGGGGCCGCCCGGCCCGACGCCCGGGCCGAAACAGGCGCCCGGCCCCCGGTCCCGGACTTCATCGTCGTCATCGATCCCGGCCACGGCGGGGGAGACCCAGGGGTCGTCGGGCCGGGCGGGTTCCCCGAAGCCGGGTTCACGCTGGCCCTGGCCCGACAGATTCGGGCGATTTTGCAGATCGAACCCCGGGTCAAGGTCTTTTTGACCCGTGACGAGGACGAAAGCCCGGACCTGGATGCCCGGGCCTCCACGGCCAACCGGCTCCGGGCCGACGTGTTCCTGTCCTTGCACGCCGGAGGCGGGCCCGCTCCGAGCAGCGTCGGGTTCAAGGTCTTTTTTCACGACGACCGGCTCCAGACGCCGGCAGTGGAAGCGGAAGCCGAAGCGCGGACGGGGCCGCCCCGGATCAAGTCCTGGCGCCTGGCTCAACAAGGCCATCAAGCCTCGTCCAAACGCCTGGCCCTGGAACTCGACCGGGCCTTGAGCCAGGTTATAAGGCGGAAAGGCGACGGACCGGCGGGCGCGCCCGTGGCGGTCCTGACCGGCGCGGACCGGCCCGCGGTCCTCATCGAGATCGGCAATCTCACCCGGGCCGAAGACGAAGGCCGTCTCTCCAGCCAGGCCTACCGGGACGCCTTGACCCGGGCCGTTCTCCAGGGCCTCGACGCCTGGCGGCGTCGGGCCTACGGCGGCTGAAAAGCCGGCCGACATACCATGTGTCAATGATCGGGGCGTAGCACAGTCTGGTCAGCGCGCCTGCTTTGGGAGCAGGAGGTCGGAGGTTCAAATCCTCTCGCCCCGACCAAATATGTCAATAAAAAGAGCAGATTGGGATTTTCCTGATCTGCTCTTTCCTTTTTGGGGCAACTTGAGTGGGGAGCTGATATATCGGGAAGGACGGGTTCCTCCGCGATCCCGCCAACCAAGGCCGGTTCGCGCGGACGAGTCGGATCGTGAACCGTGGGGATGACCCATACTCCGGTATCCGGTGTGGCAGGGGCAGGTCAGGGAAAATATCCAGGGGGCGCCGGGCATGGGGCGCGAGGGACCGGCCGGGCGCTGCTCCGGGGGCGTTTCATTATTTTTCAAGGGGGCCTTGACTTGTCCGTGAGGGTGCCCTAAACTTAAGAGTCGATAAAAACAGGGAAAACAGGTGCAGTCATGCCAATGGACTGGGAAAAATGGCAACAGAAGCAGGACCGCCAGGTCCAGCCGCCGGATCTGGACAAGGTGGTGGAAAATTTCAAGCGATTTCAGGGCAAGATGCCCAGTGCCTATATCATCGCGATCATCGTCATTCTGGCCTGGGTGCTCTCGGGCATCTATATCGTGGCCCCGGACGAGGTCGGGGTGGTCAAGCGGTTCGGGGAGTATTCCCGGACGACCATGTCCGGTCCGCACTATCATCTGCCTTATCCGGTCGAATCCGTGCTCAAGCCCAAGGTGACGCAGATTCGCCGTTTCGAGATCGGTTTTCGGACCGTGCATCCCGGCCCGCCGCCGCAGTACCGGCCCGTGGCCGACGAGGCCTTGATGTTGACCGGCGACGAGAACATCATCGACCTGTGGTTCATCGTCCAGTACAAGATCGGCGACGCCAACAAGTTTCTCTTCAATGTCGCCGATCCCTACAACACGATCCGCTCGGCGGCCGAGGCCGCCATGCGTGAGGTCATCGGCAACAACAAGATCGACGAGGCCCTGACCGCCGGCAAGCTTCAGATCACCAATGAAGCCGAGCAGACGTTGCAGGCCATTCTGGACAATTACAACAGCGGGTTCCAGGTGGTCGCGGTCCAGCTTCAGGCCGTGCACCCGCCCGAGCAGGTCAAGGATGCCTTCAAGGACGTGGTTTCGGCCCGTGAGGACCAGAACCGGTTCATCAACGAGGCCGAAGGTTACGCCAACGACATTCTACCCAAGGCCAAGGGCCGGGCCGCGGAACTCGTGGCCCAGGCCCAGGCTTACAAGGAGGAGAAGATCAAGCGGGCCGAAGGCGACGCCTCGCGCTTCGAATCCCTGTTCAT
This sequence comes from Pseudomonadota bacterium, assembly GCA_018830135.1. GTDB lineage: Bacteria > Desulfobacterota > Desulfarculia > Adiutricales > JAGVGV01 > JAHJTB01. The sequence continues at coordinate 8,728 of JAHJTB010000045.1, read as the reverse complement.
GGAGTACGAGAAGGCCCGGGACGTCACCCGCAAGCGGCTTTACCTGGAGACCATGGAACGGGTCCTGGGCAAGGCCCGGAAATTCATTTTGGACGGGTCGAACAAGGGCGTGCTTCCGCTCCTGCCCCTCCAACCGCTGGGACCGGCGCCGACCGCGCCGGCGGGCAAGTGAGGAGGAACGGCATGGGCAGAAAATTCGGAACCCTGGTCATCGTCATTCTCGTAGTCCTGGTGGGCCTGAACACGGCCTTTTATATCGTCGATCAGACCGAGCAGGCCATCGTGGTACAACTGGGCAAGCCGGTCAGCGGGATACAGAACCCGGGCCTGCACTGGAAGATTCCCTTTATCCAGGACGTGATCCTTTTCGAGAGCCGGCTGCTGGATTACGACGCGCGGCCGGAGGAAATTCTGACCGAGGACAAGAAAAACCTGGTCGTGGACAACTACGCCAAGTGGAAGATCATCGATCCCCTCAAGTTCTACATGACGGTCCGTAACGTCCAGGGGGCCCTGTCCCGGCTGGATGATATCATCTACGCCGAACTCCGGGTCGAGCTGGGCAAGTTCAAGATGATCGAGATCATCGCCAAAAATCGGGGCGCGATCATGAAGGCCGTGACCGAGCGTTCGGACGAGCGGGCCCGGGATTACGGGATCAGCGTGGTGGACGTGCGCATCAAACGGGCCGATCTGCCGCCGGAAAACCAGCGGGCCGTGTTCGGCCGCATGAGGACCGAGCGGGAGCGCCAGGCCAAGAAATACCGGTCCGAGGGCGAGGAGGCGGCTTTGAAAATACGGGCCGAAGCGGATCGCAAGAGGACGGTCATCCTGGCGGAAGCCTATCGGGAATCCCAGGACCAGCGCGGCCAGGGCGACGCGGCTTCCACCAAAATTTACGCCCGGGCCTACAACCGGGACCCCGAGTTTTTCGCCTTTCTGCGAAGTCTCGAGTCCTATGAAAAGGCCATGAAAGAGGAAACGACCGTTATCCTTTCCCCCCAGGACGAGTTCATGCGCTACATGAACCAGAGCGGGGCCAAGCTCAAACCGGAGTAGGAACGCGGATGCTTCGGCCGGGGCCGCACGGCTATGCCGGCGGCCCCGGGGCCTTCAGGCCGAAGCGCTGTAATATCCGGGTCAGGCCGCGCCGTTCCGGATTTTGGACTCCACCGACCGCCAGACCATCCGGCTTTCCCGGACCATCCCTTCGATCAGTTCCTGACAGGTCGGAATTTCCCGGATCAGGCCGCAGACCTGGCCGAAGGCCAGCGACCCGCCGTCGATGTCGCCTTCCACGTAAGCCTTTCGAATCTTGCCCACGCCGGTCTTCATGATCTCCCATGGGCTCGATCCGTTGCGGGCCATGGACCGGAGATTTTCCGAGAACTGGTTCTTCATGACCCGGCAGCGGACGCCGGTGAAGTTGTCGGTGATGATCGTGTCCTCCTCGGATCGGTCGACCAGGTGCTGCTTGACGTGATACGGCACGGGCGCTTCCTGGGTGACGATGAAGCGGCTGCCCATGGATACGCCTTCCGCGCCCAGGGCCAGGGCGGCCACGAGCCCGCGGGCGTTCCCGATCCCGCCGGCTGCCACGATCGGTATGTTCAGATGGGCCGAAACCAGGGGCACCAGGATCGATGTGGCCACGAACCCGGTGTGGCCCCCGCCTTCCGTGCCTTGGACGATCAGGGCGTCCGCGCCGTCCCGTTCGGCTTTCAGGGCATGCCTGAGCGAACCCACCGTAGGCATGTTGACGATTCCATGCGGCCTCGTCTTGGCGATGACCTGCTCCGGGTTGCCCTTGCCGTAGCTGGCCACCTTGACCTTTTCCGTGATCAGGACCTCCAGCAGGTCGTCCAATATGGGATTGTCGGCCATGAAGTTGACGCCGAACGGTTGGTCGGTCAGGTCCTTGATCCGGACGATGTTCTCCCGCAGTTCGTCCGGAGCCATGAACGCCGCGCCCAGGATGCCCAGGCCCCCGGCGTTCGAAACGGCCGCCACCAGGGGCGGAAAGGATACCCAGGACATGGCGCCCTGGATGATGGGATACTTGATGTCGAGCAGTTCCGTAATCCGTGTGTTCATAACCCTCTCCTTGGTTCTCAAAATGCGGCTTCACCGAATTTGGGCATAAAAAAACCGGGCCGTGGTCTTCTTTTCCCACGGCCCGGTTGAAAATCCCTATTATGAGGTCAGATCAAGGCTCAGGCAGCGGGCAGCGGCGCAGAGCCAGGCCCAGCAGCAGCAGGCTAAGCAGTCGTTCGCTACCCGCAAGGTACGTCATGCCTGAGTATCGATCCTCCATCGGTCAATGCTTGGTTCACGTTTTAAACGACACCGCCCATGTTGTCAAGTGACATTTTTACGAAATCCGGAAGGAGGCGCCGCCGGGAGACGGACCTCGACGGGACTTGACACGTTTTCGATATTCCCGGATATCTGATGGCGAGCCGTTCAGACGCCGCCGAAGAGGGGCCGGCAGGCCCACCCGACTGCAAGTACGAGGGAGGAAGTGAAAAATGCCAAATCCGTTTGTTTCCAGACGGAGGTTTCTCCAGGCCCTGGCCGCCTTCGGAATCGCTCTGGTTCGTTCGGGGGAGAGCCTGGGCGGAGGGCCGCCCGAGGAGCCCCGGGACGGAGCCGGTCGGCCGGTCATATTGCGGCGTCAGCCCCATGATCTCTCCGGCCTGGACGTGGACCCACGGGGGCTTGAAGGGCTGTGCCGCCTTTTTCAGGAAATGATCGACGAGGGGCTTCATGCCGGGGCCCAACTGGCGGTCTTCAAAAACGGGCGTTTGATCATCGAACTGGCCGGCGGCGCGGCCAGGCCGGACGGCGCCCCGGTCACCTTCGAAACCCTTTTTCAGATTCGTTCCATCACCAAGGCCCTGGCCGCCATGGTCATGCTGGGTCTGCGCGACCAAGGGGCCTTTGATTTCGACGATCCGGTTTCACGGCACTGGCCGGAATTCGGCCGAAACGGCAAGGCCGCTATCACCATCTCCCATGTACTCAGCCACCGGGCCGGCATCCCGGATGGCCCCTCCGTCCCGCCGGGGCTCTGGAACGACCGGCTGGCCGTGGCCCGGGCGCTGGAAGACATGGAGCCGGTCTGGATACCGGGAAGCGTCAACGGCTATCACGCCATGAGTTACGGATGGGTCCTGGACGAACTGGTTCAGCGTTGGACGGGGCGCGGTATATCGGCCGGCCTGGGCTCGGCCTTGACCGCCCCGCTGGGAATCCAAGACCTTTTTATCGGACTGCCCGGATATCTATACCCCCGGATGGCCTGGATGGCCGTCGAAAAACGGGTGAGGAAAAACCAGGCCGCCAGGGCGCGTTTCAGCGACTATTTGAACACTGCCGAAGGAATCGGACTGCCCCTGGCCTCGGGTAACGGCGTGGGTACAGCCAGGTCCTTGGCCGAATTGATGAATGTCCTGGCCTTCCAGGGAACGTTTAAGCGCCGAACCTGGCTCTCCGAAGACACATTCCAACGGGCCGCCCGACCGAGCAACGAGCCCGGGGTCGTGGATCGCCGTATCCTCTGGCCGGTTCGATGGGGGCTGGGTTTCATTCTGGGTCATACGCCCCACATCTATGGCCGCCCCGTTCATCTCCGGTCGATCGGCCATGCCGGAGGCGGCGCCAACGTGGCCTGGGCCGATCCGGAGCATCGACTGGCCGTGGCCTTCCTCTGTAACGGAATGCTGGGAGGATTCAAGGATTGGGACCGGTATCTGAGGGTCGGAGAACAGGTTTACGCCGCGGTTCGAGGTCAGATCACTTCGTGAATCGTCGGGTCCGGCCATCCATTGGGCCTCTTGCCGGTTTGGCGTCCGGAGGTTACTATTACTTGTATCCGTGAGCGGAAGACCGTTCATATCAAATCGATTCGGTTGGAAAATCCCGAACCCCGGGTATGATCGCCGGACCGAAGGCCGCTTGCCCACCGGTGATGCGCCGGCCAAAGGACTGAACATGAAAGACGAGGACAAAACCCGGGAACAGCTCATCGCGGAACTGGCCGAACTGAAAGCCAGGCTCGAACGCCTTTCTTCAGCCTACCGGGACGGACCCGGCTTCGATGGATTGACCCGGAACCCCGATCAGACCGCCCAGTTGATTCACTTGGCGCCCTTTGGCGTCTTTCTCATCGATCTCGGCGGGACCATCGTGGCGGCCAATCGCTCGGGAGCCGAACGGTTTGGTCAGAACATCGAAGACCTGATCGGAACGCGTCTGTCCGACCATGCCCCGCCGGACGTGGCCGAAAAAAGAAGCCGGATGGGGATCGAGGCCCTGAAGACCCGGAGCGAGGTCCGTTTCGAGGACCATATCCAAGGCCGTTGGTACGACAACCGGGTCGTACCGATCATCGACCCGGACGGACGGATCACCCACCTGGGCGTGTACGGCATGGACGTCACCGAGCGCCGTAACAACGAAGAAGCCTTGAGAAAAAACGAGTCCTTGTTAAAGGAGGCCCAGCGGCTGGCCCGGATCGGAAGCTTCGAGCGTAACCTCGGCACCCGTGAGACGACCGTGTCCGAAGAGCTGTACCGCATTTACGGTTATGAGCCGGGCGAGGTGGAGCCGCCCGAGACCATGATCGAACGGCATGTCCATTCGGAAGATCGGGAGATAGAGAGAAAGGCCCGGCTGGATGCCGCTAGCAAAACCGATCGGCCGATCGAGGCCGATTACCGCATCATCCGTACCGACGGGCAGGTCCGGACCATGCACCGGATTGTCCATATCGAACGGGACGAGGCCGGGAATCCGGTCCGGGCTTTCGGGACGACTCAGGATGTGACCGAACGCAAGCGGATCGAGACGGCCTTGAAGAACAGCGAACTTCGGTTTCGGGAGTTCGCCGAACTCATGCCGGAGACCGTTTTTGAAATGGACGAGACGGGCCGGCTGACCTTTGTCAATTGGAACGCCTTTGAACAGTTCGGCTATTCGGTCGAGGAGTTCGAGCAGGGACTCGAGGCGTTGAGCATGGTCCATCCCGAAGACCGGGAACGGGTCGCCCTGAACATCGCCCGGAGCATGCAGGGTGAAAAGACCGGCCTGAACGAGTACGTGGCCTTGCGTCGGGACGGTACGAGTTTTCCGGTCATGATCCACAGCTCGCCCATCACGCGGGAGGGCCGGTTCGCCGGCTTGCGGGGGTTTATCGTCGACATCACCGAACGCAAGCAGGTCGAGCAGGCCTTGAACCGGGCCAAGCAGGAACTGGAGGACCTGTATGACAACTCCCCGGACCTGTACGTATCCATCGAGCCGAAGGATGGCCGGATCATCAAATGCAACCTCACCGCGGCCACGGCCCTCGGTTATGCCAAGGAGGAAATAATCGGTCGACGGGTCTTTGAAATCTATCACCCCGACTGCCTGGAAACTGCCAGGAAAACCATCGCCGATTTTCTGAAAACCGGTGAAGTGCGGAATGTGGAACTGATCCTGCGGCGCAAAGACGGCGTCCGGCTCGACGTGGTCCTCAACGCCACCGCCGTCCGGGACGAGGCGGGGAACATCTTGTTCAGCCGCTCGGCCTGGCGGGACGTCACCCAACTCAGACAGGCCAAGGAGGAAAAGGCCCGTTTGGAACAGCAGCTCCGGCAAGCCCAAAAGATGGAAGCGGTCGGGACCCTGGCCGGCGGCGTCGCCCACGACTTCAACAACATCCTCATGGGCATCGCCGGATATGTGTCTCTCATGGAAATGGCCACGGACCGCGAACATCCTCATTACGACTATCTCAAACGGATTCAGAAACAGGTCCAGAGCGCCACGGACCTGACCCGGCAGCTCCTGGGGTTCGCCCGTGGCGGAAAATACGAGGTCAAGCCGGTCGATCCGAACCGCCTCGTTCAAGGAACCGCCGACATGTTCGGGCGGACCCGTAAGGAGATTCGGATTCATTTCCGTTTTCAGGAGGATGTCTGGCCGGTCAAGGCCGATCGGGGGCAGATCGAGCAGACCCTGTTGAATCTGTGCCTGAATGCCTGGCAGGCCATGCCTTCGGGGGGCGATCTGTTTCTAAGTACGGAAAACGTGTACCTGGACGAGCGATACACCCGGCCCTACGAGGTCGAACCCGGGCGGTACGTTAAAATTTCGGTCACCGACACAGGGGTCGGTATGGACGAGAATACGAGGCAACGGGTCTTCGACCCGTTCTTTACGACCAGGTCCATGGGACGGGGGACCGGCCTCGGCCTGGCCTCGGCTTACGGCATCGTTCGCAATCACGGCGGGATCATCAATGTTTACAGCGAAAAGGGCCAGGGCACGACCTTCAATATCTATCTGCCGGTTTCAGACGAATCGGTCGGCCAGGAAGCGGAGTTCCCCCAGGATATCATGGGCGGGAGCGAAACCATACTCCTGGTGGACGACGAACCCATGGTCCTCGACGTCGGCCGGAAAATGCTGGAATGGCTGGGTTACCGCGTTCTGGCGGCCCGAAGCGGCCGCGAGGCCCTTGAGATGTACCAGAGCCGGGGGCAAGAGATCGACCTGGTCATCCTGGACATGATCATGCCCGGTTTCGGCGGAGGGCAGACCTTCGACCAGCTCAAGAAGATCGATCCGGATGTCCGGGTGATCCTCTCGAGCGGATACAGCCTGAACGGCCAGGCCATGGATATCATGAAACGGGGCTGCCGGGGATTCATTCAAAAACCGTACAACCTGGATGGTCTCTCTGTGCGCGTCCGGGAGGCCCTGGGGAGAGACTAAAGACCAAGCCCCCCCTTCGCTTCAGCCGCCGCACGGATCGGGAACGGATGGCCATGGACCCGGTGTCCGTGATCAACAAAACGGTCAAGTTCCTGCGTTCGACCATTCCAACCAGCGCTCAGATACTGGACTCGGTCCCCCGGACCGTCGGCCCAGGGCCCACCCCGAAGACCTCAATCAAATCCTGATGAGCCTGGGAACCAATGCGGCCCATGCCATGCGCGAGGCCGAAGGGACTCTGGAGATCGAACTGAAAAACATCGACCTGGACGAAACGTCGGCCCGGCAGTACTTCGGGTTGAAAGCCGGTCGGTACATGGCCCTGGCCGTCAGCGATACAGGCACGGGGATCGACCCGGAAATCCGGGACCGTATCTTCGAGCCGTACTTCACGACCAAGGACCGGGGGGAAGGGACCGGTTTCGGGCTGGCCGTGGTTCACCGGATCGTGCAGGACCTGGGCGGGACGATTTCCGTTTACAGTGAACCCGGCCAGGGGACCACGTTCAAACTGCTGATTCCCTGCGACGCGACCTCGAACATCGAAGCCCGGGAGTCCGTCATGGGCCTGCCGCCCGGAGGCCTCGAACGGGTCCTGCTGGTGGACGACGAAAAGACCCTGCTGGAAACCGCCGGCGACATGCTCGAACGCCTGGGTTACCAGGCGACCACGGCCGACGGCGCTTCCCGGGCTCTCGAACTCTTCCAGGCGGAACCGGAACGATTCGACATCCTGATTACCGATCTGACCATGCCCCGGATGAACGGTTTCGATCTGGCGCGCCAGGTCCTGGAAGTCCGGCCCGGCATGCCGGTCATTTTGTGCACCGGCTTCAGCGAACGGGTCACGCGCGAGGCGGCCCTGGAAGCCGGCATCCGGCAGTATCTGAACAAGCCGTTGAGCCTGGGGGAACTGGGCCGGGCCGTTCGGCAGGCCTTGACCTGACCCGCTGCCCGCTGTGCGACTCCCGGGCCGGCCGGGCTACATATCCCGGGCCAGGCGGAACCCGATCCCATAGTTCCGGAAATCCGGGGCGCTGCTTCCGCGTCGGGCCGCCCGGCATTCGGTGGCGTCGTATCCCCATCCCCCGCCTCTGCGGACGCGGCGCCGGCCCGAAGGCGGTCCGGTGGGATCGACGGCCGGCCCGTCCGGATAGGCCCCGTACCAGTCCTGACACCACTCCCAGACGTTGCCGTGCATGTCGAAGAGCCCCCAGGCGTTGGGAGGGAAGGTTCCGGGTTTCGACGGCCGGCCCGGCCCGGACCCCTCGCACTCGCGGCTCCAGTTGCTGACCCCGAAGTTGGCCCGGCCGCAGTCCGCGACATCACCCCAGTGATAGGCCGTCGTGGAACCCGCCCGGCAGGCGTACTCCCATTCGGCCTCGGTGGGCAAGCGGTATCCGCCGGTCCGTTCACGGCGGTTCATCAGGTCGATGAACGCAAGGGTGTCGGGCCAGGATACCTTTTCCACCGGACGGTCGTCGCCGCCATCGGAAAACCGGGCCGGATTGATTCCCGTGATCTCCCGGTACTGGCCCTGGGTCACTTCCGAGCTTTGAAGGTAAAACGGTCTTGAAATCGTGACCGGGTGAGGCGTTTCATCGGTGGCCCGGCCCCGTTCGGCGGGCGAACTGCCCATGACGAACCGGCCCGCCGGAATCAGGACGAAGCAGATGCCCAGCGAGTTGCTGAAGACCCGATCGGAAAAGTCAGCGGCTGGAGCCACGAATGCGCCTCGGGTTCAGGGTGGAAGACGGGGCCCGGCAATAAAGCGGGCCGGCTCACTCGGGCTCCGCCTCGTTGAACAGCGGTTCGCCGGTCGGATATCGAGCCAGGTTGTCCAGAAAAATACGGGCGGCCCGGACCGGGTTGCCGGGGTTGGTGCCGCAATTGTGCGGCGTAACGATCACCTGGGGCATACCCCACAAAGGACTTTCCCGAGGCAGGGGCTCGGTCTCGAACACGT
>JAHJTB010000414.1 GCA_018830135.1 Pseudomonadota bacterium | reverse complement strand
TGTACTGGTTCAGCGTGAAATGGACAAATCCGGTTTACGTATAAGCTACTTTCGGAGCCCTGTGCCACGAAAGTAATGCGTCCAAAGGACGCGCTGGGGCTCTGCCCCAGACCCCGGAGTTTTTTAAGGCATAAGGGGTCTATCGTCCGATGAGCTATAAGCCGGGACGTGGAAAGTGCAACTTCCACGCCCAGCCATCGGCTCGATGAGCCCCGCCAGGTTATCCCTCAACGAGTTGCCCTCCGGCAGAGCCCGTCTCCGTTTCACCTGGCCCGATCAGTTCATCATAGCGGACCTCTCCTTGTCAATTTTGTTCTGACGTCTCAGCTTGCGGGCCTGGCGGGCCGCTTCGAGTTTACAGTCCCGTGCCGCAAATACCTCCTTATCGCGGCCTTCCAGCTTGTCCTTGGGCGTGACGTACCCGATGGCGCTGTGCAGACGAACCGTGTTGTAATGCTCGACATAACCCGTGATCAAACGCCGTGCGTCCTCAAGTGAAAGCGGTGTGCCCGGTCGGATGCATTCCTGTTTGAGTGATCCGTGCCAGCGCTCGATCTTCCCGTTGCTCTGCGGGTAGTAGGGCGAGGTCCGAACGTGCGTCATACCGCAGATGCGAATGAACTCCTTGAAATCCTTGGCGATGAACTGCGGGCCGTTATCCGAAATGATCCGCGGTTTTGCTTCCGGGTATTTCTCATGGGCCCGTTGGAGGATGATCTCCACGTCGCCCTCGGTCATCGACTCGCGAATATCCCAATTCACGATATACCGGCTGCAACCGTCCAGTTGACTGCAAAGGTAGTAGAACGTGCCGCAAATATTAATGTACGATACGTCCACGTGCCAATGCTCGTGCGGCGCGAGCGGCTGAACAAAGCCGGTGCCTTTCCCGGACGGTTTACTGTTCCAGGACCGCATGAGCCCGGCCTCGCGTAATACGCGGTATACGCTCGACGGGCTGACTGCCACAATGTCTTGGTCCATCATCATGTACGTCAGCCGCCGATATCCTTCGCTTGGGTGATCCTTGAAGTAGGCCACGATCGCCTCCCGCTCCCAGGACTCCAACCAGAAATCGCGGGGAATCCAGGCGTTATGCTCGTTGAGCTTGCCATATCTGCCGCGCCAGTGGTAGAACTTGCCCCGGCCGATACCGATCCATCCGACCAGACGGGTCGCCGGAATCGAGGTCCGATCAGACCAATAACGAACGTAGTCAACCACTGCATCCCGCTTATCGGGCTCAACCCAGTAGTCTTTCAGCTTTCCCCAAGACTTTTTTTTAAAGCCACATGGGACTCCATGATCTCCGCGATCACCTCATCCTTTTGGGCGATCCTTGTCTTCAAGGCAGCATTCTCCTTTTCCAGACGGCGGCTTTTCGCATCCGATTGACGCTCGAAGGCCGCGGCGCCGTTCTCGAAAAACTCCTTCTGCCACTTGTAAAACATGGTGGGGTGTAGCCCATGCTCCTCGCACACGTCCGATATTGGAACCTGGTCCACAAGGTGCCGTTTTAGAATCCGGACTTTGTCCTCTCCAGAAAATTTCCTCCGCTTGCCTTTCAAGAACATTCCCTCCTTCTCGGTTGTATCTTAACCGATCAAGGGGATTTGTCCTATTCCATCTGAAGCAAAACACTATTACCATGAGGTGGTCCCGGCCGGAGCGGTCTTTGACGTGGAAATCCTGGCCGAAGCCATCGCGGACCGCGAACTGGGCTGGCTGCTGAATCTTCTCGACCTGTACGCGGAAAACCAAAAGGCCCTCCGCCTGGGGGCCTTGACCCATCGCGGTTTCGGCGCCATGCATTGGCGGCAGGGCCCGGTGACCGGCCTGCGGACCGAAGCGGACCTCCGGGACTGGCTGTCCGGGGATCAGGCCGGATTCCAGGGCTTTCCCGAACTGTCGGATGAAGTGATCCGTTCATGCCGGGACCGGATGCCGGCTCCGGCCGCGTCCGTGAACCGCCGCCTGGTCGCGACTCTCCGAATCGCCTTTGACGGTCCATTCCTGATCAACGATCCCAGCCAGTCCTTTAAATCCCCCAAAAAGAACGAACCCGGTCTCAGTCACGCCTATCTCAAGGACGAGGACGGACGGCCGGCCTTGAGCGCCACCTCGCTCCAGGGCGCTCTGCGTTCCCAGGCCGAACGCATCGTCCGCACGGTCCATCCCAAAGACCAACATCCCCGGCGGGCCTGCCTGGTCAGCAGCCGCCACAAGGCGGATGCCTGCCCGGAAGTCAAGACCCCCGCGGACAAGGGCAGACTGTGCCTGACCTGCCGGCTCTTCGGCGCCGCGGGCTGGGGTTCCCCCTTGAAATGGGGCCGTTTCGAACAGATTCACCCGGAAGGCGCCCAAGAATGCGAGCAGGAACTGGTGGCCATCGACCGATTCACCGGCGGCGCGGCCGGCGGGGCCAAATTCAAGGTCAGATACGTCTATAAACCCGTATTCTCTGGGACCCTGGAAATCGACCTGGACCGGATCGAGGCCCCCCATGCCGGTCTGCTGATCCTGGCCTTCCGGGACTTCCTCGAGGGGGACGTCACCCTGGGCTTTGGCCGGGCCAAGGGGTTCGGGGCCTGCCGGGTCGAAATCACCGACTTGGTGTTTCCGGAAGTTTCCATCGACTGGCTGGACGGGCTGGATACGACCGACTGGCAAAACGCCTGGCGGGACGAGAACTCCCCGCTCCGGGAAAAACTCGGCCGACTGGTCGAATGTTGCAGAAAAAAGGATTGATTCATGACCAGATTCCTGAATCCCTATCATTTCATTCCCGTTCAATCCAAGCTTTCCACACGCTCCAGGGGCGTGGATCGCGACCGGCCCTGGGAGGAGCAGTTGGGACATATCGCCCATGACCGGTACCACGCCGAAACAAAATCCGGCCGGATCATCTGCCGTCTGGAAACCGCGACCCCGACCGTGATCGGCGGCAACCAGGAAAAACTGGAAGACGAATCCACCCGGATCCACCCCTTCAAACGCAACGACCAGCCCGCCATTCCCGGAACCACCCTCCGGGGACTCATCTCCTCCCTGGCCGAAGCCGCCAGCAACTCGGCCCTGCGCATCCTGACCGACAACCGGTATTCCCGCCGGGCCGAAGTCCGGGAGGTCGGCGCCCGGATCGAGGACCATTCCGCCCTGGGCCTGATCGTGGAAAAGGAGGGGGCCCTGTACCTGCGGCCCTTGGCCGCCCCGTTTATCAGCATGGAACTCAGGGCCGACGATCACGACCATGCCCGATTCCTGCCGCCCGGTTACCGGAAAATGTTTCCTCAAAAATATCCTCCGTTACGGGTTTTTAGAGAAAAACGTTTTTTTGAATCGCTTCCGTCCCATTCCGCGAACAACCCAAAATGCCTGGTTCTGGAAAATGTGAATTTCAGTTATAAAATCAAAGAGTTTAGAAATAAGAAGATTTTGATGGGCTTGTTCGTCGGGCCAGGCAGGGGATCATACCGGGTCATCCCCCGGGTGATGTATACAGACAACCGGTCCGAAGAAATCCTGACCAACAAGTACGAATATTTTTTGTTCTATCCCAAGGGGATCGAAAAAAAACTCGATATCGGCACGGATATCTTTCCCATCGAACCCGAGGCCCTGGACCGGCTCGAACGCCTGGCCCGGGAACGGGGTGAAGCGGAAAACGAAAAACGCCGTAAAAAAGGGAAAGACCCCCTGCCTTTTGCCTTGAAGGGCGCGGTCCCCTTTGAAAAGCGAGACTATCGGCTGGCCGACCAGGACATCGTGTTCTTTCGTCCCAATCAAGCCGGCGACCGGGTCGAGGAGGTCTGGGTTTCTCAAATCTGGCGCAAGGAGGTCCCTCGGACCACCCATGGCTTTTTCCGAAGCATCAACCCGGAACTTCTCCCCTTCAACAAAGACCGAAAACAACTCACCCCGGCCGAAGCCCTGTTCGGCTTTGTGGAAGTGAATCCCAAAACAGAGAAAAACGAGGCCCCGGAAGAAGGGGAAGACCGCCCGCCGTCCCTGGCCCTGGCCGGACGCGTCCGCTTTCACGATGCCGTGTTCGGAGGCTGCCCCAATGGAGGCCCCTTTCTGCAAGAAGTTCCTTTGAAAATCCTGGCCAGCCCCAAGCCGCCGTGCCCTTCGTTTTATTTCAATAACACCAAAGATCGTTCAGGGTCTTACATCTCGAAAATGGAACTGGACGATCATCCAGAAGACTACTGGCCCAAGGGCAGAAAACAGTATTGGAGTTTTCAGGGGCATTATGAAGGAGATAAGGAGAACCTGAAACAAAAATGCCGGGTCACGCCTCTGATGGCGGGGTGTCGATTCTACTTCTACCTGGACTTCGAAAACCTGACCGAATGGGAGGTGGGGCTTCTGCTCTACGCCCTGCAGCCGGCCGCCCCCTCCTGGGACTTCCATCACAAGATCGGCCTGGGCAAGCCCCTGGGCCTGGGCTCGATCCGGATTCAGGTCTGTTCGGTCCGCTTGATCGACAGAACCCGACGATATGCCCAGGACGATCCCTTCGCTTCCCGCTACCACCGGGTCTGGGAAAATCCGCCCGAGGAAACCGATGAATACGAGGAATATCTAATCCGGATTCGAGAAAATGGGATGGAATCGACAGAACCGGCCGAGTGGTTGGCCGAAGCCGGACAGTGTTTCACCCGCGACATGGACCCGGCCATCAGGGAGGCCATTGAAAAAATGGGCCGGGAAGTCGAGGACCATCCCGTCTCCTACCCGGTAACCCGGGACCAGCAGCCCGGAGCGGAAACGGAAAACTTCAAATGGTTTCAGAACAACGACCGATCAAAAGCGGACCAACAAGGGCTCAAGCCGCTGGACGCTCTGAAAGATGACGAGCTACCGTTGTTGCGGACCAATTGATGGGCGTCAGGGGGGACAGAACACTGGATTCAGCGAAAATAAGGCAACTGCTTGATATTACGATGTATCGAGATACGAAATGTGTGGGGGGCGTTTCCGCCGGAGGGACGCCATTGATTTCTTATATTCGGTTGATATTACGGATAAATCAGGGACACAACCTTTGCCGTGAAGTGGGAGTTGTAGTTCGCGCTTTCTCGTTACATAATGAATTCAGTACGTTGTATCATGTTTATCCCTTCGGCCAGGGTCTTCGCCAGGCCGCCGAAAGGAGGTTCGCGAAAACGGGTTGACAACTATGCTAAATTTATGGAAAATATTATGCGACAGTCGCAATGAATGGCCCGAGGTAGGGTGATTGAAACTCGGTCAAGTCGTGTTCCTTGGGGCCAATAAACGGTCGCAATGAATGGCCCGAGGTAGGGTGATTGAAACTCGTTTTCGACCTGAAGATACGACCGCATGATGTGTCGCAATGAATGGCCCGAGGTAGGGTGATTGAAACTTGCCCATGATTTGGTCTTGCGGATTGTCGGACTGTCGCAATGAATGGCCCGAGGCAGGGTGATTGAAACTTAAGGGAACTTACTTCCCTTGGATTGGTTGAGTCGCAAGGCATGAGCCGGGGCATTGAGAACGCGCGGGGTCGAGGGGAGGGCGGTTCGATCTTTCTGGTCGGTCTGACCCTCGGCTTTTCCGAAGAAAGCGTTTTTCCGTTTCTGCACGGACGCCAGGTCTACGCCCTGTTGTGCCGGGCCTTGGGATTGAACGAAGCGGATGACTTCCCGGAGCGACTGCTGCCTCTGGCGCCCGAATCCGGAAGGACCCATTATGCGGCCGGATCGCGGTACGCGATCGGCTTGGTGCTGCTTGATTCAGCGGACCTGCTCCGGCGGATCGTCGAGGGGGTCGAACGGATCGGGTCTGACCGCCGCCTGACCGGTCGGCAGCAACTGGGCGGCAATTTCCGGTTGTCCCGGGTGGACGACCTTTGCGCCGGCCGGCGTCTGGAAGCGGGTCAGTGGCCCGAGGCCCTGGACCCGAAGGTCCTGGCCCGGGCCGCCGAAGCCCTGGCGGATGCCCCGCTGTTGCGGCTTCGTTTCGTTTCGCCGTTGCGTCTGAAGCGGTCCGGGGACCGGGTCGAGCGGGGCCATCGGTTTCTGGACGACGATCTGTTCCAGGCCGACCGCCTCATGGGCCATCTGACCCATCGGGCCTACAAGATGATTCCGGACCTGATGCCCCCGGTTGACGGGGAAGGGGGGTCCATCCCGGTCGGGGCCGAGGTGCGCTATCTGCGCTGGCTGGACCTGCCCAAGCGCAACGCGCCCCAGACCACCGGCGGGGTGGTGGGGGAAGTGGCCCTCGGGTTTCCGAACGGCCCGGGGCCGGCGGCCAGGCCCCTGCTCCTGGGCCAGTACATCGGCGCGGGCAAAAGCCTGAACTTCGGGTTCGGGCATTATCGCGTCCTGGCTGAAACCGGCCTGCCGGAACTGCTTCGCCGGGCCGAAACCCTGGCCGAGGCCGCGGCCGCGACGGACGAGGCCGGGCCCGAACCGTCCCCGGACGCCGACGATTACGCGGATGCGGACGACGCATGGGGCCTCGAGGCCCACGAACTCGAGGACCTGGCCGCCGGCCGTTATCGATTCGCCCCGCTGGAGGGCCGGGTCCTGGTGGGCCCTTCGGGCAAGGCCCGGGCCCTGGCCGTATCCTCGTTCCGGGACCGGGCCGCGTCCCGGCGCATCCATCAGGTCCTGGCCCCGGCCGTGGACGAGTTGCTGGAAAGCTCGTCCTTCGCCTTTCGCCGGGGGCTTTCGAGACAGGGGGCGGCCGCGGCCCTGCTCAAGGCCTACCGGGACGGACTGACCCACGTGGTCCGGGCCGATATCGCCGCCTTTTTCGATTCCGTGGACTGGGAGCGGATACGGTTCAGTCTCCAGGCCTTGTGGGACGACGATCCGGTCATCGAACTGCTCATGGACCAGGCCACCGCGCCGGTTCGATTCGGAGACAGTCTGATCCGGCGCGACCGGGGCCTGCCCCAGGGCGCGGTCCTCTCCCCGCTTTTGTCCAATCTGTTCCTGGACGATTTTGACGAGGAGGTCATCCTGGCCGGATTCAAGCTGGTCCGGTACGCGGATGATTTCGTGATCTGCTGTTCCAGCGCCGAGGAGGCCCGTTCGGCCCGGGACCTGGTCCGGCAGTCCTTGAGCGATCTCGGCCTGGAACTGTCCGACGAAAAGACCCGTCTGACCACCTTCGAGCAGGGCTTTTCCTACCTGGGCTACACCTTCTGCCGCTCCCTGATCCTGGACGACCCCAAGAAAAAGGGGCCGGAAAAGATGCTGACCGATCCGGAACAGGCCTACCGCGCCTTCTGGGAGGAAGCGGTCCGTCGCGCCCCGCGCGGGGCCTGGCTGAGCGGACTGGAACTGAGGCCCCTGGAAGAGGAAAAGCCCCTTTCCACCCGGCCGCCGTCTCTGCCGGCCCGTTCCGTCGAGGGCCGCCGGCCGGTTTTTCTCAGCGATCCGAAATGCCGGGTCCGCGTCTGGGACGGACGGCTGATCGTGGGGGAGGCGCCGGCCGAAGAGATTCCCCTGGGGCTGGTGGAAGCCGTGGTCTGCCTGGGACCGGTGTTTCTGGCCAGCCCGGTTCTGGCCGCCTGCCTGCGCCACCGGACCCCGGTCTTTTTTCTGACCGCTTCGGGCAGAATGCGCGGCCGTCTGGCCCTGCCCGAAGACGAGGCCTCCGTGACCGTCCTGACCGGCCAACTGGCCTTCAGCCAGGGGCCCCCGGCGGCCCTGGCCGCGGCGCGTGAACTCGTGGCCGCCAAAATCGCCAACAGCCGCATGGTCATCAGGAGGCAGGGCGGGAGGGATCGGGCCGACGACCAGGCCCTGGCCGATCTCAAGGCACAACAGACCTCGGCCCGCCAGGCCGCAACATTCAACGAGCTGCTCGGCCTCGAAGGACGGGCCGGCTATGTCTATTTCAACCGCTTCCAGGCCCACCTGCCATCCGAATTCGAATTCCAGACCCGGATCGCGCCGGACGCCCCGGACCCGGTCAACGCCATGCTCAATTTCGGCTACAGCCTGCTTCACCGTCTGACGACGGCCCTGATCACCGTCCAGGGCCTCCACCCCGGACTGGGATTCTACCACCGCCCCAGCGACCGGTACGAAGCCCTGGCCTCGGACCTGATGGAACCCTTCCGCTATCTGGTGGACCTGATCGTCCTGCGCCTGACCCACCGAGGTCAGGTGACCCCGGCCGACTTTTCGCCGCCGGGAAGAAACCGGCCCTGTCTGATGCTCGACGCGGCCCGGACCCTCTTGCTCCGCCAATGGCGGGAGCGGCTGGACCAGGGAATACGGCCGGAACCGGGAGCCGAAACCATGACCTATCTCCAGCTCATGGACCGCCAGATCCGCCGTTGCAAGCGGGCCATCCTGAACCCGGACGAAACCCCGTTTCACGCTTTCTACGGACGATGAACCTGTACCTGGTCCACTACCACGCCCAAACGCCGAACCGCCGCCGGCGGCTCAAGACCCTGCTGCGCGCCTTTGGCTGGGAGCCGGAACCCGGACTTTTCGAATGCCCCCTGTCCCCGGCCCAGGCCCGGGAGCTTGAAAGACGAATCGAATTCATCCTGAAGCCGGGCGACCGGGTCCGGTTCTACAAACTCTGCAGCCGCTGCGTCGAACAAAGCCGGCAATCCGGCGGGGCCGACATTATCCGGGAACACGACCCATGGATATTTTAAATCCCATGGCCACCCGCAAGGCCATTGATGCGCAACATCCTGAAAATATAAGATAATTAATTTTAAACTTCCGCCATCCGGATGAATCGCTATGGGGATGAGGTTCTCGTTACATAACGAAATCATATGGTTATCTGTGATATGTTTGGCCCTTTCTCCGGTGGTTTTGGCGTCCCCCCGGCCTTTCTCAAAAACGCCTTGACAACTATATTGAATTGATAGTAAATTCAGGCTGACGGTCGCAGGGAATGGCCCGAAGTAGGGTAATTGAAACAGATGAGGTTCGTTTCGTCGGTTGTGATGCCGGGTCGCAGGGAATGGCCCGAAGTAGGGTAATTGAAACCGTAGTGTGAATTTCTATACAGAGTCGAATGGTCGCAGGGAATGGCCCGAAGTAGGGTAATTGAAACTGCTTCCCGACATTTTTGAGCGGATTTTAAATGTCGCAGGGAATGGCCCGAAGTAGGGTAATTGAAACGGAAGCAAATTATTTACATCTGCCCAT
>JAHJTB010000413.1 GCA_018830135.1 Pseudomonadota bacterium | reverse complement strand
CGCCCCCCGCCAGTACGTGGCCAACCTGCACGTACATACGACGTTTTCCGACGGGTCGGGTTCGGTGGCGGAGGTCATCGAGGCGGCCCAACAGGCCGGGCTGGACATTCTGATCATCAACGATCACGACACCCTGGAGGCCCGGAATCAGGGCCTTGAAGGGTACCACGGCCGCCTCCTGGTCCTGGTCGGCTGCGAAATATCCGGACGGCACAACCATTACCTGGCCTTCGGCCTCTCGGAATGCCCGGACTACGACTGCCACCGGCCTCAGGATTTCATCGACCGGGTCAAGTCCGCCGGCGGGGTGGGGTTCCTGGCCCATCCCTTTGAAGAAGGATCGCCTCTGAGTGAAGGCGGCCGGGCCTTTACTTGGGAGGACTGGAGCGTGACCCGGTTCGAGGGCCTGGAAATTTGGAACTACACGTCGGCCTGGAAGTCCCGGGCGGTCAACTGGCCCTCGGCCCTCTACTACTTCTTCCGGCGCACGGGCCCCTTGCCCGGACCGGACCCGGCCACCCTGGCCAAATGGGACGAACTGTGCCTGACCCGGCGAACGGCCGGGATCGGCGGCACGGACGCCCACGCCTTCAAGGCGACCCTGCTGGGGCCGCTGAAGGTGCGAATCTTCCCCTACGACTATCTCTTCAAAACCATCAATACCCACCTGCTCCTGCCCGCCCCCCTCTCGGGACGGATCGAAACGGACCGGGAGGCGGTTTACCAGGCTTTGTCCGAGGGCGCCTGCTTCGTGGCTCATGACCGACTGCACCGAAGCGACGGTTTCGATTTTCACCTGGAAAACCAGGGACGACGCCGGGCGGAACAGGGACAGGAAACCGATCTCCAACCGGGCGACGCGCTGGCCTGGAGCCTGCCGGCCATGGCCGAGGCCCGCCTGATCAGAAACGGCCGGATCGTGCTGAAAATGACCGCCCGAAACGGGCGTCTGGCCCTGAACAGCCCCGGGGTCTACCGCGTGGAAATCCACTGGCGGACCCGCTTTCTGGGTCCGCGCCCCTGGATTTTTTCCAACCCGATCTATCTGCGGGACTGACGACCCCGAAGGCATCCCGGGACGCACCGGCAGTGCGGCCGATCCGGTTCCCTGGATCGGGTCATGGGGCCGAGGACGGGCGGGGGATCATTTTCGTGGCGGTTTGACGATGCCTTTGAAGATGAAATCACAGAGGTTTTCGGTCAACTCGTCCGGAGAAATCTCCCGGTTGAAAACGACGCCGGTCAGGCACAACTGCTCGATGGCGCCCAGAATGACCTGCCTCATGAAAGCCGGAGACAGATCGTCCCGGATGACGCCTTCTTCGATGCCTTCCTCGAGGATTTCGCGCAGGACGTCGGTGTATTCCCGGACCCGTTTGTACGGTTCGCTGTGATAGTAGTCGGAAAAGTTGCGGGCCTCGATCAGCAGTATCTTGGCGAAGACCCGGTCCGTGGCGTAGACATGAATGTGGGTCCAGACGATTTTTCGCAGCTTGTTGAGCGCGCCCTTGATGCCCTTGAGGTCCATCGAGGTCGTGCGGAGGTAGATTTCGAGGTACTCGGCCAGCACCTGGTGGAGCAGGTCGCGCTTGTCCTTGAAGTATTTGTATATCAGGGCCTCGGTGACGCCGGCCGTGCGAGCGATTTCCGCCGTGGTGATGGCCCCGAAATCCTTTTCCCGAAGCAGGACGCGCAGGGCCTCGGCGATCTTGATGCGTCCGGGCGGATATGGTCGTTCTTCCGATCCGTTCAGCAAGGCTTCATTGCTTTTGTTATTGGGCATTTCGTTTCCTGGGGTCCGGTTTCACGGCCCGGTTCCGGGCCGATATGTTATGAAATCCTCGTTGTGGTTTCAGACGGCCTTGCCCCTTGAAATGAGGAAATCGCGGACCGCCTGTTTGTGTTCCTCGGTTTCGAGCATGATGGTCTGGTGCGCGGCCTCCCATTCCATGACTTCCTTGATGGTCATTTTGAGGCTGTCCTCGAGTCCTTCCTTGATCAGGGCCAGGGCTCGGGGAGACTTCTCGGCCAGGCGTCCCGCCAGGGCACGGACCTCGCCGTCCAGGTCCTCCGGGGCCACGGACCGATAGATCAGGCCCATCTCGGCGGCCTGCCGTCCGCTGATCTCATCGCCCAGCATGGCCAGTTCCCGGGCCTTGACCGGGCCGACCAGCCGGGGCAGGAGGTAGTGTCCGCCGCCGTCCATGATGACGCCGATTCTGACGAAGACCTCGCATATCCGGGCGTCATGGGCGGCGACGACGAAGTCGCCGGCCAGGGCCAGATTCGAGCCCACGCCGTAAGCCACGCCGTCGACCTTGCAGATGATGGGCTGGGGCAGTTCCCGAATGGCCACGATCAGTCGGGCCAAGTCCTTCATGAGTTGCAGGCGGGTCGGCGGGTCGGCGCCCTGATGGAGCAGGTGCATGTCCGCGCCGGAGGAGAAATGTCCTCCCGCGCCCTGCAGGATGACCACCCGGACCTGGTGGTCCGTCCGGATTTTTTCAAAGGCCCGCCTCAGCCCCTCTCCCACGGCGCCGTTGAAGGCATTGAGGACACGCGGCCGATTGATCGTCAAGGTGCACAGCCAATCCTGTTTCCTCATCAAAACCGCTTTTTCCGCCATTCCTACCTCCTGACGGCCGCATCGTTCGGTCCATTCCGAACAGCCCCGATGTTTTTGCACAAAAAAGGCGCTTCATCAAGGATTTCCCGCGCCTTCGCGAAATCATCCGGTAGAGCGGGGCATGTCATACATCTCCCGCCCGTCCGTACTCCGGCTGAAGGGCGACTCCATCTCCGAGTCCCGGTATTTATGATGGCCGGGGCGGGAGTCGGAGTTATGAGGCCGCGGCAGGGTGGTTCGGAACCGCGCCCAATCACCGGGGGATTACGCCTTCGCTTCCCCGGCCGCTCCGGTTTCAGGGGGCCGTCGGTCCGAAGACGAACGGCCCCTCCGGCCGGTCTATTTGCCCTTCCAACTGGGTTTGCGTTTCTGGGAAAAGGCGATAGCCCCTTCCATGGCGTCTTCGGAAGTGAAGACCGTGATCAGGCCGGGGAAGCCCCTGATGGTGTCCTGGACCGGCTTGTCCTGGCCCAGCATGGCCCCCTCCTTGGTGCCGCGCACGGCCAGCGGCGCGCATTCCATGATCTTTTCGGCCCATCGCTCGGCGGCGGGCAGGAGATCGGCCATGGGCACGACCTCGTTGGCCAGTCCCCATTTCAAGGCGTCCTGGGCCGACATCCGGCCGCCGGTCAGCATGAGGCCCATGG
Source organism: Pseudomonadota bacterium (assembly GCA_018830135.1). Classification (GTDB taxonomy): domain Bacteria; phylum Desulfobacterota; class Desulfarculia; order Adiutricales; family JAGVGV01; genus JAHJTB01. Next base: position 770 of record JAHJTB010000413.1, on the reverse strand, counting down.
CCACGTGCCAGGGCAGCCGTTGCGGCAGGCGCTGCACGCCGCCGGCCCCGGCCAGGAGCCCGACCCTGGGCTCCGGAAGTCCGAACTGGGCGTGATCGGCCGCAATGATGATATCGCAGGCCAGAGCGATCTCGCATCCGCCGCCCAGGGCGTGCCCGTTGACCGCGCAGATGACCGGCTTGAGCAGATCGAAACGGGCCGTGATCCCGGCAAAACCGCCCTTGACCTCGGCCATGCCCTTGAGCACGGCATCCACGCCGTTTTCGGCCTGCCACTTCAGGTCGTTGCCGGCCGACAGCGAGCGCTCCCCGGCGCCGGTGATGATGGCCACCCAGGCCTCGGGGTCCGCGGCAAACTCGTCAAACGCCTGATCCAGTTCCTTGGATGCCGGCGGATGCAGCGCGTTCATCCGTTCAGGCCGATTGATGGTCAGAATGGTCAGATGGTCCTTTTTGTCCACTTTAATAAATTCGTAAGCCATGGATCACCTCCATAAAGATTGGTCATCAAAGGGGCGCCGGGGCAGACAATGGAAACACCTCAACACCCCCCAGGGTAAGCAATGTTTACCTTAAACCGGGACAATCTGATTAAAAGCCTTCAGATTTAGCCGATGCAATGAAGTTAGTAAACGTCACTTATTTTGTCAAGCCCTTTTTTCGCCTCCGAAATCGAGGTCCGGCCCCCTGCCCCGAAGGATTCATGAACTGACGTCCGTTGTGGCGAAAATCAGACGGGAAGGCTTGTCTGGCGGTTTTGGCCCCCCACAT
>JAHJTB010000412.1 GCA_018830135.1 Pseudomonadota bacterium | reverse complement strand
GCGAAACGATTTTTTCCGTGATGTGCTTCGGATTCGACAGCCTTATGGATTTGGCGAGCGCCTGCGCCTCCTTGCCGGGGATTCCGCCGACCTTGTGCAGTTCGGCCACAAGCTCAAGCCCCCACAGCAACGAGACCCCTTCCTGTTTGCACAACTTCCGTAAACTCTTGTCGTTGGTCACGCAAGTGAAACCATGCCGTTTGGCCGTAAGCAGGCACAGCCAGTCCTCGAACGATAACGGTCCGGATCGGCCGCCGGCGGCATACGCATCTTCTATTTCCGGCTCGATGATGATCAGTCCTAGGGCTACCAGTTCGTTTTCATTATCGATTTCGTTAACCTCGTCGACGATCGGGCTGGTCACGTGCAGCGGACCGATATGTTTCACCACGAGTTCCAGCACGGCCCGCTCCGCCTTGATGAAATCGATCAGCACGCATGCGTCCATGATCATCAACTTGCGGGGAGCCGGGCGTCGTGTCACAGAATGACCTCCCAATTCTGGAGCAGGTCCTGCATCTCCTCAATATCGATCCGAAGCATCTCCGCGCCGCGGCTAAGTGAAATTTTGTCTTTTTCCACCGCTTCCCTGGTCAGGCGCTTGAATCGGTCTTCGTAGAAATCGAACCTTTGCATCCCGAACGGCTCCGCCGGATCGATGCCCATCGGTTCTTCCTTGAAGGTAAGCCTCCGGTTGAAGTGTTGCTGATAGGCCATGTTGAACCTCATCCAGATGGACTTGTCCACGGCCCCTTCTTCCAGGAGACGCGAGAGAACGGTTTTATAACTGACCCGGAAAATGCGCTTGACCTTGAAGACCCTGTCGACGAAGTGCAGTCCGGCCGCTTCATTCCATTCCTTGCGAAACCCTTCGTTCGGCAACATAAAATGCCCGGCAAAACGGTCGGCCTCGTGCTCTTCCTCCTTGTTTTCCACGACGTTGCTGACGTCGTAGGCGTCTGGATGCAACATGAGATGGCCGAGTTCGTGGGCGGCGCTGAAAATGCGCCTTTCCACCGAAATCCGCTCCCATACGTTCACCACAACCGCCGGCCCGCCGTCCTCCTCTCCCACGGAGAGGCCGAAAAAACTATCGGAAGCCATGGGAACCGGGAAAACCTTCACGCCCGCGTATTCGAGCAGGCCGCAGATGTCGTGGATGGGTTCGGTGACCTTCAGCCCCAGCTTTTTCCGGCAGAGTCCGGCCGCCTCCGCGAGGCGGTCTCTGGAGCATTGCCGCCGGACAGCGCCAAGGCTGAACGGCATCTTTTTGTTCAGGCTCTCCTCGAGGAAGTTGAAATCATCGAGCCACCTCGCCACCTCAGCCAGGACATTCTCGCGATTCTGCATCCGCTTCGCCGAACGGAAACGGACGGTGTGCAATTCCCGAACCGGCTGGAAAAGCTCCTGAAGCTTCACTTCGAGGGCCTTGGCGATTGCCTGCATAGTCCTCATTCGCGGCTCGCTTTTCGCGAGTTCGAGATTCTTTATCGCCGGCAAGGAGAGACCCGCGTCGTCCGCCAGGGCGCTTTGGCTCAAGCGTTTCGCGGTCCTCAGCCGCCGCACATTCTGGGCGAGTATCCGCAGATTCATGGTCGCTTCCTTTCTGTATTTTCTTAAATATACCACTCGACATTATTTTGTCAAGTGGTATTTTATCGGCGGGAAAGATATATTGAGGATACAAACTTTACCGCCCTTGATCCTGGAAGGCGAAACGGAAAAACGGCGGAACAGCGAAGCCCTGGCCCGCCGGGAGATGCGGCTGGCGGAAAAGGCGCGGGAAAAGGCGGGGGGTTAAGCGTCCGGTCGGTCCAGGAGGTCCCGGACCCGGGACCAGATGGCCTCGGACAGGGTGTCGCGGTCCTGGTCGCCGTCCAGCCGGACGATATTGGGGTCGGTCATCTCGTCGAAACGGCGTTTGACCCGGACCAGGTAGGACTCCTGCTCATAGCCCGGATTGGCCGCTTCCCCACGATTTTGGACGATACGGACCTGGCTGAGGGGCGTTGATATCTCGATGAGGAAGACCAGGTCCGGAACGGGGAAAGCGGCGTTGCGGCGACGGATGTCGTCCGGGTCCAGGCCCAGGGCCGACTGATAGGCGATGGTGCTGTAAAAATAGCGATCGGCGATAACGACGTCTCCCCGGGCCAGGGCCGGGGCGATGTTCAGGCGCACGTCATCCTCGCGGTCCCGAATGAACCACTCCAGTTCGTCATCCAGGGATATCCCCTGGCGACCCTCCCGGGCGATGGCCCGGACCTTTTGCCCCCAAGGCCCTTCGGTGGGTTCCTTGACGTAGCGGACCGGGTGGCCGATCCCTTCGAGGCGGGCCTTGAGGGCCTGGGCGTGGGTCGTCTTGCCCGCGCCGTCAATGCCCTCGAAGGCCAGGAACAGGCCCCGGGCGCCGGTCATTTGACGCTGAAGGGCTGTGCGAACTCGACCTTCTTCTTCGAGTTCATGTCCTTGAGAGTGAAGACGGCCTTGTACTGCCCGGGGGCCAGGCCCTTGAGGGGGACGGTAAAGGACATCATGAACTCGGTGTTGAAGGCCCGGCTCCGCGTATCGGATTTGTAGAAATCGGCCTGCCTGGCCAGGACCTGGTCCTTGGCATCGAGGAGGGCGAAGTCCGCGGACATGGAAAAGGTGTACCAGTCGCCCTGCTTTTTGGCTGTCTGCCCGATGGGCTCGAAATAGACGATCAGGGGATCGATGGACTCGAACTCGCTGCCCGCGCGCGGCGTGTACACGCCGTATCCCTGGGGCTGGTCGGTGATCAGGGTCAGATTCTGGATGGTCAAGGGCGTCTTTTCCCAGACCCCCTGCATGGCCTCCCGCAGCCAGCCGATGGAGTCCACGGACTTTCCTTGCATATAACTGGCCTGGGCCTTGGTGATGGCCGTGGGCGGGTCGACGGCCCCGGCCGCCGGGGCCAGCAGCAGAACGAGCAGAACACAGATGGGTATGGTTTTATTCATGGCCGCCTCCTTTTTCAATGGCCGACAGTTGTCCGGCGATTTCCAGTCCCAGGTTGCGGGCCTGGGCCAGGGCCTCGTCATGGCCCTCGACCTCTCCGGCCCCGTCCACGCCCCGGACGAGGACCCGGCCGGCCAGGTCCATTTCCAGGGCGTCGAAAAAATAGCGCATGGTCAGTAGCAGACCGTCGAACAGCTTTTTACCCCGGGTCGCTCCCACGGCAATCAGGTAGCCTCGGCGTCGAGGCCCGGGCCGCTCCCGCCCGGCCAGGTGCTTGCGGGACCAGAAGGCCTGGCAGCGGTCGATAAGCGCCTTGAGATGGGCGCTGGGGCCGTAGAAAAATACCGGCGTGGCCGCGATGACCACCTCGGCCGAATCCAGTTTTTCATACAGCCCGGCCATGTCGTCCCGAATGGCGCACTCGCCGGTGCGGGCGCACTGGTAGATTTCGAGGCAGGGCGAGATTTTCAAATCCCGCAGCACGACCTTTTCCACGGTCAGGCCATGGTCGGCCAGCACCTCCAAAACCCGGTCGAGCAGCCGTTCGGTGTTGCCGCCCCGGCGAGGACTGCCTTGAAGGGCCAGCACCCGGGGGGCGCCGGGAGCCTCGCTCATGTTCGGTTTCTCCTCCGCGCCGGTCCGTTCCCCGGACGGCATCTTATCTCGGAAACGGCGCGCCTGGCAAGAACCCGGCCTGGGACCGGTCCGCTTCCGAAGACGCGCCGTTCTTGTTCTTGTCCTCGGCGAATTTTTTCAAGGTCTCCGATAGGGTTCGAAGCCGCTGATCCGCGAGGGCGTGGATGCTGCCTTCCTCGAAGGCGCCGTCTTCGAGGCGGGCGCCGGCCTTGACCCCGGTCAGGACTTCGATGCCTTCGTCGATGTGCCCGACGGACCAGACATGGAAGCGCCCCTCGCGGACCGCCTCGACCACGTCCTCTTTCAACATGAGGTGCTTTTCATTGGCCCGGGGAATCATGACGCCCTGGCGTCCGGTCAGGCCCTTGGCCCGGCAGACGTCGAAAAAGCCTTCGATCTTTTCGTTGACCCCGCCGATGGCCTGAACCTCGCCCCTCTGGTTGACCGAACCGGTCACGGCCAGACCCTGCTGGATGGCCCGGCCCGAGAGGCTGGACAGGATGGCGTACAGTTCGGTCGAAGAGGCCGAGTCGCCGTCCACGCCGGAATAACTCTGTTCGAAGACCAGGCGGGCCGACAGGCTGAGGGGCTTGTCCTGGCCGAACTTTTCCGCCAGGTACCCGGACAGGATCATGACGCCCTTGGTGTGAAAAGGACCGCCCAGCTTGGCTTCCCGTTCGATGTCCACGATGCCTTCCCGGCCGGTGCTGATGCTCACCGTGATCCGGTTCGGCCGGCCGAAGGAGATATCGCCCAGGCCCAGGACCGCCAGGCCGTTGACCTGGCCGACCCGGTCGCCGTCCACCTCGATCATCAGCGTGTCCCGGGAGATGGCCTCCATGATCCGCTCCTGGATCAGGTTCGAACGATAGAAACGTTCCTCGATCGCCTTTTTCACGTGGTCGGCGGAAACGCTGGCCCCGTCTTCCAGGGCCGCGTAGTAACTGGCCTCCCGGACCACGTCGGACAGCTCGCCGAACCGGGTCGACAGCTTGTCCTGGTCTTCGGCCAGGCGGGAGCCGAATTCGATCAGCTTGGCCAGCCCCGTGCTGTCCAGATGCCGGAGGCCCTCCTCTTCGCAGACCCGGCAGACGAAGGCCGCATAGTCCTTCATGTTCTTTTCCACGCGGTCCATGCGCGTGTCGAACTCGGCCTTGACCTTGAACAGTTCCCGGAAGTCCTCGTCCCGGGAGTTGAGCAGGGCATAGATCGTCGAGGTGCCGATGAGCAGAATCTTGACGTCCAGCGGCACGGGCTCCGGCTGCAATGTCTTGGTGCTGATGAAGCCGACCCGCTCGCCGGCGTCCTCGATGTTGATCTCCCGGTTTCTCAAGGCCCGCTTGAGGCTTTCATACGAGAACATGTTCACCAGCACGTCCTCGACGGGCAGGACCAGAAAACCGCCGTTGGCCCGATGCAGGGACCCGGCCCGGATCATGGTGAAGTCCGTGGTCAGGGCCCCGAACTGGGCCTCCTTTTCGATTCGGCCGAACAGATTGTTGTAGGTCGGGTTGAGCTCGATGACCACCGGCCCGCCCTTCAGTTCCGAGTTGTCCACCAGGATGTTGACCCCGTACTTCTTTTGGATCAGCTCCTTGGGGCTGGGCATGGGAAAAGGCGAGGCCTGCTGCTCCTGGGACGGGTCGGCCCGGAACAGGGCCAGGTTTTCCAGCACGTCGTTCCGGACGGCCTCGATATAGGCAATGACCCGGTCCAGGCCCTGGTATTTCTCCCGCAAATCCTCGATCATGGGTTCCAGGGCGGTCAGGGCGACCTGCTTGTTCAGCTTCTGCAAGGCCTCGTTGATGTTCTTCTCGAATCCCTTGGCCTGCCGGAACGTGGCCTTGAGTTCGAATTGAAGCTGGTCCCGCTTCCGGGTGATGGCGTCCTTTTCCGCCTGCTCCAGGGCCATGAACTCCTCGTCGCTCATGGGCTTGCCGTCCCGGACCGGCACGGTCAGCATGCCCATGGGCGAGGACTGGATGGTGAAGCCCTCTTCCTGGGCCTTCTGGTTGAGCCGCTCGAAGAGTTCCTCCCGCTGCTTGCGCATGCTCCTGACCGTCTCCTCGACCCGGGCCGCGTATTCCTCGCTCTCGAAGGCCTTGCGGATTTCCTGCTGGACCATGTCGATGAAATGCTGGACGTCGTCCTTGAAGACCCTGGCCCGGCCGGCGGGCAGCGGCACGGCCCGGGGGCGGTAAGCGTCCTGCATGTCGTTGACATAGCACCAGTCGTCCGGCGCCGCCTTGTACCTGGCCACCCGTTCGAGAAAATGCCGGATCGCCGTGGTCCGCCCCGTTCCCGGCGGGCCGGAAACGTAAATGTTGAAACCCAGTTCCTTGATGCCCAGGCCGAACTCGAGGGCCTTGACCGCCCGCTCCTGACCGATGATGGTCTCCAGCGGGGCCACGTCCTTGCTCGAACGGCAGCCGATCTTGTCCGAATCACATACCCGTCGCAGCGTCTCCGGGGACAGTTCGCGCATATCCTCACTCCTCCTTCGAGTCTTCAGACCGTTATATCACACCCGCCCGCGGCCGTGGAAAATTAAGGCCCGGCCGGCGCCCCGAACGATTTCCGATTATCCCGAATTATGCCTCGGGCTCCGGAAAAAGGCAACCGCCGCCGGCGCCTGGAATATTCAGGAAGAAATATGGACGTCCCGTTTAGTTTGAGACCTTCCGCTCGTCCCCAAGCTCCAGCTTGGGGACGCCCCATGGCCTTGAAGCTCTGCTTCAACACCATACTCCGTATGGCCCGGTCATGTCGAAAACCAATGAAATTTATATGGACACCCATTTTTTTCGGATCGGAATCAATGGGAATGGGTGTCCGGAATTTTTGAGGTATTCGACAAGCACCGTGCCCCGTGCTAAAGTGGCCTCTTTCATTCAGGCGGCCAAGGCCCGAATGCGGGCCGATTTTTTCGAGGTGGAGCCGGGCGGATCATGACGGGGGGAACGGATTCCGGCAACCGGAGCCGAGACGGTTACCGCTGGGTCATGCTGGCCCTGCTCCTGGCCTTGTACACCGGTTTCGGGCTGATCTCCGCCTCGATCTTTCCCCTGGTCACCCCCATCCTGGCCGACCTGGGCCTGTCCAACGCCCGGATGGGCTTCATTCTGGGCTCCTGGCAGTTGACCTACATCCTGGCCGCCCTGATCGCCGGCCCGCTCCTGGACCGCTGGGGGGTTCGGGGCGCTCTCACGGCCGGGGCCGTGATCATCGGCCTGTCCGCGATCCTGCGGGGCCTGGCCGGCGGCTTCGGCTCCATGCTGGCCGCCGTGGCCCTTTTCGGACTGGGCGGGCCCATGATCTCCATCGGGGGACCCAAGGCCATTTCGGAATGGTTCGACGGGCCCGGCCGGGGGACGGCGGTGGGCGTTTACATGATGGGGCCGCGCATCGGCGCCCTGCTGGCCCTGGCCCTGACCAACAGCATGGTCATGCCCCTGACCGGTCATAGCTGGCGGGCGGCCTGCGTGTTCTACGGCCTCCTGGCCCTGGGCGCGGCCCTGTTGTGGCGGCTCCTGGCCCGAACGCCCGAAGCGGGTCCATCGTCCCGGTCCACCGGACCGTTCGAGGTCTTCCGGGCGCTGCTTCGGGTTCGGGAACTGCGTTTGCTCCTGGTCATGGCCCTCCTGGCCTTCGGCATCAGCCACGGTTTCGGAAGCTGGCTGCCCCGGATGCTCGAGGTTCGCGGCCTGTCGCCCGCCCACGCCGGTTTGGCCGCCTCGGTGTCCATGGCCGCCGGCCTGCCGGCCATCCTGCTGCTGCCGAGACTGGTCCCGGCCGCCCGGCGGGCCCGGTGCCTGGGGGGCTGCGCCCTGCTCGGGGCCGCCAGCCTGGCCTGGATCGAGGCCTCGGGCGACTGGACGGTCATCATCCCCCTGGCCCTTCTGGGCGCGGCCAGCACCCTGTTCATGCCCTTCATGATCCTGATTCTGATGGACAACCCCGAGATCGGCGCCCGCTACATGGGTTCGGCCGGCGGCATCTTTTTCTGCGTGGCCGAAATCGGCGGCTTCACCGGTCCCTGGATCATGGGCCTCCTGGCCGACCTGAGCGGCGCTTTTACCGCCGGGTCCGTCTTTCTGGCCGGACTGTGCCTGGCCATTTTCGGCCTCAGCGTGCCCCTCGGCAGGGGAGCCCGGACTTGACGGCGGCTGACGGATGACCTATTTTCAACTCCGGCCGTTTCATAACGATACTTTGGCCAGCTCAAAATACGGAGAGATGCACATGACGGATTTCAGCCAGTTGGACGTGTTTCAGAAACCGGAATCGGTGGCCGTGATCGGGGCCACGGAGCGGACGGGCGCCTGGGGCTCGTTCATCATGCAAGGTCTGCTCAGCGGCGGATTTCCCGGCCGGATCGTGCCGGTCAACCAGCGGGGCGGGACGGTTTACGGACTGCGGGCCTATAAGGACCTGCGGGACTATGAGGGGACCGTCGATCTGGCCGTTCTGACCATTCCGGAGGTGTCCGTGGAGGCGGCCATCGGGGCCTGCGCCGAAAAAGGGGTCCGGGGCATCACCATCGTCACCGCCGGGTTCGCCGAGACCTCGCCGGAGGGCGCCAAGAAGCAGACGGCCATCACGGCCCTGGCCCGTTCCAAGGGCATCCGCCTGGTCGGCCCCAACGTCAGCGGCACATTCAACCTGCACGCCCGCTTTGTGGCGGCCGCCCCGCGCAGCCGCCACCTCAAAATCTCGCCCCTGGCCGCGACCTGTCAGGGCGGGTACGCCATCTACGACCTGATGGCCTCGGCCGCGGCCCGGGGCATGGGCGTGGGCCGCTTCGTCCACACGGGCAACGAAACCGATCTGACCGTGACCGACTTCCTCGAATACTACGGCCAGGACCCCGAGGTCCAGGGCGTGGCCATGTACCTGGAAACCATCCGCGACGGCCGGCGCTTTTTCGAAACCGCCCGACGGGTGACCCGGGTCAAGCCCGTGGTCGTGTACAAGGGCGGACGCACGCCGGGGTCGGCCCGGGCGGCCCGAAGCCACACCGGAGCCCTGGCCGGCAGCGCGGCCGTTTTTTCCGGCCTCTTCCGCCAGGCCGGGGTAGTGGTATCTCCGACCATGGAGCTGCTCTTTCCCCTGGCCCACGCCCTGATCGAGCGGCCGCCCATGAAAGGCCGGCGCGTGGGCATCGTGACCATGGGCGGCTCCTGGGGCGTGGCTTTGGCCGACAGCCTCGAAGAAGCCGGACTGGTCGTCACCGAACTGGGCCCCAGGACCCAAGCCCGGCTCCGTGAAGTCGGCATGCCCGAACATGCCTCGACCCGGAACCCGGTCGATATCGGCGCCTCGGGACTGTACTTCGACGCCGGGGTCATGACCGGAGTGGGCCGGGCGGTCCTCGAGTCGGGCGACGTGGACGGACTGATCCTGCATGGCGTGGGCCGGCCGGGCCTGATCGGTGAAGACACGCCGGACCCGATCCGGGGCATCACCGAAACGGAAAAGGAGATCGTCCGGGCCTACGCGGCCATGGAGAAGGAGTTCGGCCTGCCCGTGATCGTCGCCGGCCGGTACACGCCCTGGGAAAGCCAGGTCGTGTTCGACCTGAACCAGGAAGGCTACCGCATCATGGACCGCCTGGACGAGACCGCCCAGACCCTGGCCCTGATGCACCAGCGCTGGCAGGACCTCAACGGGCGGGCCTAGCCCGGTTGATAATCCGGGATAGAGGAAGACCATGACTGAAATCAACCTGGATCGTCTGTTCAACCCCGAAAGCCTGGCCATGATCGGCGCCTCCGACACGCCGGGCAAATGGGGCTTTATCATCCTGATGAACATCCTCAAGGGCGGCTTTCGCGGGCGCTTTTATCCCGTCAACCCCAAACGGGAGTCCATCCTCGGCGTACCCTGTTATCCATGTATCGCCGACGTGCCCGGACCCGTGGACGCCGTCCTGATCACCACCCCGGCCCACCTGGTTTCCGGGCTGATCGACGAGTGCGGGGCCAAGGGCGTGCCCTACGCCGTGGTGGTCACCTCGGACTTCAGCGAAGCCGGGCCGGAAGGGGCCCGGCTGGAACGCGAGATCGTGGCCAAGGCCGCCGGGTACGGCATGCGCGTCATCGGACCCAACACCATGGGCCTGTTCAGCTCCAAACCCTCCCTCCACGCCCTCATGCCCCCGGTCATGCCCCTGCGCGGGTCGGTCTCCATGTTCTCCCAGAGCGGAAACGTCGGCGTCCAGATGCTGGGCTGGGGCATCAACGAAGGCGTCGGCTTTGAAAAGTTCATCAGCAGCGGCAACGAAGGCGACCTCAACTGCGAAGACTACCTGGCCTATTTCGCCCACGATCCGGACACGCGGGTCATCCTGGCCTACATCGAAGGCGTCGAACTGAACTCCCGCCTCGTGCCCCTGGCCCGCCGCACGTCGAAGGAAAAGCCGATCCTCGTCTTCAAGGGCGGACGGACCGAGATCGGCCGGAAGGCGGCCGCCTCCCACAGCGGTTCCATGGCCGGCTCCGCGGCCGTGTATTCCTCGGTCTTCCGCCAGACCGGCATGGTCGAGGCCCCGTCGAGCCAGGGCCTCATGGACTGCGCCAAGGCCTTTGCCGCCTACCCCATCCCCAAAGGCTACCGGGTCGGCATCCTGACCCGGGGCGGCGGCTGGGGCGTCATCACGGCGGACGCCTGCGAGGAAAACGGCCTGATCATCCCGAAACTGCCCGAAGCCCAGACCCGGATTCTGGACGGGATTCTGCCCAAGTACTGGAACCGGGACAATCCGGTGGACATGGTCGCGGTCATCTCCGAACAGACCTACCTGGACTGCCTCGAGGTTCTGGCCGGCTGGGACGGCATCGACGCGGTCATCGCCCTGCAGGGCTCGGCCCGCACGGCCGACGACTTTCCGGAAACCATCCGGGGCACGCCCGAACTCATGGCCGCCGTCAAAACGATCCGGGCATTCCTCAATGCTCAGAATGACAGATCGGACCCGATCGTCGAATGCATGGCCGAACTGGTCCGCCGTACCGGCAAGCCTTTCATCGGGGTCAACACCTGTTCCGCGGAAGAACATCGGCGCAGTTATCTGGACTACGGCGTGGTCAGCTATCCCACCCCGGAACGGGCCGTGCGGGTCCTGCGGCTGATGGCCGACTACGGCCGGTTTCTGGGCTCGGCCTGAGCCGAATGGCATTGCGGGCGACAGCCCTCAAGTCCCCGCAAAGCCTATATGCGAAAACTAGGGACAGTCACCTATTTCGCTCGTTCCCAGGCTCCGGCTTGGGAACACCCTATCGACTTGAAGCTCTGCTTCAACACCCTTTTTTTGTGACCGACCGTAGTGGTAGGCATGGCGTCGTCTAAAAGGAGGGAACCTGGAGCTTGGGAACCAGCGAAAAAAAAACGGGAAAACAGGTGACTGTCCCTAGTTTTCGGTTTCCCTGGTGAAGTGGATGAAACGGACCAGGAAGGCTCCCAGAACCAAGGTCCCGCCTGACAGGGCGATGCCCAGGTCGAAAAGGCCGGCCTCGCCCATGTAGCCCACGGCCGTGGGCAGGGCCCCGCCTCCCAGCAGAAAGGCCAGGGGGATGGCCAGGGAGACGGCCACGTTGCGCGTTTCCGGCCGGCTGATCCGGGACAGGGCGGCAAAGGCCGCGGGAAAGAAGCAGACCGCCAGGGCGGGCTGGAGGAAGACGGCCGGGATCAGCCAGGGTTGAGGCAGCATGCCCAGCAGGATCGTGGCGACGCCCGTGGTCAGGAGCACGTACTTCATGGCCCGTTCGAGTCCGATCCGATCGGCGGCCCATCCGGCCAGCAGGGCCATGAACAGGCCGGTGACACGGGACAAGGCCACGAGGGCATTGGCCCAGCCCCGTTCCAGGCCGTGCTGGGTCAGGAGAAACAGGGGCAGCATGGCGTATATGCCCAGGCTGGCCCCGATGCCCAGGCTGAACAGGACCATCATGATCCAGAACGAGGGCAGTCCGGCCAGTTCCCGGATGACCGAGGGTTTGGGGGCCTGGCCTGGAAAATCGGCGCCCCGGGCCACCACGGCGAAAACGACCGTCCCGGCCAGGGACAGACACCCCAGGATGGCCGGGAGGGCCCGCCAGGGCAGCCGGCTCATGACCAGTTCGGTCAGGACGGGGGCCAGGACGAGCCCCAGATTGGGGGCGAGTTCATGAATGGCCACGGCCTTGCCCCAGTTTTTCTGGCTGACCACGGCCGTCAGGGTGGCCATGCCCGAAGGCAGGTACAGGCCGGCGGCCAGACCGACCATGATCAGGGCGATCCGGGTGGCTCCCAAAGAGGAGCTGAGGCTGACCGCGATCATGGCCAAACCCAGGGTCGCGGCCGAGAGCATGATGGTCCGGCGGTGATTGAGCCGGGCCGAGACGAAGCCGGAGGCGGCCAGGGTGACGAAATAGCCCAGCGAAATCATGAAAAACAGGGACCCGGCCTGCCCGTGGCTGATGTTCAGATCAGCCTCCAGGGCGGGCAAAAGCGGGGCCAGGATGATCCGGGAGAGGAAGTTGATGGTGAAAATCCCGGTCAGGACCAGGATGGCCCGGAGCTTGGCGGAAAAGGTGTCGGCTGGCGACTGGCGGTTCATGCTTGCGGTCCGGCCTCGCCTCCGGTCGAGGCGCGCCGGCCGGGGGTGTCTTGGTACTGGTTTGCCGGACCTTCATACCAGACTTTCAGATAAAAGAAAATCCGAATTGCCCGGTTTTGCCGGTCCGCGTTTTCTGGTAGGCTATCGGCGGCGGATTCGTTTCATTTCCGGTCACTCCCGGCTCGAAGCCGGCCGGAGGTTTGCGTGAAGGTCCTGTTGACCGCGGACGTCCACATGGGACGGCGTTCGAGCCGGATACCGGCCCGCTTCGACCGGTCCCGCCTGTCCTGCGCCGACGCCTGGCGGCGCATGGTCGACCTGGCCGTCGAGAACCGCGTGGACCTGGTGGCCGTGGCCGGCGACCTGATCGATCGGGACAACCGCTACTTCGAGGCCTTCGGCCCCCTGGTACGGGGCCTGGCCCGCCTGGCCGAGGCCGGCATCGAAACATGGGCCGTGGCCGGGAACCACGACCACGAGGTCCTGGGCGCTTTCGCGGGCTCGTCCGCGGCCGGCGGGTTCCGGCTGCTGGGCCAGTCCGGCCGGTGGGAACAGGCGGTCTTTCATTCCCCTACGGGCGGCGCCCTCCAGGTCCTGGGCTGGTCCTTTCCCCGGGAGCGTTTCCCGGACGACCCGCTCGAGGGCCTGACCCCGAGCCTGGCGCCCGACCTGCCGACCCTGGGCCTGCTGCACACCGACCTGGATCAGTCCGGCAGTCCGTACGCGGCTTCGACCACGGCCGGCCTGAGTTCCCTGCCTTTAGACCTCTGGCTGATCGGCCACGCCCACCGCCCGCTCCGCATCGACCGGGAAACCGGGCCGGTGATTTTAAATCCCGGCTCCCCCCAGGCCATGGACCCGGGCGAAACCGGCCCGCACGGCGTCTGGCTGGCCGAACTGCTGCCCGGCCTCCGTCCCCGGATGGAATACGCGCCCCTGTCCACGGTCCGCTACGACTCACTGACCGTGAACCTCGAGGGGGTCGAAACCGAGGAGGCCCTTCGGGCCAGGATCATCAGCGACCTGCGGACGCACCTGGCCCGGGCCGAGGCGGACGACGACGTTCTCGAAGTGCTTTCCTGCCGGCTGCGCCTGACCGGCCGGACCCGTCTGCACCGCCTTCTGGGGGCCATGCTGGCCCCGATGCGCCAGGACCTGGAACTGCCGGGAGTCCGGGCCGAAGCCCTGGTCGAGGACCTGGCCCTGGAAACCCGGCCCGCGGCGGACCTCGAAACCCTGGCCGGCAGCTCCGGCCCTCCGGCCACCCTGGCCCGGCTCCTGATCAATCTGGAAAAAGACACCCTCTCTTCTGATGATGAACGGCTTATCGAACGGGTCCGGGACAAAATGGCCGAAATCAACGGGTCCAAACCATACGCGGCCCTGCCCGCCCTCGAGGCGGACCCGGGCGCGGCCCGCCTTGTTCTGCTTCGCCAGGGCCTCCTGCTTCTGGACGCGCTCCTGGCCCAGAAGGAGGAGGGCGCGTGAGTTCGGCCGTTCGCTTCAAGGGCCTGCTCATCCGGCGCATGCCGGGCTTTCCCTCCGGCGGTCCGGCCCTGGACTTCTCGGGCCGGGACGTCAATGTGATCTACGGCCCCAACGCCTCGGGCAAGACCACGGCGGCCCGGGCCCTTCAGGCCCTGCTCTGGCCCCGGGCCCCGGGCCAGGAGCGCTGGTCCGTGACCGGTTGTTTCCAGATCGGAGACGCGGCCTGGACCGTGGACCTCGAAGCCGGCTTCCGCCAGGTCCAATGCGACGGCCGGGACGCGGCCCACCCGGTCCTTTCCCCTCTCGAATACCGGGACCGTTATCGACTGGGACTCCAGGAGCTCATGGCCGCCGAAGACCAGGACCTGGCCGAAATTATCCGCCGGGAATCGGCCGGTGGATACGACCTGGGAACCGCGGCCGCCGACCTCGGCTTCGCCGACCGGATTCCCCGGCGGGGGCCGGAATCCCAAAGCCTGGATCAGGCCCGCCAGCAGGTCCGGATGGCCCAACAAAACCAGCGGACCCTGCGCGGTCGCCAGGACGAACTGGCCGGACTGAAGGTCAAGGAGAAACAGGCCATCGAAGCCCGGCGCCGCATCGAGGACCTCAAGCTGGCCCTGGAACGGGTCCGCGCCGCCGGTCGCGTCGAAGCCGCTGAAAAGGCTCTGGGCCTGTATCCGCCGGCCATGGAAAAGCTGGCCGGCAATGAGATCGAACTGCTCGAGGCCGTCCGGGTGCGCCTGACCCGGGAGTCGGAAATCCGGGCCGCCGAACTGGACCGGCTGGACGAGGCCCGGCGGCGGCTTGAAGATGCCGCCCTGCCCGCCGAAGGCGTTCCCGATGACCTGGTCCCCACCCTGCGCCGCCGGATCGAGGAACTGGACCGTGCGGCCGTCGAGATCGACCGCCTGACCCAGGACCTGGTCCGGTCCCGGGCCCGGGCCGAGCAGGAACGGTCCCGCCTGGACGGCTCGGCCGATCCGGAACGTCTGGCCCGTATCGACATCGAGGCCCTCGGCGACCTGGCCGCGCTCGCCCGTCGGGCCGACCGGGTCCGGGGCGACCGGGCGGCCGCCCGGGCTCTCGAGGCCTGGTTGGGCCCGGAAGAGGCTTCGCCTGATCTGGAAACGCTCCGGGAAGGCTGGCGCCTGTTGAGCCGGTGGCTTTCGGACCCGGACGAAAAATCCGCCCCTTCCGGCCGGAGATGGCTGGTCTTTCTGGCCGGGGCCGTCGCTTCGGCCGGCGCCGTACTGGCCTGGCGGGTCGATTTCGACCTCCTGCTCCTTTCGGCCCTGGGGCTGCTTCTGCTATGGCCGGCCGTCAGGCCCCCGGCCGGACCGTCATCGAGGCAGCGCCGGGCCGCGGACTTCGAAGGACTCGGACTCCGGCCGCCCGATTCCTGGACCCCGGAATCGGTCCTGGCCCGGACCGATGAGTTCCGCAAGGCAATCGGCGCCGCCGGCGTCTCCATGGAACGGGCCCAGCGCTGGTCGGACCTGGGACCCCGCCGGGAGAAACTGGAGCGGGACTTGGCCGAACTCGACCGGGACCGGGAGGACATCGTTTCCCGTCTCGGGCTCGGATTCGACCTGGATGAAGCCGGACTCTTCCTCCTGGCCGAGGGGCTGCGGCGCTGGCAGGAGGCGCGGGCCCGGGTCTCGGGGGCCGAAGCCGCCCTTGGCCAGGCCCAAAACCGGGGTCTGCGAATACAGGCCGACCTGGAAAAGGAACTGGCCGTTTACAGGTATCCGGAGGGAGGGGACCGGGTCTCGATCGGCGGGCGGGTCGAGGACCTGGGCCGCCGGGTCGAGATGCGGCGCCTGGCTGTCGAACGTATCCGGGAGGCCGAACGCAAACGAGTCGAGCTGGATGACCGGCTGCGGAGCCTGGCCGAGGAACGAGACCGGATATTTTCCAGCGCCGGGCTCGAACCGGGAGCGGAAAGCGAACTGCGGCGCTTGCTCGAACTGCGGCCTTCCTGCATCGAGGCCGCCGAAAATCTGCGAACGGCCCGGTACGACCGGGACCGGGCCGAATCCGCCCTGGACGGACGTCCGGAACTGACCCGGATGTCGGAATCCGACATCCGGTCCGAAATCGAACGATGCCGCCGGTTGGACGAGGCCCTGGCCGGAGTCAGCCAGACCATCGGCCAGATCACGGAAGCCGTCGATCAGGCCGGACGGGGCCACGACCTGGAAGAGGCCCTGGCCCTGGAAGACGACTGCCGGGCGCGCCTCGAGACCGCCCGCGAACGCGATTTGTCTAGCGCCGCCGGCTGGCTCTTGTCCCGCCATCTGGAACGCGAGAACCAGGACCGCCATCTCCCCGAGGTCTTCCACCGGGCCCGGGACCTCTTCGCAAGGTTGACCCAGGGCCGGTACGAACTCGACCTCGACCTCGGCCGGGCCTGCTTCCGGGCCCGGGACACCGTGGCCGGTCTGGGCTGCGACCTCGAGGCGCTTTCCGGGGCCACCCGGCTTCACCTGCTGCTGGCCGTGCGCATGGCCTTTGTCGAGTCCCGGGAACAGGGCCCCCGCCTGCCGCTGCTTCTGGACGAAACCCTGGCCAACAGCGACCCGGAACGGGCCGAAGCGGTTATCGACGCGGCGGCCGAATTCTGCCGCCAGGGCCGGCAGGTG
>JAHJTB010000411.1 GCA_018830135.1 Pseudomonadota bacterium | reverse complement strand
TGGTCAGGAACTCGTTCCAGGTCGGGCCGGTAACATAGTCGATTTTCAGACCCAGCCGTTTGGCCAGCAGGTTCATATAGTCGATGGACAGGCCTTGGGGGCGGCCGTTGTCAAAGAAGTTGAAGGGCGCCCAGTTTTCTTCGTTGTGCACCCGGATGACCGGATGTGCTTTCAGGAACGCGCGTTCCTCAGCCGTCAGATCGATTTCTGATTCCCGGGCCGATTCCCCCCCGCCCAGCCACCGTTCCTGAAGCCCTCTGATTTCCCGGTCGGATATCCTGCGCATCCCCTTGGCCAGAATCCCGGCTAACAGCTTCCGCTCCTTGCTCACGGCCAGATGCAGGGGTATCGGCTTGCCCTCGCCAATGCCGATGTCGCCGCCCACCTTCAGGTTGGTGATCTGCAACTGCCGGGTGATGTAATCGACCACGGGCATCAGGTCGAACATGGCGTCGGCCTTGCCCGTGGAAACCGCCTGGACGGCCCGGGTTGTGTTCCCGACTTCCACGACTTGGATTTTCGGATAGCGCTTCAAGGCTTCCTGGAGGAAAAACCCCTTGGGTGTGGCAAACCGTTTCCCGAACAGGTCCTCTATCGAGGCGACCGGCGGGAAGTCCTTGCGGGTGTATAGCGCCTGGAGCATGGTCACGTAGGGCGGGCTGAAGGCCAGAAACCGGTCGCGTTCCGGGGACCGGGCGATATTGAGCATCACGTCCAGCCTGCCCGCCTTGATCATCTCCAGGAATTCCTCCCAGGAATAACCGCTGACAAACTTGACCTGCAGGCCGGTCTTTTCGGCCAGCAGCTTGATGTAGTCGATGGAAAACCCCTTGGGAACGCCATCGACATTGAAATTGAACGGCGCCCAGTCGCTTTCGTTGTGGACGGTGATGAGGTCGGTCCTGGCCAGAAAACCGCGTTCCTGGTCGGTGAGCATGACCGCGAACTCGGCCGGGATTTCCTGGGCCCGGCTCACGATCCAGCGGTCTTCCAGATGTTCGCGCTCGTCAGCCCCGATGGCGCCCAGACCGTCGTCGATGGTCTTCAACAGCTCGCCGTTGCCCTTTTTGACGGCCGTGAAGTAAGTCTGGGAAAAGAGGGGGGCCTCTTTTTTCCAGCCGAAGACGTTGGCCAGACGGTGTTGGTCCAGGTAGTAAAGAAGGCCGATCCGGGGCGCGACAAAGACCTTGATCTCGCCGGTCAGCGCGGCCCGAAACAGATCGTCCATATCCTTGTACAAGGCGAGCATCTTCCCCGGAACGGTCCGGCGCACCAGGTCCTCGGCGTATCCTCCCTTGGGGATGCCCACGACCATGCCCGATGCCTGCTCCAGGGATTCCATGGCCCTGACGGACGGATGGGTGAAAATAAAATAATCTAGCTTGAGGAGAGGCTGGGAGAAGTCCAGGGAGGCCGCCCGGTCCGCGGTCCCGAACAGGCCGGCGTGCAGATCGGCCCGGCCCTGCTTGATCATGTCCAGGGACTGGTCAAAGGAACCGGCCTCGATCAAACGGATGCTTCGACCGGTCTTTTTCGACCACAGGTCCCAGATGTCGACAAATAGTCCGGCCGGCCGGCCGGCCTTGTCTTGAAAGTTGAGCGGGGCCACTCCGGGATTGTAAACGATCCGCAGCGCATCTTCCGCCCGTGCGCCCGGGTTCAAAAACGAGAATACGATTATAATCAATAAAATGAAGACCGTTCTTTTCATGCGCATACGAACACCCGTCAGCCTTCCCCGCCGTCTGGAGCCACGGAAGGCCTCTATTAATCAGGATTGGAGTATTTCAGGACTGGACCGGTCGGAGGCTCAAACAATCCGTTCCCGGACTCCACTTCGGTCGTTCGGCTCGAAACAATTGGTTTTTTTATGTTCGCTCATTCCGGAAAATCCGGGTGGATATTCCAACCGCAAGCTGTGCCCAATTCATGGAATTCTATACTGGGTGCCCATGATGTGCAAGACGTGAGTAGGGCGCATGTTTCCGTTCGTTTCGCCGAAAAAGGGTTTTCGGCATAAGCGAATCCAATCCAACGGGATTACGCTCTCCGTCGGTAGTTGGGAAATTATCATCCCGGACTCCCGGGATGATGTTCATGCTGGATAGCCTGGCCGTCGAAAACACCGATCGAATACCGGAATGGATCCCGTCCCGCCCGGGTCCTCAGACCTCCTGGTCCAGAGCCCTGCGAACCCGAGCCAGGAGGTCCTTGACCTGATAGGGCTTGGGGATAAACCCCAGGGCCCCGGCCTCCAAGGCCTTTTTCGCCTGGCCGTTGATCGAATATCCGCTGGCGATCAGGACCTTCCCGGCCGGATTGGCCTGCCGCAATCCTTGCAGGCATTGATATCCACCCATGACCGGCATGCCGATGTCCAGAATGACCAGGTCGATACGGTCTTTTTGGTCGGCATAGATTTCAAGCGCCTCCCGACCGTTCGAGGCGGTCACGATCCGGTATCCGAAATGCCCGAGTACGTGGGTGGCGAAGTCCCGAATGGGAGCCTCGTCATCCACGAGCAGGATGGTTTCCGTGCCGCCTTCAGGCTCGTCCTCCAGTTCCCGCCCGGAGACATCCCCCGCATTTTGTTCCAGGCCGGGAAGAAATATCTTGAAGGTCGTCCCCTGGCCGGGTTCGCTGCAGCACATGATGTACCCGCCGTGGCCCTTGACGATGCCATAGACGGAAGCCAGACCGAGGCCGGTCCCTCTGCCGAACTCCTTGGTCGTGAAAAACGGATCGAAGATGTGCTCCAGCGTCTCCTGGTCCATGCCGCAACCCGTGTCGGAGACGGTCAGCAGCACGTAATTCCCCGGGCTTGCGCCGGGGTGCCCCCGAGCGTACTCCTCGTCCAGCACGACGTTTTGGGTTTCAATAACCAGCCTGCCGCCGTCGGGCATGGCGTCGGCGGCATTGCCGCCCAGGTTCAACAGCGCCTGTTCGATCTGTACGGGATCGGCCTGCACGGTCCATAGGCGGCGCTCCGGGTGAATCTCGATCTCGATCATTTTGGGGATGGTGCGCTCCAGCATCCTGCCCGCCTGACCGACCTCCTCGTTGAGGTTCAAGGGCCTGGGTTCGGCTTCCACCTTGCGGCTGAACAGGAGCAGTTGCTTGACGAGCTGGCCGGCCCGGGCGCAGGCCTTTTCAATCTCTTTCAGGCTCGGCCGGTCCGGATTGTTCGCCTCTTTTGCCAAGAGCAGGAGCTGGGTGTACCCGTTGATCGCCTGGAGCAGGTTGTTGAAATCATGAGCCACGCCTCCGGCCAGGGTGCCGATGGCCTCCATCTTTTGCGACTGCTGAAGCTGGGCGACAAGCCGTTCCCTCTCCTCCTCGGCCCGCTTGCGCTCACTGATGTCTTGAATAAAGACCTGGTTCAGACCGGTGTTGGGCATGAAGCTGACCGTGACCTGGACCGGAATGTACTGCCCCGAGGCACCTCGGTATCTCCGCTCGATGGACACGTTGTCCCCGTCTAGGACCCGCCGCTGTATCGATTCCACGGGCGCCGCCTTCAAGTCGTCGGGGTGAAGGAGGTCCCCGAGATGGAGCCCGACGAGTTCCGAATGGCTATAGCCCAGTATTTCCAAGGCCCTGGGATTCGCGTCGACGATATTCATATCCATGTCGTTTAAAATAATACCTTCCCCGGCCTGCTCGTACAGACTCCGGTAGCGCTCCTCGCTCGTCTTCAACCGGGTCAGGTAGACGATGGCCCGCAGGGCCTCATCCGCGTACGAACCGATGATGGCGCCCATCTCCTTGTCCAGGTCCGTCGGTTCAACGCCGTCAGGGCAATCCAGGGAAACCAGCCCCAGGACCCGGCCCTCGTTGTCGAGCAACGGATACACGAACGCGGAGTCGTTCGCCTCGCCGCTCCACTCGCCAGGCGGCAGGGGCAGGACTTCCGGCGCCCGAACCGCGCCGATCCGATGGATCAGCCGGAGGGTTTCACCGTCGTTGTAATAAAAAGAACCTCCGGTCGCCTTCAGAATATGGGCGAAGGTTTCCAGCAGGCTTCGTCCCAGGGTCTGGAAATCAAGGCATCCCGCTAGCCGGGACGTCGATTCCGTGATGAACTTGAGTCGGCGGTTGCTGCGATCCAGCTCCTCGGTCCGCCGCAGGACTTCGACCTCCAGATGATTATGATGCCTCTGAAGCTGGCGTTCCTGGTCGTTTTTTTCCAGGATGACCCCGAGCATGCGCACCGCGTTGCGTATCAGCACACGCCGCTCTTCCGTCAGGCCCCCTTGATCGCCCGTGACCCGGATATGACCGTACAAGGTCCCCGAAACCGAAATCTCGACGTATTCCACGGCGGCCGGCCCATCGGGTTCCGGCGGTCGTTCCAACCGTAGCAGTTCGAACTCCAGCGGGGCCCACATCCGGCTCATGGCCTGGCAGAAAATGCTTTCGGCCAGCCCCTCGACCCGGATTTGGGCCAGGTTGAGCATGAGCAGGAAAAGATCGTGAGACGGATTTCCCTTCACCCTAATTCCTGGTCAGGAACTGCGGGGCATTGGCGGCCAGCCACTCATCCGGGTCCTGAAAAAAGGGGTTTTCGGTGATGACGCCTTTGCTGATGGTATAAGGATGGGTGCGCAAGACGTCCATAATGGTCTTGCCGTCGAACTTGGTCAGATTGTAGAGGCAGACGCTGATCCAGGGCTTGCCGGCGATGAAGTAATTCAGCCGGGACTCGTAGGCCATCAGGTGTTCCACCCCGGGCACGGCCTCCAGGGCCCAGACCATTTCCGCCGTGGCCCGAACGTTCCGAGGGCCCGACTCCTGGCTTTCGATAAAAAAGGCGTTGAGACTGTCATCCATGGTCCAGGGGGAGAACACGCCTTCGGAGTAGTACAGGTCCCTGGTGGAGAGCAGTTGGATAATCGCGGGGTCGTTCAGGGCGTTTTCACAGGCCGGGCAGACCGGTCCGAATTTTTCCTTGAAATCCTCCGGGGTGCGTTCCGCCGGACAATAGAGTTCCAGGTCGCCGTCCATGACCCCCTGGGCCAAAAACCCCATGACGATCTCGTCGCGCTCCGTCTCGGTTTCATAGAGGCCGCAAAAGTGCGCCCCCCAATTACACTGGTGGCCCTGAAATCCCAGGTCCAACCGGTCCTGGTCCGAGGTCCGAATGTACACCATCCACCTTCCGTTCCGGACATCGGGCGGCGCCGCGGCCCGCGTCCATTAAAAGGTTGCGCATAGTGGTTCGTATCCTGGATTACACGGCCGCGGCCGCGGTTCTTTATGTACAGCCCCCGGCGCGGTCCAATGCCCCATCGAACGCGCATCGGGTCGGACAGGCGGGTTCCATTCCCCGCCTAAAACCAGTTCCCCGCCAACCTGTTTGAAAATCAGGCAAACCAAACCTTTATACTTCCAGTATGTCATTAAATTTTCGCCTGTCAAACGAATTTTCCACGGCCCCGGCCGCTCGATATCGACGCCATGTCAACAGGTCACCGCCATGTCGGGCATTAGACACCCGTTTGCCATGTGAAACTGCATTAATCTCCGACACATTGGGTTCGATGGACCCATATCCAAGGAGGCGGGGAATGAAAAAAGTCCTGGTTATTTGCGAACACAACAGCGCCCGGAGTCAGATGTTCGAAGCGTTTCTGCGTAAATTCGGCGGCGGGGGCTACCAGGTCGAAAGCGCCGGTTTCGAGCCCACCCGGATCAATCCGCTGGTGATCGAGGCCATGAAAGAGGAAGGAATCGATCTGAGTCTGAAGAAGACGCAAAGCGTTTTCGAACTTTTCAAGGCCGGAAAACTCTACGACTATGTCATCACCGTGTGCGATGAATCCGTGGCCGCCAAATGCCCTATTTTTCCGGGGCTGACCCACCGGCTTCACCTGCCGTTTCCGGACCCGGCCGGGTTTATCGGCACCGAGGCCGAAAAACTGGAACAGACGCTATGGGTCCGGGACGCCATCAAACAGGCGGTCCGGGACTTTATCGATGACCACGAACAGTTCCTGATCAGGACCTCGGCCGGCGGATTCGGCCGAACCGCATGAATTGACCGCGGCGAAAATCAGGGCCTTCTGTCTTTTGCAGGCAAAAACACGAGGGCCTGATTTTTCGAAGCCACATGACATCAAGGCGGGGCAATACGGTGACTTTAAATCAACATCATGTTTTTACATATATAATCTGATTTGATCCCCCGTAAACCGGAAACCCGGGTTAGGCCTTAAGGGTTAATTTTTGCGCAAAATGGTCAAAAAATATTATCTTCGGATAAAAAACCCCCATTAATACGGGTTCCCAAGCTCCAGCTTCCCTTCTTTTGAGTCACGGCAGGGTTTCTTGCCACGGGAGTAGCATTTGGATTGAGGTGTTGAAGCCTCAGCTTCAAGTCCAACGGGCGTTCCAAAGCTGGAGCTTTGGAACGAGCAATATCGGATAAGCGGTGTGAAGCAGTAACCTGTTTGGTTCCGGCTAGGCCGTGTTAGGCTTCGTTATGTTCTTTTTGCTTCTTCCCGGGGGATTGCCTGATTTTGTTGCCCAGAATGTAAAGCAGCAGGGCCAAAAAGGTCGTGCCCAGAAACCAGAACTGTATTTCAGAAAAGGTCACGCCCCATCCCTTCAGCCGGTCCCCCAACAGATAGCCCAAGCCGCCGGTCATCGAGGACCAGACCAGGGCCGTCAGGGCCACGACCTGAAAAAAGCGCCAGGCGGGCATCCGGGTCAGGCCGAAGATGAAAGGCGTCA
Organism: Pseudomonadota bacterium; assembly: GCA_018830135.1. GTDB lineage: Bacteria > Desulfobacterota > Desulfarculia > Adiutricales > JAGVGV01 > JAHJTB01. The sequence goes on along the minus strand of JAHJTB010000411.1, from coordinate 34,172 downwards.
CCCCCCTGAAGCCGTACACGAACCGATATAAAACAAGGACCTTGATCTTGTGTCTGGAGACCAGCCTGAGGACCTTGTCGGCGCGAACGCGCCAGTGCGGGCGGCTGTCAAGAAAGCCTCGCCCCTGGAGACGTCCCAGGCCGAAAAATATCAAGTCCCCGGTCAGGGAGCCCAGGTAGGCCAGAAGGATGACGGTCCGCAGGTCCAGGAGGCCGTAGCTGGCGGCGAGGGCGGCCATGAGCAGAAAGGTCTCACCCTCGATAATCGTGCCGATCCATATTGCCAAATACCCGAATTCAATTATATAATTCAATTCCATGTTCTGTGGCTTCCCAAGAAAAATCTCAAAGGCCGATAATAAATGTTGTGATGGACGATTGGGTTACCCTCGGCCGATGGCGATCGCCGGAACCACGTCGGATCGATGCGGGGAGAGACTCGGAGGATACGGAACGGCAACCGGAAACCGGTTCCGGCGCGCGGGACGAACCCGACTACCATCGTCCCGGGCCAAACGCTTCCAGCTTTCGGCCATCGGGCGGGCGGCGTCCATCGAAAAATCCGCAGGCCCGGAAGTAGCGCAGGTCTTCCAGCCAGTACCGGAAGCGTTGCGGATCGCGGCGTAATCTCTTCAGCAGACCCAATGGGGAGGTGAATCCCTCCGAAATGGGGCCCATCAGTTCGGATGGGTCCCGAAAGCACTCCCAATCGCAACCGCGGCAGTCCGGCTTGCTCCGCCTTCCGTTCCCATTTTGATTGTAAAACTTGCCGTATCCGTCCCCGCCCCGGTAACCGCAGGGGTAGGTATTGCCGTTTCGAGCATCCACGAACCAGAACTGATGTCCCCCTCGACAGGGATACGAAGCCGGCGTCCCGCCGGGTTCATAGTCCCTGGCCAAGGAGTACAGGGAGACCAGGGGAGAAAAAATGCGAAGGCGCGAGCGGTATTCGGGCACGGCCCGCAGCAGCGCTCGAAAAAGCCGTGCCTTTTCGGCCCGGGTGAACCGGATCACATCGTCCGGGGATGTGGCGGCGTAAACGGCGCTCAGGCCCTGCTGTTCGATCTCGTCTTGATCCACGCTCATGGGATAACAGGTGTTGACCATGGTGAATCCCAAGGAGACGATCCGATCGTAGAAGGCCTGCAAGGCGAGATAAAAAGCCTCTTCGAAGTCGTCGAGATAGGCCCGGTCGTCCGGATCGGAGGGCCTGTCGGGGATAGCCTGGTTTCCGCCGGTGTTGCGGTTGAGTCCGAGATTCGCGCTGGGGAACAGTCCCCGTTCATGAAAGATCGGCAACGCCTTTTCCATGCCCTTGACTACGCCGGGCAGGCCCCGCATCGTTTCGTGGACGCCCGGGTCCGCGGAATCCAGGCTGATCCAGAAGTTCCGCAGGGCCGTGGCCGCCAGCCGGTCGGCCAGGCGTTTGATATTGTCCATGTACCCGTTGCCGTCCGCTCGCGCGAACAGGAAGCCGTTGGTGCCGGTACGGGTGTAGGGTATTCCGGCCCGGTCGGCGTATTCGAGGTGGGAAATCAGTTCCTCCGGCTCGATCAACGGCTCGCCGCCGGTGAAGGAAACCGCCGCAAAACCCTTGCGGGCGGCGGCATCGATGATTCGCCTGACTTCCTCGGTCGCCAGGGTACAGCGTTTGAATCGGTTGGTCACCCGCATGCCGCATTGGGGACACCGGGCATTGCACTTGTCGGTGAACTGAATCACGAGCTGCCCGGGCGGTCGCCCCGTAGCGAGATGCAGCAGATTCTTGATCGGAATTTCCACTGTCGGAGAACCTCAGCTTGCCTTGGCCAGAGCCGGATCGACGGACGTTTCCCGGCTGTACAGTTTCCAGTGTTCCATGAAGGCCTTTTGGAAAGACCGGTTTTCGACGTACCGTCTGGCGGCCCGCCCCATCTTTTTGAGCCTCAGGGGATCGCCGGCCAGTTCGAGCACGGCCGCGCGGAGCGCATCGGGATCGCCGGCCGGGACGATCAGGCCCGTTTCCTTGTCCCTCATGTTCTCCCGGGGGCCGCCCGTGTCGGTGACGATGACCGGCAGACCCGAAGCCTGGGCTTCGAGAATCACGTTGCCGAACGTGTCCGTAGCGGAAGGGAACACGAACAGGTCCGCCGAGGCGTACGCTTCCGACAGGTCGCCGTCGGACAGGTATCCGGTGAACGTGACCGGGTATCCGGTGAGTTCCTTTCGCATCTCCGCCAGGTAAGGCCCCTCGCCCACAATCACCAAATGGAGGCCGGGTAGCATGGGAGAAAGTGTCTTGAACACGCCGGCCAGCAGGGGCAGATTCTTCTCCTTGCTGACCCGTCCCACGTAGATCAATTTCGTCTCGTCGCCCAAACCGTGGCGAAGCTGATAAAAACCGTTGCGAAATCGAGGGTGGTATCTTTCCAGGTCCACCCCGCGCGGGTAGTGTCGAACCTTGTCCGGTTTGAGCCCTTTCTCCACCAGTTCCCGTCCCGTCTCCATGCTGGGCACGTAAACGAAATCCATCTGGTCGTAATACCAAAGCGTATATCGCCAGACCAGTTGCTCGACGGCTTCGTCCCCGGTCAGATAGGCGGCGTACTGGGGCAGCTCGGTGTGATAGGTGCCGCTGATCGGCAGGCCCAGGATGCGGCTGATTCCCAGGGCGGCCAGGCCGATCGGCCCGGGCGTGGCCGAATGGATGTAGTTGTAGCCGCGTTCGTAAACGTGGTTCAGCATTTCCAGAAACGGCGGAATCAGCAATTTCTGTTCGGGATACTCGGCCAGCTCGTGGACCGAGACCGGCTCGAAACAGACCACCCGTTCCAGATTCTCATGGGGCGCCCGGGCGCAGGTGATGATGTCCAGGGCCTTGCCGGTCTCGGCAGCTATCCGGGCCTGCTGCCTCAACGTCTGAGCCACGCCGTTTACCTCGAATAAGGTATCCGTGAAGTGCGCCACCCGCGGTTCGCGGTCCGCGCCGGACGAATCGTTGCCGACGGGCGCCAGGGAATTCCGGATTTCCAGGGCCAGGGGGGCATCCCGGGAAAAAAGCTTGAAGGCCACGAAATACGGGGCCAGCAGACTGTACAAGGCGCCGGCCGAACCAATGGCGTTGAAAATGCTGAAAACGTTGACCCCGCTCAGACGGCTGAAAACGTCCTCTCCGAAATGGAGCATGACCTGGTTGCTGATCTGGGATACGAAACCGAACCACCTTTCATCCTTGTCTTCGGCGCTCCCGCCCCGGTTGCGCACGATTTTCAACAACCCCGGGTCGGCGTAGATCATTTTTTCGCCTTCGAGCCTCAACACGTCCTCGAGCTTGCCGGAATTCGCCTTATACCGGCGACTTCTCCGGTTCCAGAGCCCCCGCAATCGGATCAGCACGTCTCCGCCGGCCGACGATTCGGGTTTCAGACTTCGGTCCAGAAACCGCATCAATACGTCCTGGCGGGAGTATTGTTCGAGGTTGAGGCGGCGGTTGTAAAACTGATAGGCGATGCCGTACAGGTGATGGGCCAGGGTCCGCGGGCTCGATCCTCGCCCTTTGGGCCGGCAGCGGTCCGTGCCCACGGCCTCCAGGAATTCCGCCACGCTCGCGGCGCCGGGTACGTGGCTGTGCATCCGGGCCACGGACAGGGAACTATGATCGTCCGAACCGCCGGTCAATCCCTTCTTCCAGGGCTCCCGAAAGCCGGGCTCCAGGTCGTACCGGTTCGCCAGCTCTTCGATCTTGCCCGGAGTCAGCAAGCCAAGAACCTGGGCCAGAATCCGGTTCTGGACTTCGTCCCGGGCGCCGTTGAGTTCGAAAACCTTGAACAGAAGCAGAAATCTTTCAAAATGCTCGGGCCTGAGCCGATCGTTGATCGAAAACAGGGGATGGGCCAGGGAATGGACGATTCCGTGTTCCTGAAGGTAGGCGGTCAACTCGTATATGTCGGGCCGGATTCGTTGCAGGTCCTTGTGAACGGATTCGTCGATGTCATACACCAGAACATGCGCCTTGCAGCCGTCTTCCGGGAAATAGGTCGTCACTTCCTCGCTGATGAAAACGGCCGGCAGCTGGGCTATTTCCAGGCAGCCGTTGATGGTGTTGTGATCGGTCAGGGTCATGGCCGTCATGCCCATCTTTCGGGTGAAGCGATAGAGCGCCTCCGGTTCGGTGAAACTCTCCGGACATCCGATCTTTTGCAGCACCCATTGCGACGGACGTTTGCTGTGTTTCGAATGGAGATGCAAGTCGACTTTCATCTTAATCTCCCGAATAATCATCCTCTGGCGAGGCGATCCGCTTCGGATGCGCTTTCATTGTGAATGGCCGCAGCATAACGGTTCGGATTGTCAGTATGATTTCGTCCCGGTTGACATCCGGTGACGGCCTCTGTTTTCGGGAGTGCCGCCGGTTCGAGGTCGTCGCCTCAGGCCTTCATATCCGGCTTTCAATCAGGTGAAAGCGGATATCGGCCCCGGTGACCTTGCTGCGGCCCACATACAACAGGACGACCACCCAGGCGGCCTCGACGCCCAACAAGACCTCCGGACCCCAGAGCAGGTCCAGCCCGGAGGCCAGGCGCGGCATGGCGGCCCGGCCGGGAAACAGAAGGACGATGGCCGCGGCGATCGGTATGGAGGCCAGGGCCATGATCTGATACGCGGTCAGCCTGCCCCCCCCTCGATAATCCGCCCGGAGCGTTTCCGAGAACAGTCGCCAGAGCTGAACCGCCGGCAGAACCAGCAACAGGGCGGCGGTGAAACGCCCGGTCAGGAAGAGGTACAGGCCGGCGAGCCCCAGGCCCACGTTCACGGCCGAGGTGAGGGCCTGAATGGGCAGGACCGGCGTGCCTTCCAGTCCGCCTTCATAACAGACTTTTTTGGTCGGGCCGCTGAATACGAATCCCCGGCCCTTGACCAGCTTTTGGACCCAGGCCGGAAGATCGGACAGCGCCTTTCCGTAACAGCATCCGAAGCTGATGCAGGCCAATCGCCCCAGGCCTTCGCCAAAGGCGTAACCCACGGCCAGGGCGGACAGGAAAGGAACCAGGCCCAGGTCGACGCCGAAGAAGCGCCGGCCGACCCAGATGGCCGGCGGGGCCAGAAGCAGTCCCGTAAAAGCGCCACCGGCCACCGTGAAGGTGGCCGGTTTCTTTTCCACGATGCGGGCCACATGACTCGAGGCCCACATACCGGCGGCCAGCAAAGGACCGGTCGTTAAAAACGCCCTTCCGGAGTCCAGCCCCAGGGTCCCCAGCATGAAAAGAACCAGGGTCAGGGCCAGGGCCGAAGCCGAGGCCTGAAAAAATCCGTAGTAGGTGATGTTGATCCCGCTCCAGCCCTGCTCGTTACGAGCCACGGGCAGCGTGGCCATGACCTGCCACTTTTCACCGGGCAGGGTCTTGCAGGCCCAGCGCAGCAGCGCCGAGTACAACACGGCCAGCACGACGATCAAGACGATTGCTTCCATGGTCTCCTCATCAATAGCAATTAATAACGGCCCGGCCCACGGACGAGCGGACCCTGAGATCGGTTTCGACCAGGGGCCGGCCAAAGCCCGCGGAAAAACGGGTCTTGACACCGGCGACCCGCTGGTTGGCGACCAGGTCCTCTTCGAACCGCACCCGCTCCGGCTCGAAAAGCAGAATGACCGTACTGCTCCCCGGTCGAAACAGGCTTTTGGGACGGCCCCGTTTCAGAAACATGCCCCGCCGGACCGGTCTCGGCTGGTCGTACCGTTCTTCGCTGTAACAGGGGTAAATGTCTCCGATCATCAGGGCCGCCACTTCGATCATGGCCACCAGGCCGCAGCCGGTGCCCCCCGGCTGGTCCGTGTCCAGTATCGTCACCGTGCGCTTGTTCTTTGAATAGGGGGTGACCAGCCGGACCACGGCTTCCGGGTTGCAGGAATGATAGGCGCCTTCGATGTCGTAATAGTCCAGGACCAGGCCCGAGGCCGGAACATGATTGTAGTGATACTTGTCCGGAGTCAGCCGGAACAAGGCGAAATCGCCGTAGGCAAAGGAATCGAGCCAGGCGGACTTGTCGGCGCCCAGAAGCTCCTCGAAGCTGAAAAATTTGTTCTTGACGTACAGGGCCGACGTCTCGCGAAGCGATCCGACCAGCACCCGGCTGTCGGCCGCCGCGACTACGGCCTTGGCGTCGGCCGGAAGCGGTCTGGTTTCCCAATAACGGATGCGGCGGCAAAAAAGCTTTTCCGGCGTGTTCAGGGCGGTGGGGTCGTCGTACAGCTCCGCCGGGTCCACGCCCCATTGCCGCATCAAACGGGCCGCCGCCTTGCGCAACGAACCGTGGCGGCGGTCGAACCAGAGTTCCCCGAACAGACTCGAGGCCCGGGCGCCGGTCAGGGTCCGGAAAAGGAAAGGTATGTTCTCCCGGACCTCGGCGTAAAGCAGGTTCACCCAGCGGTCCGCGGTCAACCGCTCGGTCATCACCCGGCCGGTGGCTCGCTCGACGTATTGGTGTTCCATCAGGCCCATGCCGGCCGGCGCCGGTCCTCCGTCGGGGCTTCCTTCAACTCCGGGTCCTCCTGAAGGGCTATGATTTTGATGAGCAAAAAAATAAGGTCCTCGATCTCGTCCGGCCCGGCCCGATCTTCCAATACCGCTCTTCGCAGACCGGCCCAGGTATCCGACGAGGGGCCTTGAAGCAGATCGCCCGAAAGACCGGCCAGGTCGTCTTCCAGGACCCCGAAAGCCTCGGCGATCTGGCGGCGTCGGAGTCCCTGGCGGTAAAATTCCTCGGCGGCCCGGTTGAATTCGGCGGCGGCGGCCCGGAAGGGGTCCTTGAGGCCCATATGATTCAGGACGCCCGTTCTGAGCCGACTCAAGGCCGAGTGCTCATCCGGGTCGGCCAGGCGTTCCTCCAAGTCGTCCAGGACCGGGGTCATGCCCATGGCCTCGGCCAGGTCTCCCGCTTCCCGCCGCAGGTATGCGATCAGGGCGGGCAGATACTGCCGCAGACGCACTCTGACGTATCCGGCATACCGGTGGCTGGATCGCACGCCGGGTGTCCGGCGAACCAGATCGGCCAGAATCTCGTTCCGGGTATCCGCCCGGATAAAGAAGGTGGGCAGCCCGATGGCCGCGCCGAAAAATATCTGGCGGCGTTCGCTTTCTATCTCCGGAATATCCGGGATCATAGCGTGGGCCAGGCGGCCCTGGGCCATGAGTTTATAGGCCAGCGCGGTGATGAGGACCTGCATGTCCACGGCCGGGGCCATGTCCCGTTCGAGACTTTCAAACAGGCTGTAATGACGGCCTTCGAATCCGGAAAACCCGATCTGGGCGAACTCCCGCTGGCGGTAGAGCAGATACACGGGCATGGCCGGATCAAAAAGCCCCAGATGGGCCAGGTCCTTCTTCAGACGGGTCTGGTTGCCCGGCCGACCGTCCAGGGCCGGACACTCGTCGGTGCTCATCACGGCCACCAGGTAGTCAAGCAGGCGGAAGTCGGGCAGGAAATCGCCTTCCAGACCCAGAGCCCGGCTCAACAGATTGTCCAGCACGGGCGGACCGAAGGGCGTCAGCCGAAATCCCAAGGGCCGGGCCTTGAGCCGGGCCTTCTTTTTCCACCTTCGCCAGATCATGCGCAGGTGGGTATAGTCCAGTTGGTAGGGCAAAAAGCTGAGCACCCTTTCGGGGTGAAAATCCGCGAAGTCCAGCCGGTACGGCGCGGCGCTGTATGCGCTCACGAAGAGTGGCAGAAAATGTTCGACGAACTTGATGGCCAGGTCGCCCACGTACTTTTCCTGGGCCGGCCCGAAATCCCGGTCCCCGCTGGCCAGGGTCCCGGACAGCATTCGACTGCCGATGCTGACATGGACTCCGTTGTTGGCCAGGCTGATATTGCTCGCGCTCGGCAGGACCACCAGGTTGGTGTTGACGATGCCCGCGTCCTTCAGCCGGGCCAGGCCGTTGAGTTGGGCCCTGGACAGGACCTCGTGGCACAGGTGCATGTAACGCTGCTTTTCCTCGCCCCGCTCCCAGCCGGACAGGCAGGGGTTCATGAAGAGTTCCCGGTAAAAGGAGTCGCTGATGCAGTCGTTGAGTTCCTTTTGACGGATCGGCGGATGGGGCGCGAAATAGGCCCGGACCGACTGGCCGCTTTCCTTCAGCCCGAAACGATGGTCGGCGTATTGGGTCAGGAGTTGCGTCAGCAGGTAGCGGCGGGCCGTTTCCCGGGCCAGACCCCGGCCGGGGCCGTGGCCGGCCGGGGCCCGAACGATATGAAACGAGTAGGTTTCCGGCGAGGTATTGTCGCAGAGAAAGTGTTCGGCCAGCTTGAGGCCAAAGGCCCGAAATTCGGGTCCCGGGTCCCGGCGGCCGGCAGCGTCGGCCAGGGCCAGCTTCAGCAGGTAGCTGATCGGGACCCGCAGCATCTCCCGGCCGTTCTGGCGAAACAGAAACCGGTCCGAGTCCGCGCGGCGGGGGGAATCCGGCTCGCTTCGCGCGGCCCGCAGGTCCCTTTCCAGAACGTCGGCCGCCAACGGGCTCAGCGATTCGAGAGGCAGCCTGACCCAACTGTTTTCCCAGACCTCCGGATCACGGGACAGCCAGTCTTCCAGCCCTCCGACCGCCTTTCGGGGCAGGTCCCCCCGGCGCTGCCGCTTGATGATGTTTTTATAATAGTTGGACTCCCGGATCACCATGGGCAGGTCCACGTCCGAGGCCCGGCCCAGCACCACGGCCTGGAGCTCGTTCTCCGAACCCGCCGTGGTGTCGTCACCTGTAAACGGCAATGAACACGGGTCGGCCGCTTTCACGCTCAGCCTTTCCATGATCGCTTGCGGATATGGGCGCCCGCCCCCGGGCAGTCCTCGCAAAACGACGCCTTTCATATCCCTATGGCCCTCCCCGATGTATGTCGACGGGTCCGGTTGCCGCGGAGTCCGCCGGCCTGGGTCAAATTTGCTGTAAGGATAGCGGCCTTCCGTGTCTTTTTGAGGTCCCGGAGGTGATTTCTTTCAGGCAGGAGCGCGGCGAAGTCGAGTCGGAACGGTTTCGGTCCGGTGTCCATTGATGCATCCGGCCGATTTGATTTCTGAAATATGCCCCGGTCAATCGGGATGCCGGCGCGTTACTTCCACGAAACGCCGGAAGACCGCGGGCAGGTTTTCAGAATCCATGGACTCGGCCAGGCCGGCCAGGTCTTGCGCGCTGTAGGTGTTCAGAAACAGGACGGGGCCCTCGGCCGCGCCGGCCCTTATGTGACCCAGAAGGGCGGCGAACGCCTTGGCCGTATAGGTCGGGTCCAGACGAATGCCTTCCAGTTCGAGCATCATCCCGGCCGCCTCCCGGCCGGCGGGCGTGGCATGGCCGTATCCCGCCCCGTATTGATCGCCGACGACCGGGGCGTCGGAGGGGACGATGGCCGGCAGCCTCGGAAAGGAGTCGATACGCCGCAGGCCTCTGGCCGTCAGTCGAGCCAGGACGGTCACCCGCCACGTGTTGGCCGCCAGCGGGGTGGCCACGCGAACCCCCACGACCCGGCTGCCGATGCCGCCGATCTTCAGGCCGAGAACCAGCCCGGCCATCGAGCCTCCTGAACCCAGGGCGATAAAGACCGTCTCGGGGACCGGCATCTCCTTGCGCTCGATCTGCCCGGCGATTTCGAGTCCCGCTTCCACGTACCCGAGCGTGCCGGTAAAGTCGGACCCGCCCGGCGGAATGAAAAACACGTCGGGATGGCGCAGGCGGCCGGCCAGAATGTGACGCACGGCAAATCCGGACTGGCCGCCCACATAGTGCATCCGGGCGCCCAGGGCCTGAAACAGCCTGAGTTTCAGACAGGCGTGTTCGGTCACCGGCTGCCGGCAGAGGTCCAGAATGACCTGGAAGCCTTGTTGACGGCCGAAGTAGGCCGTGGCCAGGGCATGGTTGCTGCCGATGCCTCCGCCGGTCAACAGGACGCGCTTGTCTGAAGCAGCCGCGCGGGCCAGCAGAAACTCGAGTTTGCGAGGCTTGTTGCCTCCGTATTCCGGCGAGGTCAAATCGTCGCGCTTGATCCAGACCTCGTGTCCGAACCGGGCGCTCACGGCTTCCAGCCTGTGGACCGGCGTGGGACAGGGGACCAGACGCATCCAGGGGATTCGTCCGGCCAGGCCGGGGAACCGATCGAAAAGAAGCGGCGATCGCCTGTCAGGCAGGTTCATGGGCGCGTGGCGGTCGCCTCGTCCAGGACCCGGAGGAAATTGAGGCCCAGAACCTTGCGCGCCTGTTTCTCGTTCAGCCCGGCGTCAAACAACAGACCGGTCAGGGTGATGTAGTCCTTGACCCCGCCGAATCCGGGCATCAGGCCGGGAATGCCTTGCACGTCCGTCCCGATAGCCAGGTGGTCCTCGCCGACGAGGTCCAGCATGTGGGTCAGATGGGCCTTGAAATCCTCCGCTCCGGCCATCCCCCGGCCCCAGTAGTACATGGGCCACAGCCCGATCAGACCGCCGGTCCTGGCAATGGCCTCGATCTCATCGTCGAGCAGATACCGGTGGAACTCGGACACGGCCCGGGCGCCGGCATGGGAAGCCACGATCGGCCGGTTGGACAGCCCGGCTACATCCATGACCGTGGCCTGATGACAATGGGACACGTCGATGATCATGCCCAGGGCGTTCATTTTCCGGACGCATACCTCGCCCAGGGCGGTCAGACCGCTTTTAGTCCCGGAGTTGCAGCCCCTTCGCCAGTAGTTCCATGTATTGGCGCCGACGCGGCCGATCGAATTGTCGTTCAAATGGACCAGGGTCAGGAGCCGGAAGCCAAGATGGTCGAGGAGTTCCACATCTTCAGGCCCCCGAAGCATGTTCCCGCCTTCCAGGCTCAGGAGAAAGGAGAGGCGCCCTTCCCGCTTCGCGGCCAGGATATCGTCGGCGGCGTACACGATACGGCCGTCACAGGTGTTGATTTCCTCGATGCATCGCTGCAGTTGCCGGGTGATCGACCGGGTAATCGTCTTGAGGGTAAACGGCCCTCCGATCTGGCTGTCCCCGATGGCCGCCAGGGCGCACCCGTCCACTCCGGCCGGGCCCAGGGCCGACAGGTCCTCCAGCGGCGGCATGGTCTTGCGCAGAAAGAAGTGTCCGATATGCCGAAAAAACGCGGGCAGGGCCGATCGAGGGTGAAAATGGATGTCGAAGATGAGCGCGTCATGGTGGAAGGCCTGAAGGTCCTTGTATTCATGGGTTGACATGTGCATGGGATGGCGATCTTTCTCTTTCGGGGCCGGGCGAAGGGCCCGTTGTCCTCAAACCGCTCCCGCGGGCCTGATGAGTCGGTACAAGAGCCCTCGCCTCAGTTCAATGGCCTTTTCCGGACACATTTCATGGCAACAGTAGCAGCGGATGCATAGGTCGTCGTCAATAAAGGCATGCCGTTTCTCCTTCAAGGCCACCGCCCCCATGGGACAGGCCTTGACGCAGATTCCGCAAGCCGCGCATTTCTTTTCGTCGACTTTCGGCCGGACGGACATGCCGTTCTTGAATAAAGGAAGAAACAGGCTGACGTACCAGGGCGACGCGCCCAGACCATGGCCGGCGTAATACGTGCTGGGTCCCTTGAAATCCCGGACCCGCAAAGACCGGGCCTCGATCCCGACCAGGTCCACGTCCCGCAGGCGGGTCGGCCCGAGGCCGCGCTTTTCCGCTTCCACCAGCACCGGATTGTTCTCCGGGTCCAGGCCCATGATCTCCCCGCCGACCGCGTCCAGGGCCACCGGGTTCGTGGACCCGAGCAGCAGGCCGACCCGCCTGGGTTCGCCGGCCATGGGCCCCTCTCCCTCCATGGTCAGGACCGCGTCCATGATGAACAGCCTGGCCCCGACCAGTTCGGTCAGGTCCAGAAGCATGGCCGCGAATCGTCCGGTGTCCCGAAGTTTGGCGTGGTGCCCGGGCTTGCTCAATCCCGGGATGACCCCGAAGTGGTTTTTCACCGCGCCGGTCATATAAGTGAACATGTGGGTCTTGAGCTTGCACAGGTTGAAGACGCCGTCCGCATCGAGGACCGGGGTGATGACCTCGAAGCGCTTGACCAGGCGCCCTTCGGGAAAGGAGACCAGTTGATGGGAGCAGTCCCAGTTGAGCTCCGCCCCGGACTCCTCGGCCGCCCGGGTCATCCCGGTCTTCTGGTAGGTCTTTTCCAGAGTCTTGGGGCTGTAACGGTATCCGCCGCCCGGACTGTCCACGATCAGGGGGGCGGCGCCCCGGCCCTTGACCAGGGAAGCCATGGCCTTGACCACTTCCGGGTGCGTGGTCACGGCGTCTTCAGGCCGGGCGGCCAGAAGCAGATTGACCTTCAGGGCGATCGACTCTCCCGAGGCGGCGAACCGTTCCATGCCGCCCATCATGTCCAGCAGTTCGGCCGTTTTTTCCCCGGACTGGTCGTAGTCGGGACAGGAAATGACAAAGACCCGGTTGTCCATTATCGCCTCCTCGGGCCGCTACCCGGAACCGAAGCCACGGCGCGAAAGCCGCCGTCATCCAGGCGGAATCGCGGTCCATACCTTCGTTTCATAGGGTTTTGGACAGACGTTTGGCCAGGCCGATGATCGTCAGCGAGGGAGGTCGGCCGGGGGAACGCGGAAATACCGAGGCATCGCAGACGAACAGGTTTTCCGCCCCCAGGACCTGCAGGTCCGGCCCCACCACCTTGCCGATGGCCGCCGTTCCGCCGGGATGCCCGCCCACGTTCGGCAGGACCAGCAGCGTGCCGGGAACGACCCCGGCCCGGATCATGATTTTCTTGCAGATGTCCGTGCCCTTTTTGAATTTGGCCCGATCCCCGGCCGTATAGGTCTTGCGAATCACGCCCCGGGCGTCGATGCTGCCTCCCGGCGAATCCCCAACCTTGGCGAACATGCCCGTCGCGCCGCCGAAGGCGTACCCCCTCAACCGGCCCAGCCAGGCCCAGTGATACAGAAACAGCCGCCCCAGATTGCCGATCATGAAATCGTCGGATTCCATGAAATCCTCCGAGGCCACGGAAAAGGTCTGTTCGCCGATTCCCACGTCATGCCGGCTCAGGCCCCAGACCACGTTCATCGGATCGATGAAAAAATGAGACCCGGCCCCGGAAACGCCCGAATTGAGCAGGATGACCGGAGTGCCCATTCCCCCGGCGGCCAGGACCACCTTGTCCGCCCGGACCTCTTCAAACCCGTCCGGCCCCCGGACCTTCAGTCCCACCGCCCGGCCGTTTTCGAAAACGACCCGATCGACCGTGGTCCGGTCCAACAGCCGGACCCCATTGGCCCGGGCTTGAGCCGCCCATTCACGCGCCGTCCATTTGGCCCCGCGCCGGCAGCCCAGCATACAGTCGTCGCAGTCCGGATCGCACCGGTCCGGATCGACGTACTTGTCCTGGGGCTTCATCTCGATACCAAGGTCTCCGGCCGCTTCCACCAGGCGCCGCGTCCCGGGCCAGCGGCCGAAAAATTCGTCCGGAAGAGGCTTGATGTCAATCTCCCGACGCGTTTCAGCCACCTCCTCGGACAGATCGATGCCCAGTTCGGTCTTCAGCCAGGGAGGAGGATCATACGCATTGCCGGTGAAGACCACCGTCGAGCCCCCCACCGAAACACCCCGGGCCATGATCCCGAAATCCCCCCGGGGAACCACGATCCGGGTGATGGGACCCACGGACAGGTAGCGGCCGACGAACATGTCATGCCAGCGCCCCTTCTCCAAAAGGACCACCGACCGTTGCCGCCGGGAAAGTTCCCGGGCCAAAGTCGCACCCCCGGGACCGGTTCCGGCGACCACCACATCCGTTTCCAATATGGCCATGAAACTGCCTTATCGCTCCGGATTGACTTACCGAAGCGCCTTCCCGGAAAAGGTCGATTGATTTCCAGTCATCGCACTGCCCATAACAAAAACCCCGATCCGGCCCCAGGGGTAAAATCCGATCTGTCTTATGATACATCAAGGTTCGGAACCCGGTTGTTACAATTCGATGTCGTTTTGACTGAATGGATAAGGGCTCTGAGGCAGGTGAAGGCAACGATTTCAGGAGGCAGGGTCTGGCGCTGTGCTGCCGGAGGACCGGATTTCTTCGTCGCCCGCGGCGTCTCGCAAAGACGGCGCATCCGAGCCCCGTCACGGCGAGGAGCGAAGCGACGAAGCAGGATCGTACGTTTTCCGCTCGTCTCCAGGCTCTGGTTCGGGAACGCCTTTGGCCTTGAAGCCCCGCTTCAACACCCTGTCCAGGATGTTACGGTCATGGCGGGAAACAACGGCGTGATGGAAAAGGACAACAGCCCCCTGAATGGAGGCTTTTCACGCTATAGTCCCAGGTAGATCTTCCGGATGCGTTCGTCGGCCAGCAGTTCTTCGGCCCCGCCTTCGGCGATGATCCTGCCCTTGGACATGACGTAGTTGCGGCTGCTGATGTTGAAAACGAACCCGATATCCTGCTCCACGATGACCATGTTCACGCCCATGTTCCGGATGCCTTCGATCTTGGCGTACAGGTCCTCCTTGGTCTTGGGCGCCAGACCGGTGGACGGTTCGTCGATCAGCATGAGTTTGGGATCGGTCATCATGGCCCGGCCCAGGGCCAGCATGACCCGCTCCCCGCCGGACAGGGTCCCGGAGACCTGTTTGCGCCGCTTTTCCAGAATTGGGAACAGGTTGAAAACCATGTCCAGCTTGCCTTCGACCGCTTTTCTGTCCGCGAACAAGGCGCCGGCCCTGAGGTTGTCCGCCACGGACAGTTCGGTAAAGGGTTTGGCCCGTTCCGGACAAAGAATCAGGCCGGCCCGGGCGATCCGATAGGCCGGCTGGTTGTCGATGCGCCGTTCCTGGAAATAGACCTCACCGGTGGTGACGATGTTGCTGAAAATGGCGCGACGGCCCCGATTGATGTCCCGCTCCCAGCGGGTCAGCCCGGCGATGGCCCGCAGCAAGGTCGTCTTTCCGGCGCCGTTGGGTCCGACCACGGCCGCCAGTTCTCCCTCGTCGACCGAGAAGCTGGCCTCGTTCAGGACCATGGCCGTGTAGTAATGCACCGTCAGATTCCTGACCTCAAGAAGCATGGAAGACGACCTCCTTGCCGATGTACGCTTCGATCACCCTGGGATCGTTCACGACCTCCTCCGGCGTGCCGGTCGTCAGGACCCGGCCGAAATTGAGCACCACGACCCGGTCGACGATGCGCATCAGGTCGGCTAGCTTGTGTTCGACGATGACCATGGACATCTCTTCCGAATGCAGCCGGCCGAAACGCCCGCCCTTGTGCAGTCTCCGGATGGAATTGGCGATCAGTTCGGTTTCGGCCGGATTCAGGCCGCCGAACGGTTCGTCCAGCAGCATCAGCTCGGGTTCCGTGGCGATGGCCTTGGCGATCTCCAGGCGCTTGAGGTCGCCGTGGGAGAGCACGGCCGCCCGCTCCAGGGCCAGGTCGGCTATACCCACGAACTCCAAGGCGTCCCGGGCCCGGATTTCCATGCGCTTGGTCCATTCGCCCCGTTTTTTCCGGCTGACCAGCGAGGCGACGACCACATTCATGACGCAGGGCAGGTTGCGGAACGGCTTGACCACCTGAAAGGTGCCCACCAGCCCGCGACTGACGATGTCCCAGGGACGGCGGCCCGTGATGTCATGGCCCTTGTAGACGACCTTTCCCTCCGTGGGCTTGAGAACGCCCATCAGGTGCCGTAAAAGCGTGGTCTTGCCCGCCCCGTTGGGACCGATCAAAGCCACGATCTCCCCGGGATAGACCTCGAAATGCACGTCGTCCAGGGCCGTGAGGCCGCCGAACTTCTTGGTCAGGCCCCGGACTTCCAGGATCGGAGCGGTCATGTCAGAAGTCCTCCCGCAGTTCTCGCCGGGAGACCTTGCCCACGTCGGTCTTGGGGATTTCTCCCCGGAAGGCCACGATCTTGGGAATCTTGAAAGCGGCCAGCTTGTCCCGGCAGTAGGCCTGGATGTCTTCCTCCGATATCTTCCCCCGGGCATCGCCCTCGAGCACAACCACCGCCTTGACCAGCTCCCCGGCCACCGGGTCCCTGACCCCGACCACGCCCACCTCCTTGACCCCGGGATGATCCTTGATCACGTCCTCGACCTCGGTGGCGAACACGGCATGACCCTTGTACTTGATCATGTCCCGCAGGCGGTCGTAAAAAAAGAAATACCCTTCCTCGTCCATCCGGCCCAGGTCGCCGGTCCGCATCCAGACGTCGTCTTCGATGCGGCAGAACTTTTCCCGGTTGGCCCGGTCCGCCTTCCAGTAGCCTTTCATGACCGAGGGGCCCTGGACGGCGATTTCACCTATCTCCCCAATCCCCAGATACTCATCTTTTTCCGGGGCGAGAATGGCGGCCATGGTCGAGGGCAGAGGCACCCCAAAGGAGCCAGGCTTGATTCGATCCAGAGGATTGGAATGGGTCCCGGCCACGGCCTCGCTCATGCCGTAGCCCTCGCAAATCTTGATTCCGGTCCGCCGCTCGAACCCCTGGGCCGTGTCCTGCAGCAAAGCGTCGGCCCCGGCCAACACGTACTTCATGCGCTTCCAGTCGACGATGTACGTTTTTTCATAGTCCTTGAGAAACTCGAAAATGGTCGGCGCGCCGACAAACATGGTCACCTTGAAATCTTCTATGTCGTTGAGCAGGTCCTCCAGGTCCGTCGTGGCCGAAATGACCATGGTAAAACCGCGGATGATGCCCTGGGTGATATTGAGCTGTCCGGCGGCGTGATAGAAAGGCATGTACGCGGCCATGACCTCCTGCCCCTCGGTTACCCGGTTGCGGATGAAGCAGAACATCTGGGCTTCGTTGGCGATGTAGTTGTAATGGGTCAGGACCGCGGCCTTGGGCAGGGAGGTGGTCCCGCCCGTGTACTGCAGGGTGGCCACGTCCTCCCGGGGGTCCCACTCGATGGCCGGCGGGTCGGGCGGGTATTTCTTGATCAGGTCCTGAAGATGGTACACGCCTTCCTGCTGGAAAATCCGGGGGGACGGCAGGGCCATTTTCTGATAGACCGCGCCCAGCACGCTTTTACCCAAAAACCGCTTCCAGCGGGGCAGGTATTCGCCGATATCGGTCAGGATGACGGTCTTGAGGGGCACCCCGGACTTTTCCACAAAGTCGTACAGGATGTTCTGGCAGATGATGTGCCGGGCCTCGCTGTCCTCGAGCTGATGCCTGACCTCGGAGGAGACGTACATGGGGCTGACCAGGGTCAGCCGGGCTCCGGCCTTCAAGGCCCCGTAATAGGCGATGAAGTACTGGGGCGAATTGAGCATCAAAATGGCGACCGTGTCTCCCTTCCTGATGCCCAGGTCGGCCAGGGCCCGGGCCAGCCGGTCCACGTGGTCCTTCAGTTCGGTGTAGCTGATCTTCCGGCCGTAGAAAACGAGGGCCGTCTTTTTTTTCCATTTGGCCGCGGCCTCGTCAAAGGCCTGGGGCAGGGACTTGATCGGGACTTCGACTTCGGCCGGAACCCCGGAAGGATAGAATTTGAGCCAGGGCCTTTCATGATAGATCGACATCAGACCGCCTCCTCAGTCGCCCGGGTTTCTTGGTGTTCAGGGATGCCCGCCTTGGTCCGGCCGAGAAGCGGCGCCCCGCAGGCCCGGCAGGCCCGGCGCCAGGCCGCGTTGACCCGTTTGCACCGGGGGCATTCTTCTTCAAGCTTGTCCCGGACCCAGTGGACGATGCCTTCGGGCATGAGCAGGATCACGGCGATAATGATGCCGGAGTAAATCAGCATCCGCAGTTGCGGAACGAAGCGCAGCAGTTCCATGACCGGATAGAGAATGAAGACCCCGACCACGGACCCGGCAATGGTGCCCATGCCGCCGAAGGCGGTCCAGATGATGGGGTTGAAGGACCACATCAGGTCCAGGGTGGACGGACCGGCGATGCGCAGAACGTGGACGTAGAGCCCGCCGGCCACGCCGGCGAAAAAGGCGCTGATGCTGAAAGCCAGGAGCTTGTACCGGATGGTGTTGACGCCCACGCAACGGGCCGAGATTTCATCCTCGTGAATGGCCAACAGAACGATGCCCAAACGGAAGACCCGGCTTCTGGCGTCGGTCAGCTTCCACATGGCCAGCACGCACAGGATCATGACCGCCAGGGTGATGTAGTAGAGCGCCACCTTGTTCCGGGCGATGACCGCAATGCCCGAAAGACCCATCTCCCCGCCGGTCACTCCGGAAAAGGCGTAGACCACGCCGGTCAGGATAATGGGAAAGGCCAGGCTGACCAGGGAGAAGTACACGCCCCGAAGCCGGAGGGAAGGCACGGCGATGAGCAGCCCGGCTAGGACGCTCATGACCGCGCCGCAGGGAATGCATACCCAGACGGGCAGTCCGAACTTGAGGTTCAGAATGCCCGAGGTATAGGCGGCCACGCCGAAAAAGGCCCCGTGGCCCATGCAGAACTGGCCGGTGAACCCGCCCAGCACGTCCCAGCTGGCGGCGTAGATGGCGAAGATGTTCATGAAGATAAGGATTTTCATGAAATAGGGATCGCGCGTGGCCAGAGGCACGAAGAAAAGCGCGATCAGGAAAAAGAAGGCGATGGCCCGGCCGGGAATGGCCAGGACCTCCTGGCCGATTCTTCTGAACTGACGCCTGAAAAATCTCATAATCTCTCTTCCTCGAAAACCACCCCGTACAGGCCCTCCGGACGAACCAGCAGAATGACGACCATGATGACCATGGCCACCGACCCTTTGATGAAACTCCCGGCCGGAACCAGGAAGACGACCAGGACCTCGGTGTAACCCAGGATGAAGGCGCCGATGAAACTGCCCTTGACGCTGCCCAGTCCGCCCAGGATCACGGCGGCGAACATCATGACCAGCGGATGGGACCACATGTAGGGCTCGATGGTCAGGGTCGGCGAAACCACGGCCCCGGCTACGGCGGCCAGAGTCACGGCCACGACCACGCTGACCAGGCAGACCCACTTGACGTTGATGCCCATGAGGTTGGCCGTCTCGCGGTCCTGGGCCGTGACCCGCAGGGCCAGGCCCAGGCGGGTCTTGTACAGGAACAGCAGTACGGCCGCCAGGCAGCCCATGGTCACGCCGAAAATCAGAAGTTCCTGCCTCGGGACCGTCACCCCGAGGATTTCCACGATGCCGTGAAGGAACGGGCCCACCGCGCGGAACGTGCTTTCGAAGATCAGGAGCACGATTTCCTGGAAGGCCACGGCCAGGGCCACGGTGACCAGAATCACCGCGCCCTCATGCTCGCGGATGCGGTCCAGCAGCAGGAGGTAGACCAGAATGGCCAGAACGCACATTCCCAGGAGCATGAGTCCCACCGCGGGCAAAACGGGCCAGTGCCAGACCATGACCATGACGTACATGGCATACGCGGCCAGCATGAAAAAGGCGGTGTGGGCCAGATTGATGATTTTGGCCACCCCGAAAACCAGGGAAAACCCCACGGCCAGCGAGGCGTAGACCGCCCCGATCATGGCCCCTTTGATCAAGATGATGGGTAACATGCCTCCGCCCTTCACGGCTCCCCGTCTGCCGGCCCGGAACCGGCCGGCAAGCGGGATTTCTCATGGAATGCGCCCCCGGCCTGGGGGCGCCGGTCCCATGACCCCTATTTCTTGTTCTTCCAGTACTCCAGCATCCAGGGCGGCAGCTGGGCATCGACCACGCCCTCGTACTTGATGCCCTCGTACGACCCGTCGGCCGGCGGCCAGATGACCTTGTACTCGCCGCCCTGCCACTGGCAGCCCACGCCTAGCAGACCGTTGGCCCCAACGGGGACGTCATGCGGTGTGGGCGTGTCCAGGCCCAGGGACAGAAAGGTGCCGGCCGCGCCCACGTACACTACTTTTTCCAGGGCCGCGACCATCTTGTCGGCATCCAGAGAACCGGCCTGTTCGATGGCCGTCTTGAGCCGATATACGTTGTCATAGAAATAGGTGTCAAAAATGTCGGGATAATATCCGTAGGTTTTGATGTACTTGTCCCAAAAGGGGATGGTCTTGTCCGTGATTTTGACCCGGGCGATCACCGCATACGTCCCAATGTAGTTGCCGGTGCCGTTTGTGCTTTTCCAGAAAGTGGAGTACGAGGCCTCGCCGATGGTGCCCATGAGCACGGCCGGAATCTTGTACTCGGCCCACTGTTTGCACAAGATTAGTCCGGACGGGCCATAGTTGATCACAAAAATAATCTGCGCCCCCTTGCTTTTCATGGCCAGGAGTTCGGCGCTCATGTCCGTAGCCACCATGGACGGCCGCCACAGCCCGACCACCTCGCAGCCCAGCTTCTCGATCATTTTTGGAGCGACATTGACCAGGGGGTCCATCCAGACGGCCTTGTCGAGCACAATGGCCACCTTGGGCTTGTCCCCGCCCAACTCCTTTTTGACCAGGTCCCGGAACTGCGGCAGGGTCGCGAAGAAAATCTTGACCAGATCCGTGCTGTTGTAGTAGGCCCGGAACCAGTACTTGTACCGGTTGTAGTCCTCCTTGACCCGCTTGGAAATGCCGATGTGCGCCCCTTCGGTGATCATGACCTTCTTGTAGTCCATGGCCACGTCCTGCATGGCCAGAACCGCCTCGGACCGCCAACTCCCCATCAAAAAATCCACCTTGTCCACGGTGATGGCCCGTTCCGCGGCCGAAGCCGCGTCGGTCACGCTCTGCAACTCGTTCGTGTCCACCTGGACCAGTTCGATCAGGCGCTTGTCTTTGCCGACAGCCACCCCCCCGGCCTGGTTGATCTCGTCCCGGGCCATGGACACGCCGTTCATGATATGCTTGCCCGAAACATGGGTCATGGGTCCCAGAACGCCGATCCTGATCGGATCGGCCGCCGCCGGACCGCCCAGAAAAAGGGTCGCCGCCAAAGCCAGACAGGCCATCAAGGCCATCCATCCTCGTCTGTTCATCGATTTCCTCCTTGTCGTATTGAAGGGATCCCAGAGGCCGTCCATTCCAACCCGGTCCCGGCCCGGTCGAAAACCCTGGCCCAACGCCCGGCGGCTCCCATTCGTCCGACCGAAACCGTTTTTTCCGTCATTTGGATCGTTTTTTAGGGGAGCAAGGGGCGTGCCAGAGGGGAAAGCAAGATTAGAATAGATAAATCATATTGTTACAAGAAACGACCTTGAGCGGCCCTCAATCGTTTGGTGATATATGGATATTATTATTCAAATATAACCAAATTCGGGCCGAGACGAACCGTCAATGAGGCCTCTGAACGGTCTTGAGAAAAGCCCGAAAGGCATCTTCGTCTTCGAAGGACCCCGAAAAGCCCTCACCCCGAACCCCTCCCGGAGTGCGAGGGCCAAAAGACGCAGCCTGACGACTCCCGAGGCGGAAGCTCGCGCGTGTGGCGGCAATCCTGAGCGCTTGCCGCCACGGCCTCAGGATCGGGAGCGATCCCCGGTGGACTTCCGGGGCTTGCGGATGCCCAGTTTCTTCATCCTCGAGTACAGGGTGCTGTAGTTGATGTCCAGGAGTTCCGCGGCGCCGCCCGGGCCGTAGATCTTCCAGTTCGTCTTTTGGAGGGCCTCGATGATGAAGCGGCGTTCCATTTCCTTGAGGGAGACGAGTCCGGCCGCCGGGGCGTCGGACGGCCCGGCAGTCAGTTCCGGAATGAGAAAGAGG
Source organism: Pseudomonadota bacterium (assembly GCA_018830135.1). Lineage (GTDB taxonomy): Bacteria > Desulfobacterota > Desulfarculia > Adiutricales > JAGVGV01 > JAHJTB01. The sequence goes on along the minus strand of JAHJTB010000411.1, from coordinate 12,588 downwards.
CCGCCGGCATTGAGGATGACGCCCCGTTCGATCACGTTTTCCAGTTCGCGCACGTTGCCGGGCCAGTGATAGGCCAGGAGCCGGGCCATCTCCTTTTCCGGGATGCCCTTGAAGGACTTGCCGGTTTTTTCCGCATAGACCCGCAGGAAATAGCCGGCCAGGGGGGCGATGTCCTCCCGTCGTTCCCGGAGCGGAGGAACCTGGATGGGAAATACGTTCAGACGATAATACAGGTCGGAGCGGAACCGGCCCGCCTCGACCTCCTCTTCCAGGTTTCGATTGGTGGCCGCCAGGAGGCGGAAATCCGAGCGCAGGGTTTCCCGGCCGCCGACCCGTTCGAACTCCTTGGTCTGGAGCACTCGCAGCAGGCGGACCTGGACCCCCATGGGGATGTCTCCGATTTCGTCGAGAAAGATGGTGCCTCCGTCGGCCAGTTCGAAGCGGCCGATCCGCCGTTCCACCGCACCGGTGAACGCCCCCCGCTCGTGTCCGAACAACTCGCTGGGAATCAGACTTTCCGGGAAGGCGCTGCAATGGACCCGGATGAAGGGCTTGTCCCGGCGCGGGCTGTGCTGGTGGATGGCCCGGGCCACCATTTCCTTGCCCGCCCCGGTCTCGCCCAGGATCAGGACCGTGGAATCGGTCTCGGCCACCCGCTGGACCATGGACAGGACATGCTTGATGGCCGGGCTGGCGGCGACGAAATCGTCGAGATGGAGGCTTTCGAGCTGCTGTTCTTCCAGGTACTGCTTTTCTTCCTGGAGCCTCTGGTTCAGGCGCCGGATTTCTTCGTAGGCCTGGGCGTTGTCCAGGGCAATGGCGGCCAGGGAAGCGAAGTAGGACAGTATCTTGACGTCCTGCTCCTTGAACGTGCTTTTGAAAAACCGGTTGTCGTGGTACAGGACCCCGATGGTCCGGCCTCTCAGCGATAAGGGCACGCAGATGCGCGATTTGATCGTATCGTTATAGAATGAGGCCCCATTGGGCGGCGGAGATACATTTTGAATATCGGCTTGCCCCGTATCGACCGATCGCCCAATCATCTCGATCGAAGGCGAAAATTCAGGATGGGCCGCATCATCGGCGGTCAGATTTTTGGCCGCCCACAACTTGATGGGGACTGAGCCCGGATCGTCGGTTTTCAGAAAAATGGCCCCCCGTTCCGCGCCCGTGATCCGGTTGACCGTGGAAAAAATATGCTGGACCACTTCCTGGGTGTCCCGCAGGGCCACGACTTCCTGGCCGAGGTTGAGGATCTCTTCCAGCAGGTTGTCCTCGACGCGCAGGTCCCGGACCAAGTGTTCCAAATCCTCGGGCACCAGGCCCCGGTCGATAGGATAGAGGGGCTTGACTGCCGCAGCCACCAGTTCCCTGGCCCGGCCCGTATCCCCCGAAAGCAGATAATGACGCCCCAGTTCCAGTTGGGTCTTGGCGATTTCCGTGACATGTCCCGACTCTTCGAGCAAGGCCAAAGACCGGGTCAGATGTTTGAAGCGGACTTCGCCGGCCGGATCCCGACCCGCCAGGATGGCCAGGCAACGGTGGGCCACGCCTCCGGCGACCACATTGGTTCCGGTTGTCATCTGCCGGAGGTCACCCTCCGGGGACATGCCGGGCAGGGCTGGGTATTCTCCCCGCTGGGCGGCCAGGCAGATCTCGATGTAATACGGCAGATACTTGATCCCGTAATCGTATTGATCGCTCTTTTTCAGGGCCCGGGCCAAGTAACGCCGGGACGTTTCAAGTTCGCCTTTCCTGAAAAAGCAGTAGGCCAGGTAATAAGAACAAAAACACTTGGCGAATTCGTTGCTGTCCGGCGACTCGGCCAGAACCTTCTTCACCAGCTCGATGGCCTCGTCGAAACTGCTGGTCAGCATGAGTACCAGGCCCATGTCGGCCGCGGCCGTGGCCGCAGTATGGTGGTCCTGGATTTTCAAGGCGTGTACCCGGAGCCCGTCGAGGAGGCCCATGCCCTGGGAAATCTGGCCCAGGCAGGCGTAGGAGACACCCATCAGGACCCCCATGCGGAGGGACAGCTGGTGCAGCGGGTATTTTTCGGCAAACAGGGGCTCAAAGGTTTCGTAGATCTTGACCGCGGCCTTGTACCGGCCGGAGTAAAAATGGCTGACGATCGTCCCGGTGATGACCGTCCGCTCCACGTTGGGGTCGTTGATGTCCCGGGCCAGGGCAAAGCCCCGGTCCAGGTAGGCCTGGGCGGCCTCGGCGTTTTGCCCGATGTAGATGTTCGAGGCCAGATGCATCAGGACCAGAGCCTGAAGCCTTTGATTCTTCCACCGCTCGGCCCGCTCCAGGGCCTCGTGAAGATACGAAATGAGCCGCTTTAAATAGTGGATGGCCTGGTGATCCTTTGAATACCCGATCACCGTCTCGATGAACAGCGTATCCGCCTCGATGCCTTTTAATTTCCTGAGATCCTCTATGGCCTTGTTATAGCAGGCCAGGGCCTCGTCCGACCGCCCGCTACGCCGGTACTGGTCCCCGGCCTGGCCCAGGACCCGGCAGCCCTCCAGATCGTTGTCGATCCGCAGCAGTTGCCGGGCCGCCCGAAACAGGCCCTCGTCGCCCGGGGACTCGTCCATGAACAAGGCCGCGATCCGGCGATGATACCCTTCCAAGCGGTCGGACGGAAGTCCCGCCCGCAACCGGCCCCGGCTTTTGGGATCGGCCAGGGAATACATCCCGATGTCATGCCTGCGCAGAACCCCCTCCCGGCTGAAACGATCGAAGGCCTTGAGTATCCGGGACGCCCGGGCCTCGGACAAGGCCTGAACCCAGTCGATGCAAAACTCCCCTTCGAACAAGGCGGCCAGAGCCAGCAATCGTTCGTCCGAGTCCTCCGGAAGCGAGGTCTTGACGGTTCGCGGCATCCGGTCCCTCCGCTGCAAAAGGCCATTTTTTTAATCAGGAGCATACGCCCGCCCTCCTTTCCCGGTCAACCAAATTGTTGAAATGTCACAAATTATTTTTACATTCTCAACCCCCTTGGAGGAAATCCCAGGCAACCAATCATATATTATTCCGTTTTTATTGGTAATTCTCAGAAGTCCCCCCTGTGGTATGAAACTTGCTCCCCTCAAGCCAGAGGCGAACGATGCCATGTTCCGAATCAGAGAATCCTATTTGGACCCGGACACGATCTACATCTGGCTCGACGGCCGCTTGAGCGACCGGGACGTGGGGCCGGTTCAGGACATTCTGGCCAAATACCTGGCCTTGAACAAGCGCGTCTTCGTCAATCTGACCCATCTGAGCCATGTCGGCTGGGAAGGCAAGCGGTTCTTGAGGGAGATGCAGACCCGGATCGTCCTGGTCGATCTGCCCGAATACATCGAGGCCGAAATCATGAACGGGGACCGAGGCGCCCCGGAGGGATAAATCGATCTGAATTCTGAACGCCAAGCGCTGGAGGTTGGAACATGTCCAGGAATCTGTCCGAGGCCCTGGCGGCCTTTGAAGAAGACCAGGTGATGGGGGAGGTCGACAAACGCCTCGAGGACGGCGTGCCGCCCATCGAGATCGTCCGCGAACTGCAGGCCGGCATGGCCATCGTCGGGTCCAAGTTCGAAAGCGGCGAGTTTTATCTCAGCGAGCTGATGATGTCCGCCGACCTGTTCACCCGGGCCATGGCCCTGCTGGAGCCGAAGATGGAGGCCGCCTCGACCGAGTATATCGGCCGGATCGTCATCGGCACGCCCAAGGGCGACATCCATGACATCGGCAAGAACATCTTCTGCACCGTGGCCAAGGGGGCCGGCTTCGAGGTCCACGACCTGGGGGTCGACGTGCCTCCGGACCGCTTCGTAGCCGCGGTCGAAGAGCTCAAACCCGACATCCTGGCCTTCAGCGCCCTGCTGACCACGGCCTTTCAGCCCATGAAAAAGGTGGTCGAAGACGTCCAGGCCAACGGCCGACGCCAAGGCCTCAAGATCATCGTCGGCGGCGGTGTGGTCAATGAATCGGTCAAAACCTTCATCGGCGCCGACGGCTTCACCAAGGACGCCATGGACGGCCTGGGCCAGTGCAAACGTTTCCTGGGCCGGTAACCGCAACCCGTAATGTCAAGGAGAACCAGGCATGCCTGAAGAAACCATGACCCCAATGGAACGAATGGAGGCCGCGGTCAAGCTCGAGCCCCTCGACCGCATCCCCTGCGCCCCGTTGATGGACGTCTATTTTCCGGCCAAGTACAAGGGATACTCCATGGGCCGGGCCATCAGCGACTGGAAGACCGGCTTTTCCTCCATCCTCGACGTCTTCGAGGAAGTCGGCGGATGGGACGGGATGATCCTGCCCGGGTACAGCCTGGCCCCCACGCCCAATGTCTACGCGGGCATCGGCGTGGGCAAGAACCTCGTCCCCGGCATGAACTACAACGGTGAAACGACGGTCCAGTTCGAGGAAAGAGAGGCCATCACCCGCGACGATTACGACGACATCATCAACCTGGGCTGGAACGGCTTCCGCCTCAAATACAAGGACCGCTTCAACCCCCTGCCCGAGGACAAGATTCTGCACTGGAACAAGCGGCAGATGGAAAAATACCGCCACGAAATCCAGACCTGGCGGGACAAGGGGGTGCGCAGCCTGTGCGGGACCATCACCCAGTCCCCCCTGATGTTTCTGTCCACCTCCCGGACCTTGATGGAGATCACCAAGGACATCTACCGTATTCCTGATAAGCTGGAAGCGGTCATGGAAGCCATGCTCGACGACCTGATCCGGGAGGCCGTGGATTCGGCCAAATTGAGCGGCGAGCCCGGCGTGATGCTGGTCATGGAGCGGGGCGGCTGTTTCTACTATCCCCTCAAGATATACGAGCGCTTCGAATACCCACACATGAAAAAAATGGTCGAAGCCTTTGCCGCCGAAGGACTCATCACGGTCATGCACCTCGACCAGGACTATACCCAAAACCTGCCCTACTTCCTCGACCTGCCCCCCAGGATGGTCGTGGCCGAACTGGACAGCATGACCGACATTTTCAAGGCCAAGGAGGTCCTCAAGGGCCACATGTGCATCGCCGGCGACGTTCCCGCCGCCCTGACCTCCCTGGGCACGCCCGGGGAAGTGGAAGCCTACTGCAAAAAACTGATCGACGTGGTCGGCCAGGGCGGCGGCTTCATCCTCAGCACGGGATGCACCTGCCCCGTCGAGTGCAGGATGGAAAACTTCCGGGCCCTGGTCGACACGGCGAAAAACTACTACCCCCATTGACGGCCGGCCTCGCCCCGGCCAGATGGGGATCGAATGCATCCCGGATGCATGCCACCCGCGTTCCCTGACCATACGGGGCTGCGGGCTGAAACCCGTGGCCCCTTCACCCTGCTTCGTAAAAACCGATCATTTCATGTTACCGAAGCGCCGGTCTTCCTGATGATGCAGTACTCATGAAAATCCGGCCGTTTCGAATCTCGTGATTGTCCAGCCTGTGGGCGGCGGGCCGACGGCCGGATCGCTCCAGAATACGCACGGGGAAAAACCCGTTTATTTGTTCCAAATCGTTTGCTACAATATCTGCAATTTTCCGGGTCATGGGGCCGTAGCTCGGCACTCATAACGACATCGTCCAGGAACGCGGGTTCAGCCCTCCGCCCATCAGGCGATGATATGAAACGCGGACGTTTGAATGAATCACTTCCGTATCAAATCAACCGTTATTGAGTCGCCCACGACCGCCTTGGCCAACCCGGTCGCCCGAAGGCGACTTCCACGTAGCTTGCCCCCGGCCCGGGCTACATGAACAATGCGGCCCGGGCCTGACCGGTGAGCGCCTTTCTCCTATTGACCACGAACCAATCAACCCAACGGAGGCCCACCCATGCGAGACAGTATGAACGGTGTTTTGTACTCCTTTTTACCGTTTTTCGCCTTGCTGCTCCTCGGCCCCGTCCTGCTCTTACCGGCATTCGGACTGGCGGGATGCACCATGGAGGGAAATAAAATGGATAACCCGGCCCCCAAAACCCAGGCGGCCTTATCGGGCCAGGAGTCCGGCGCCCCCGGCGGTCTCAAGGGCGGCGGCTCTCATGACCCCATGGTCAATCAGGCCGGACAGGTCATGGTTTATATCCGTCTGTCGGACCTTTCCTTTGACAATCTCAATGAGTTGATGACTCGCGGAGCGGTCCTCACCCATATCGCCGAGGCGTACAAAACCGTAACGGCTTTCGTCTCACCGGACCGACTGGAAAGCATCCGGGGCATTCCCGGCGTGCTCAACGTTCAGGAAGCGACAAAGCCCCAAACCAATCGACCCGCTCTTGGCAAGGAGAAAAGCGAATGACCGCATCTTTCAGAAAACGAACGGCCCTGATCGGTATTTGGATCGGTCTTTCCATCTGTCTGTTCGGCCTCGACGCGGCCCTGGCCGGACAGACCCTCAAGCCCCAGGGCAACATGTCCTTGAAGCTGGAAACCCTGTCCGAAAAGCCGGACCTGCTTTCATCCCCTAAAACTTTGGATGCGGCTATCAACATGTCCGGCAGCCTGGTCCTCAACGACCGGAACCATATACTGGTCTATATACGGGTCGCCGCGACCAGCCAGGCCAGCCTCCAGGCCCTTCAAACCGCCGGGGCCTCGATCATCCACGTCGCTGAAGCATACCGCACCGTGACCGCCTTTGTGGACGCGTCAAAACTCCAGGCCCTGTCCTCCTTGAACTGCGTCATCCGTATCGACGACGTGGTCAAACCCATGCGTCATCAGGCAGGCTGCGTCGGGGCCACGACCTCGGAGGGCGACGTCCAGTTGAAAGCGGACCAGGCCCGGGAAATATTCGGCATCGACGGTTCCGGGGCGGTCGTGGGCGTTCTTTCCGACTCCTATGCCGGTGTGACCACCCCCACCAGCGCGAACGACGACGTCCTGACCGGCGACCTGCCCGGGCCCGGCAATCCCTGCGGACGAACCTCGCCGGTCAACGTGATCGAGGACTATATTACGGCCGATTCCACGGACGAAGGCCGGGCCATGGCCCAGATCGTTCACGACCTGGCCCCGGGCGCGAATCTGGCCTTTGCCACGGCCTTTTCCGGTCTATTCGGATTCGCGGACAACATCCGCAAGCTGCGCAGCCAGGCCAATGCCGACATCATCGTCGACGACGTCTCCTATTACTCCGAGCCGATCTTTCAGGACGGGCCGGTTGCCGTGGCGATTACCGAGGTCGTCAACGACGGCGCGCTCTACTTCACGTCCGCGGGCAACAGCAACAGCCTCGACGGGAACGGCCACAATGTCTCTTCCTACGAGGCCTCGGCCTACCGCCCCACCCCGTCTCCCGCGCTTTTTTACAACGGCGCGCCCTACACGGACGTGGGCGCCACCTGCCACAACTTCAATCCCGCCGGGACCACGGCCTATCAGGAAATGCAACTGGCCGACCAGGGCTACATCGTTTGCATGATGCAATGGGCGGAACCCTGGTATGGCGTGACCTCGGATATCGATTTTTATCTCACCGATTCATCATTCAATATATTGGCCTACAGTGCCAACAAGAATTCCGGGACCTCGGGCACTCAAACGCCCTATGAGGCTTTTTCCTATAAAAACACCACCGGCAATCCGCTTACGGTCAGAATCATCATCAACCGGTATTCCGGCACGAACACGCCTCGGCTCAAATATGTATTCTTCCGGGCCCGGAGTATTCTGTCCACGTTGTTCAACGCCTCCAACTCCACGGACGCCTTCGGTCCCTCCATTTGCGGCCATTCGGGAGCGGCCGACGCACTGAGCATCGCCGCCGTTCCTTACGACGACGCCTCCAATCCGGAAAGTTTCACCAGCCGCGGGTACTTCACGGCTTATTATGGGCCGGTCGTCGGCGCCACCCCGGCCGCCGCCCTGGCCACGCCGGAAACCCATATCAAACCGGACGTGGCCGCGACCGACGGCGGAGCCAATACCTTTTTCGGCCAGCAGGTCGCCGGCGTCTGGAGGTTTTACGGCACGTCGGCCGCCGCTCCCCACGCGGCCGCCGTGGCCGCCCTGATGCAGCAGGACGCCCGAGGCGCCCTGACCCAGGCCAAAGCGGAACAATACCTCGAACAAGGTGCCGCCGCCATACCGGGCGGAGGGCCGACCATCACCGGCGCCGGCCTGGTGAACGCGGTCGCGGCCATCGCCTTCAGTCGGATTCCCGGGACTTCCACCTCGAAGGCGGGCAGCGGCGGAGGGGGAGGCACCGGCGGCTGCTTCCTCAATACCCCCTGATCCCGGGTTGAAAAAAAGTGGATTGCTTCGTCGCTTCGCGCCTCGCAGAGATGGCCGGGGTATGGGGCGAGGGTAGATTGAACCGAAGATCGTTTACGGATGCCATTGCTTCAGTGGCAAACCGGGTGGGGCCACCCAGACTGTGGCGCAAGACAGGGTCCTCCCCTGGAAGAATCCAAAGAGCACCGTCTTTGCGAGTATCCGGCCTTTTGGGGGCCAAAAGGTTATTGGGCTTGGAAACTGGCTTGCCAAGGCGGCAAGACCGGGGAACTGCGGGAGAGAGGAATTTTGGGTTACGCCTCGCTAACCCAACCGACTCCTGCTTCGTATCTATTTTAAATAATTGGTGCTTTCCCCGAACTGCCCCGAGGCCCGAATTTAAGTTTCTGAGGAGCCGCAGGCGACGAAGCAATGCGCCAGAGGCGGGCAAGTCTGGTGAGGCCAAGATCGGCCCAATTATTCACGGACTCACCTCGTTAATCTCATAACCTCCAGGTTTCCCAAGGGACCGGTACTTCCGATAACGGTTAATTGTTCCTGTGTGGGGTCGTCAGACGACGAAGCCATTCGTCACACGAATGGCAAATGAACCGGAGAAGAACACGACCGGACCGGGTATGACAATAATGCGACTAGCCCGAAAACGACAGCAGTTCGATGAGTTCTTCCTTGAGAAATGATTTCAAAACACCGGGATCATCCTCCCGGATCACGCTTTCCATAAGCTTCTTCTTTTTTTCGATGATGGCCGCGATCTTTTCTTCAAGGGTCCCTTGAGTGATCATCTTGAACACCTGGACGCCTTTTCGCTGCCCGATGCGGTGGACCCGGTCCGTGGCCTGGTCTTCCCGGGCGGCGTTCCACCAGCGGTCATAATGAATCACGGCCGAGGCCGCGATCAGGTCGATGCCGACGCCCCCGGCCTTGAGGCTGCCTAAAAAGACCCGGCATTCCGGGTCCTGGTCAAAACGTCTGACGATCTCGCCCCGGTTCCGGCTCTGACCGGTCAAGGTGACATAGTTCAGCTTCAGCTTTTGCAGCAAGGCTTCAATGATTTTAATCATGTCGATATATTGGCTGTAAACGACGACCTTGTCCCCATTGTCCAGGCACTCCTGAAGAATTCCCTGGAAAAGGTCCCACTTTCCTGACTCGTACTGTTCGTAGGATGACCAGTCCTTCAGGGCCAGGGCCGGGTGGTCGCAGATGCGTTTGAGCAGATTGAGCAGGGCGAAAATGTGAATATAGGGGACCGGTCCGTCTTTCCGGCTGATCAGGTCGATCAGGCTTCGGCCCCTGGCTTCAACGGCGTCCCGGTATAGCTTGACCTGATCATCGCTCAGAGCACAGGTCCTCAGGTGTTCGATCTTATCGGGCAGTTCGCTTAATACGGTTTCCTTGAGGCGACGGAGCACAAAGGGCGATATCAGACGGCTTAACTCGCGGTGACGAAAATAGTCGGGATCGCCGATGACCGGCGCGACGTATCGCCGGCCGAATTCCCGATCCGTCCCGAGATAGCCGGGCAGGACCAGGTCGAAAAGAGCCTTGAGTTCTTCGAGCCGATTTTCCACGGGCGTGCCGGTCAGACCCAGCTTGACATCAGCCGTGAGGCGAATGGCCGCCTGGTAGGTCTGGGTCTGGGCATTCTTGATATTCTGGATTTCATCGAAAACCGCCAGGGACCATTCGGTTCGGCTCAATGATTCGATGTCTTGCAGCAGAACGCCGTAGGACGTGATGATCGTGTCATACTGTTTCAAGGTCTGTTCCAGTTTTCGCTGAGGCCCGTAATGGGTGCCGGCTTGCAAAGCCGGGGCAAAGCGGTCGACCTTGTCCTGCCAGTGGCTCAGAACCGTAGTCGGACAGACAATCAGGGCGGGGCCGTTCGCTTCGTTCCGCTCTTTCAGGCCGACCATCAAGGCCATGGCCTGGTGGGTCTTGCCCAGTCCCATCTCGTCGCACAGCAGTCCGCCCAGCCGGTTTTCGGCCAGAAACTGGAGCCAGTTGAACCCCAGCGTCTGGTAGGCCCTCAACTCGGACCGGAGACCGTCCGGCTGGCTGGTCGGGTTGGTTGGCTTGAGGTCCCAGAGTTTCCTGAGCAGATCGGACCGCTGGCCGGAGCCGGTGATTTCGAACTGCCGGCCGCTCAGTGCCCGCAATTTGAACAGGTCCAGCCGGGATAACCTGACCCGGGCCGAGGAGTCCACCTCGGCCGCGGATATCGAGCTCAAACTCTCGAAGGCCTCGGCCTGGCAGTCCACCCAGCCCGCTTCCGTGGCCAGATAGCGCTGCCCTTCCTCCCGGGCCTGCAAAACCTCGGACAAGGTCAGCGAAGCGTTGCCGAAACCATAGCGAATGTCCAGCCAGTACCAGTTCCGGTCAATGGCCGTGGGGTTTATTTGGAAACGATCGAAGTCTTTTAATATCCGGATGCCTTGAACGCGGGAGTCCATGATGAATTCCGGACCGCTGATCTCCGAACCGAACTCTTCCAAAAAACTGGGGACCTGGGATTTTTTGAGCACCATCTTGACCGGTGTCTGGAACCGCCGTTCCCGGCCGGAATCTTTCTCGAGTTCGGCCATCAGGCCCAGTTCCTTGACGTAAACCAGATTCCCGTAGCGAAACTTTTCAAAGTTCTCGGCCTGGAAAAACCTCTCTTCCCCATCCGCTTGAAGCAGCTGGATCATGGGCCGGATTTCCAGGTCCAGTTCAGTGTTCTGGCTGATCTTGAATATGGATTTCAGGGGAACGGGGTGCAGGCTCAAGCCCTCCGCACTGGTCAACTCGTGTTTGAATTCATTCAGGACCGCGTGCACCTTCTCCCGGGGGACGATAAACCGGATCAAGGTTTCGGTGTCGGATCGGCCGGCGGCTAGGGTGAAGTCGCCCGATTCCTCGTCGATGCCGGGCGACAGAACGAGCCGCTCGCGGCCTAGGGAATGAAAACCGTGATAGGCCAGGCGATACCAGACGCTCTGTTCGAGGAGAAGGCGGAAGGTGGGGAAGCCCTTGCTCAACATGGTTTTTTCCTGGTCGGTCCGGGTCAGGTCAAAGAGTCGATCCAGGAGCATATACCGGTTGGGGGCCGAATCCTCGGGTAAACGGGTGAAACGATCGGCCAGGATCGCCGCATCGCCGCCGGATGAATAATACCGGGCCGCCTCCCGGCCCGCGCCGGTCCGGACCTTGATGATCGGTCGGCCGTTTCGACGGACGGTCTCCAGGCGGGCCGCTTCCCAGCCGTCGCGGCTGTCACGGCCGATAATCGAGGCCAGTTTGTACCAACGGCTGCCGCGGAACACCTCGTCCGGCCCGCGCCCCTTATATATCGCCAGATAATTTTTATATAATTCGGTCAGTTCCAGAATATGGGGGCAGGTCTGACGCCTGGAGTTCCGGCAACTGCACGCCCTGATTTCCTCCTGGTTCCGGCCGCCAAGCAGCATGAACACGGTCCCGGGCTTCCGGTCCTTCGGATCGGGGGCCAGGGCCAGCCCATGACGGTGGAACTCCAAACGGTCAAACCCGGGCAGGTCCAGGGCGGACTTCACGATTTCCGGGGGTTTTTTCAATTGATCCAAGATGATTCGTGTTCCTTCATTCTCACCGGGTCCCGGTCTGGCCGGTGATAATACAACACGAAAGCCCGTCTGTGAAGGTCGCCTATAGGGAAAACTGAAAACCAGGGACAGTCGCCTGTTTCCCCGATTCCCCTTGGGAACCGGGGAAACAGGCGACTGTCCCTGGTTTTCCTTTCAGCTGGACCATCATTCCCGGCGGGCCGGGCATGGGGGTCCGGATGAACAGGCCTCGATCGTTCATCCGTCCAAGGCCGCCCGGACCTTGGCGGCCAGGTCCGCCATGGAAAACGGCTTCTGAATGAAATTAACGCCCGCCTCCAGGACGCCGTGGTGAGCGATGGCGTTGGCCGTGTACCCGGACATGAACAGGCATTTCACGCCCGGTTTCATCTCAGTGATCCGTTCGGCCAACTCCCGGCCGTTCATTTCCGGCATGACCACATCGGTCAAAAGCAACTGAATCTCGTCAGGGTGTTCCCCGGCCATGAGCACGGCCTCGCCCGGCTTGCCCGCGGTCATCACGGAGTAGCCCAGGCTTTCCAGCATGATCTTGCCCATCCGCAAAATGGTCAACTCGTCCTCGACCAGCAGGATGATCTCCCCTCTGCCCTTCAGAGCGCCGTCCAGTTTCGCGGTCTCTTTGTCGATGGCTCTGCCTTCGTGCCGGGGCAGGTAGATTTTAAAGGTCGTCCCCTGGCCGGGCTCGCTGTAAATGTTTATGAACCCATTGTTCTGCTTGACGATTCCGTAAACCATGGCC
>JAHJTB010000410.1 GCA_018830135.1 Pseudomonadota bacterium | reverse complement strand
GGAAAAAAAGGCGATAGAAGGGATCGCTGAAGACGTCCAGGAAGTCCCGGGTCACGGTCCGGTCGTGGGAGGCTTCGTCGAGCAGGTCCTCCGTGTAATGGCTGGGCATGGGCGATCCGGGACCGTAAAGTCCCAGAAAGGTGGCCGTAAGGATGTAGCGGATGGTCTGGCCGATCCGTTTTTCCTCGATCTTGTAAATGTCGGTTTCCGGAAAGCCCAGGGAGACCAGGGGCCGGACCCGGATTCGGTGTTCGAGGAACTCCTCCTCGGAAACGTCCCACTTCTGCCCCCGATAGAAGCGCAGCAGTCTGACGGCCTGAAAAAAGGAGTAGGCCTTGGTGTTTTTGAACAGGTCCCGCTTCAGATCAGCGGTCGGTCCCCTACCCGGACGGGCCATTCGTAAATATCTCCGGAAAGCGCGTCTTTCACCTTCAGACGGGTGAAACAGTTGATACTGGCGTACGTTCCCAAAAAGTGGTCCATAATGCTGCCGAAGAGAAACATGTCTCCCCGGCTGGCGAAGTTGTCCGGGCTCAGGCCGAGATGAATCTCCTGACCCCGCATGATCAGACCGTTGACCAGGCGGTTGACGGTATGAATCTCGAGGGAGGAGATTCCCTCCACGCGTTTTTCATTGGCCAGGATGGCGGCCCGGTCCCGTCCCTCGGGAAAGATATAGAGCCGTAAAAGGGCCTTCAGGTTGTCGCTGTCGGCCAGGGACAGGAGGTTGAGGGACAAATGGGACAGAAAACGCCACAGCAGGTTCCGCCCCAGCGGGGGCTGGACCGTGGCCGTGGGCTGTCGGATGTTTGTGAATTCGGCCAGCTCCGGCGAGGTGCTGGTGGGCTGGTTGATGTCGCCGACCTTGAGCCGCTCCGGGAGCAGGGCGTTGGTGCACATGAGCTGGATGGACAGGGTTTCCGGGGTCGGCGCGCCGGCCTGAGGGGGATAGGCCACGGAGATGAACAGTTCGGCGTCGGGCCGGGTAGCCGAAGGCTTGGCGTTGACGAAATACACGGGCACGGCCTGGTCCTGGGGCGTGAACAGCTCGAAAGGGGCGTAGGCCCGCTTCTGCACGGTCCCGGGGGCCAGACCGATGACCCTTTCCACGGAATAGACCTGGTGGTGGGTCGGGTCCCCGCCCGAGGGGACGACCCGGTACTCGGGCTGGCGATGGTCCAGGCTGATCGGGTCGCCATCGAAGGGAAAGAGATTGACCGCGGGCGTGGCAAAGAGAACGAACTGTTCCTGTTTGACCTGGCTTATGGATGAGGGCGGCTGCCGCAGTTCGAAAACCAGCTTGAAACCGGTCCCCGGTCCCCGGTCCTGCCAGGCTTCGAGACCGGTGATATCGATATAGAGGAATTTCTCGGGCAGAATGAAGTATTCCTGGATGATCCGATAGCCGGGGAAGGACTGGGGGGGGTAGGGAAAGAGCCCTTCATCGTTGGCCATGCCCACGGGACGGATGGCCTGAGGGGGCAGGATGATCGATGAACCCCCTTCCGACGGCGACAGGGTCACGCTTCGAACATGTTGGAAAAAAAGGTAGTACAGGTTGGCCGCATCGGCGTAACCGCCGCCAATATGAAGGCGCAGGCTGTCCGCCTTCCAGGCCGAAAGGGGAAAACCGGTCATTTCGAAGTTCAGGGTGATCGTGGCCGGTTGGCCCGGCTGCTGGCGCATGGCCGCGCCGGTGATTTTCAGAGGGTGCAGTTCGACGTCGTAGCAGGTCCGGAAGGGACATTTGGTCCCTTCCACGGGAACGGAGGCCAGGGCGGTGCCCGCGGGAATGCGAATGGATTCCTTCAGGCTGGCCTTGGGCTTGAAAACGATGGTGGTCGAGGCCGGTATCGGCCGGAGATAGTGGGGGAAGATCAGGCGCATCAAGCCGTGGACGACCTCGGGAAACTCGTCGTCGAGCTTCTGCCTGACCTGGCCGGTCAGAAAGGCCGTTCCTTCCAGCAGGCGCTCGACGTCCGGGTCCTGGGTCGTGCCGCTGAGCATGGGGGCCAGGGCCGGATGGGCCTGGGAGAACTCGACGGCCAGTTCCCTCAAATGCGACAGTTCCAGTTGATAGTAGCGATTGATCACGGGTTAGTCCCTGACCTGGATGCGGCCGTCCGGGTCGACGACCGTTTCGAAGACGACCGGGAAGTCCACGTTGTTTTCCATGATCAGCTTGCCTTCTATTTTGAAGTGGAGTTGAAGGACATCCTCCCCCTTGGGGTCGGGTTCCACTCGCACATTCGAGAGACGGGGCTCGTACTTGGTGATGACCTGCTTGATGGACCGGCCCAGGTCACGGACCGATTCGGTGGAAAAGGTCGAGGCCAGGTCGGTGAAGTCGGGCACGCCATAGTCGTCGGCGATGGGCGCGCTGCCTTGCCGGGTGTTCAGGATTTTTTGGAGTTGCAGCATGACGGAACTGATGATGCGGTTGGGGTCGGTGGCGCCGCGATAGCCCGGGTTGTCCTCGGTCCGGCGGAGTCTTTCCAGAAGTCTTTCGTTGGGCATAAACCCCTCGATTTTTCAGGCGCAAGCACGCTTCGAGCGGCCCGTGTCCGGACCGCTCGAAGCGATTGCTGGTCGGGTTGAAAAGACTATGCCTTCGGCTCTTTCCAGTCGTCAACCGCTTCCTTGTTGGCCGTCTTGTGCGACCAGGTGATCTTCTCGTAGGTAAAGGAGACCTCCTCCATGTCGTGGTAGGGCTTGTTCTCCTCGAGGAAGGCCATGGGTTTGTAGTGATGCATGCTGACCACGATGGCCGACTCCAACAGGACCTGGAAGTAGAGTTCCTCCTGGCCCTTATCGTTGATATGGTAGTAGTCGATCTGCCATTTCTTCATCTGCTCGCCCGAGGTGCAGGCTTGATACAGCAGGGGCGAGGCCGGGTCCACATGCTTGGTGATGGTGAAAGGCTTGTGAATCCGCTGACCGGTCGGAAGTCCGGTCAGTTTGTCGCGGGGAATCTCCACCCCGTGATCGATGGCGTACACGAGAATCATCTTCTCGCGGCCCTTCTGGGTGCAGTCGCCCTCGATCTTCCCCTGGTTGGTACCTTCCAGCGTCAGATAACCTGTCATTGGCATGGCAAACATCCTCCTCTTTTTTGAACGGGTTGGTTGTTACACACTTCTCAGACTGTTTGAACGGTTGTTTGGTACACGCCCCGGAGGTCGCCTGGCGGTCTCCGGGCAGACATGACCACGCTTAGGATTTGTCGAGTTTGCCCACCAGGGACAAGGTGAAGGAGGCCCCCATGTACTTGAAGTGGGGACGGACCTTCATGGAAACGCTGTACCAACCGGGTTCTCCCTCGACATCGCTGACATCGATTTGTGCTTTTCTGAGCGGTTTGCGGCTGCGGACCGCGGCCGAGGGGTTTTCCTGGTCGGCCACGTACTGGCTGATCCATTTGTTCAACTCGTTCTCCAGATCGCCGCGTTCCTTCCACGTCCCGATGTTTTCCCGTTGGATGACCTTGATGTAATGGGCCAGGCGGTTGATGATCATCATGTAGGGCAACTGGGTGCCCAGCTTGTAGTTCAGTTCCGCCTCCTTGCCCTCCTTGCTGATTCCGAAGAACTTGGGCTTCTGGCAGGAGTTGGCCGAGAAAAAGGCCGCGTTGTCGCTGCCCTTGCGCATGGTCAGGGCGATGAAGCCCTCTTCGGCCAGCTCGAACTCGCGCCGTTCGGTAATGAGGACCTGGGTCGGTATCTTGGTCTGGATGGCGCCCATGGCCTCGTACTGATACAGGGGCAGGTCTTCCACGGCGCCGCCGCCCTGGGGGCCGATGATGTTGGCGCACCAGCGGTACTTGGCGAAGCTGTCCGTCAGGCGACTGGCAAAGGCGAAGGCGGTGTTGCCCCAGCAGAAGTCCGTGTCGCCGGTGACAACATCCTCCTTGTAATTGAAGGATTTGGCCGGCTGGGTGTCCGGGCCGTAGGGCAGGCGGAGCAGGAACTTGGGCACTGTCAGGCCCACGTACCGGGAGTCCTCGGATTCACGGAACGACTGCCATTTGGTGTACTGGGGCATCTCAAAAATGGATTTGAGGTCCTTGAGGCCGGGAAGTTCCTGAAAGGAGTCCACCCCGAAAAACTGAGGACTGGCCGCGGAGATGAATGGCGCGTGGGCCATGGCTGAAACCGAGGCCACGTACCCGAGCAGCTTCATGTCCTGGGGCCCGGGGCCGAAGTCGTAGTTGGCGATCATGGCGCCGAAAGGCTGGCCGCCGAACTGGCCGTACTCGGCCGAGTACACCGTGCGGTACAAACCGGACTTGGGCACCTCGGGCGCGTCCTCGAAATCATCGAGCAGGTCCTGTTTGGCGACGTTCATCAGGGAGACCTTGATGTTTTCCCTGAAATCGGTCCGGTCGATCAGAAACTTGAGCGAACGCCAGGTGGACTCGAGCTTCTGGAACTCGTTGTCGTGGAGAATGGAGCTGACCTGAGCGCTCAACCTCTGGTCGATGTTGGCGAGCATTTCATCCACGATCTGAGATGAGGCCTTTTCTCCGGCCCGGCCCGGCTTGAGCATTTCATCGATAAAGGCCTGGACGCCGGCCTTGGCCAGGTCGTAGGTCTCATCGGTCGGTCTGAGCCGGGTGGCCTGAACGATCTGGTCCAGAAGGGACTCTTCCCCTTCAGCAACCGCTGCCGGCTGTTGAGTCTGTTCTTGTTGTTCCTCTGCCATTTCCTTCCTCCTCAACCTTCAAGCCCGAGTTCCTTGAGCAGGCGCCCGCGCGCATCTTCGTCGGAAATCAGTTCCTGCACCTTTTTTCTAAACTCCGGAACATTACCCAGGGGGCCCTTGACCGCCTTGAGCGCCTCGCGAAGCTCCATGAGCTTGGCCAGTTCCGGCACCTTCTTGACGATCTGGTCCGGCTCGAAGTCTTTCAGGCTCTGGAACTTGAGGTCGACTCCCAACTGCTCCCCCTCTTCGCCTTCCTTGGGTTCGGCCAGCTTATTGGGCACGCTGAGCTTGAGTTCCAGGTCCTGGGCCTTGAGCACTTCGTTGAAATTATCCTTGTCCACACTGATCGGTTCCCGATCTTCAACCGAGCGCTCGTCTGTCCTCTGCGTAAAATCTCCCAACACCAGGAGCTTCAGAGGCAGTTCCACCTCTTCCTTGGCATCGCCGGTCGCCGGCTTGTAAACGATGTTGACGCGCTCTTTGGGTGCTACCGACCCTTCTTTGGCCATTGGCTGGTCCTCCTTGTCTGAATTTCCAGTTTACTGATAAAATCCATCGCACTCGATATATCAAAACCTCGTGCGGGGATGCTTAAACCCGGATTTTGCAGTTGGCTTCCACCGCGGCGCCGAAATGCGTGTTGCAACGCTCGTTTCCCGCTTTTACGCCTCGACGTATCCCGTGATACGCCTGGGGCCCGAAACCGGTCCAACTTCGCGCTTCGCTATGCATTTCAACGCCTCGTTACGAATCCAACTGCAAAATTCGGGTTAAATGGGCGTGCGATTCCCTCGCCGGAATGGTCCCGTGCCACACTTGAAAAATGGCATTCGTGAAAAAATCGCACCATCACCGTCCGGAGGGTCGTCCCGAGTTCGAAAAAAATCGGGTCTGGTCCGCGTCTCCCACCAGTATAGACCAAGAACCTTGATACAATCAACCCTTAAGCATGGCCAGGGCCTCGGCCGGCCGGATTCGTGAAATCCGGCCCAGGACGGTTCGGGCGCCGGCCTTGGCTTCATCATCCTCTTCTTCGGACAGACCCAGATAAACGGCCTTCAAGGCATCGAGGGCCATATCCGGGTCCCATTCCTCCAGTTGGTGGGTCTCCAGCCGCTCCAGTATCACTTCCAGGTGAGGACGGGCGAGATCGGATCGCGCCTCGTCGAGCAGCAGGCGGATCAGGGCCAGGCGCCAGATCATATTGGCTCGACCGGAACCGCTTCCGACCAGGCCCGCCTGGAGTGTTTCGAGGGCTTCGGCCATCTTTTTGTCCTTGGCCAGCGCCAAGGCCTGGCCGAAGGCCTCGGCCACCCGGGCCTCGGTTTCGCCGCCTCCGGCCCCAGCCGTGGGGGCGGCCGGGCCGGCCCCGGTGATGTTCCGCAACCAGGCTCGGGTCTCCTTGTCCGCGAAGGGCGTGCCGTCTGAAAAGGTCAGGTTTTCGATGCCCGGCAGGCGGCCGACCAGATAGGCGGTTTCCGCGGTCACCGCCTGGGAGGCGGCCTGGTATTTCCCGCCCATTTCGTCCAGGGCCTGGGCAGTGAAGCGGCTGAGGTCCATCCAGAACAGAAACTCCCGGACCCGGCCTTCCGCGGCCCGGATGGCGCCCTCGTAATCCCGCCCGGAAATCATGCCTTCAATGGCGCTCCGGATCATGGCCTCCGGCGGCGGCAGGGGCGTTTGGTTGCCGTCGGACATCGGCAGCCGGTCCAGGGTCATCCAGGCGGCCAAACGGGTGGCCCGATAGGCAATCGGGTTGGCCAGGTCCTGCTGCATCATGAAGTCCGAGGCGGCCACCATCTGGTCCAGGGCCGAGTCCAGGGTCTGGGTGGCGTCCTGGGCGGACCGGACGGGGCCGGCCGGAGCCGCCGCGGGTCTCGGGGCGGCGGTTGACGCAGGGGGCGGACCCGAAGCAGGCTGGTCCGCCGGGACGGCGGTCGGCGTCGGGGCGGGCGCCGCCGGATCGTCAGGGGCCGGTCCGGCATCGGGCGCATCCTGGACAGGTAGCCGGTCGAGATAGCTGAGGACGCGGGAGATGGCCGGCGCGTCGTCCGTTTTTTCGGAAAGCGAGGAGTCGAAGGCATTGAAGTCGTCCCGGACGGCGGCCACGGCCGCCGGAGGCAGCGGGCCTCCATCGTAGCTCTGCAGCCAGGACTCGACCCGGTCCAGAAACCACTGGACCGCGTTCAAACGCCCCCGCATCCGTTTCTTGGGCGGGAAGAGGGTGTCCCAGAAATTGTCTACCAGGTCCTTGAGTATCTTGAGGCCGTCCGAGAGTCCCTCGGCCTCTCGGGTTGCGACCAGGCTCGCCCCGAGATAGCAGGCCACCAGCAGGTCCTTGCTTTTTCCCGCCAGAATGGTCTGGCTCAGGTTGAGGACGACATTCCAGTCGATGCCGCCCCCTCCCGTCGTGGCGATGGACATCTTGTCGATTTCGGCCTGCAGGGATTCGAACTCAGGCTCGTATTTGACGTCCGAACCGGACGGCGAATCATTGCTGATGGGCTGTTTGCCCAGGTCCAGCAGTTCCATTCCCATCATCCTTTCGGCGTGGGGTCCAAAAATCCACAAAATCGGATCGGACCAGCGGCCGGTAAAATATTCGAAGCCAGGGGGACGAACCTCCGCCGCCGAAAAAGACGGCCTGGGGGGCCCGGTTTCGTCTTGTGAAAAGGCCGCCCCAAAACGAGGTCTTTCCGCGGGGTTCCGGCCGGGCAATACGGACGTCCATTCCCTCGGACGGGGAAGCTCCCCCTATCCCGGACCCTGTTTTGATCAGGATCGGGCCGAGGTCGGTCCCGGACCCGCGTTCGCTCCGCGAACATTCTACTCGCACCCGGGACCAGGTTTCCAGCGGAGAGGGCAACGCGGCCAGGGCTCCCTGGAGGGCGGCGAGACTGTCAAAGGCCCCGGCGGCAATCCGTCCCATCCCTTCCCAGGTGTCGGAGAGAACCAGGGGCAACATATTCCAGCGGTTCCGCCATCCGGACAGCGTCCCTTCGCCAAGTAACAGCAACGGATGGGGGCGGCCCAGGGCGTCCCGACTTTCCGCGACATGCCCGCAGACGACCGTGTCCCGTTGGGAGCCGATCGCCCAGAAGTTCCACGCCTCCCGGCCCTCCCGCTCGGACCGTTCTCCCAGGGCGGCCAGATGAGCGTGCCCGAGCGTTTCGGTCATGACGCACAACAACGGATGGTCCGCGCCCAGATAAACGAAATCCCTGGCCACCGGATGCTTGCCGCTGGCCGACCAGCGCCAGCCGGTCGGACGTTTCAAGGCTCCCAGCACGAGGCGATCTTTTTGGGAACCTTGAGCGGGTCCGTATGGAGCAGTTTTCGAACCGGAACGTCGCCGCTCATCTTGTAGGCCACCTGAATCGTCTTGATGTTAATGCTCTTCAGGTCCATCTCGAAGTCTTTGAAGTCCGCCTGGGTGAAGGTCTTGCTTCCCCCCAGGAAGTCCTGGAGGAAGAGCGGGAAGCCGTTGGCCCCGCTGTAGGTCTTGGTCAAGGTGAAATCGTCGAACAAAATCTGAACGGTGACGTCCGCGCACCCATCCGGAGTCCAGGTGAACTCGTGGCTGGTGGCGAAGTTGAAGTTTTCCAGGATTTGGGCTCCTTTATCGCAGTTGAGTGTCAGCGTGACCGCGTGAGGCTCCAGAAAGGCTCCTTTGTTCACGTTGATCGGCAGCGCGGTCAGGGTGACTTTGTACTGCGGGAGTACGGCCTGGGTATACGTGGAACCCGAGTCCAGGAACACCAGGAAGTCCTTTTTAAAGGGGAACTGCTGATCCATGCTGGTACGGGGGAAGTACCCCATCCGGCCCCGACCCAGGAAGGCGGCGGCCGGACCGGTGACGAACTTCCAGACCAGACCATCGGCTTTCTTGAACAGGGTGTCGGACAGCTTGGAGGTGGGCACGTACTGAATTTCCGCCAGCACCTGACCTTCCCATTTGGTCTGGAGTTCGCACGAGGCCTCCTGGGTGGCGTAGCCGAGCAGGAAATACAACGGGCCGGAAAGCAGGTGCCAGAACAGGTCTTCCTGCTGGGACTGGGAGCTGGCCGCGTTCCAGAGCTTGGTCAGAGCCGAATGGGCGGACTGGAAGGACGAACCGTCGCCGTCCTTTTTCGAATCGCTGTCGCCGGAATAAAACTCCGAAGCCATACTGAAGGCCGACTGGCGGGAGGTGGTCATGGGAATCAGACTGCCCAGGGCCTTTTCGAATTCATTGAGCGTTTCCGCCTCACTGGCGATCTGGTTCAGTTCCTTCATGACGTCCGTACCCGGAGCGCGAACCTCGCCCCGGATGATCGAGGTGCCCTCTTGGGCCACCTTCTCGCCGGCCTGGGTGACCCGGGTCAAAAGGCCGGTCTTGGTGGTCGTGGCCTTTTCCGAAGCCATCTGCCTGACGTCCTTGAAGGATACGGCCATCTTGACCCAGGAAGGCGTGCCCTCGCGGTCCACCAGCGGCTTGAGTTCGGTTGCCATCCGGTCCAGGAGATTGAAGTAGGGGTTGTTCAGGTCGGCCATCTCCTGGGCCAATTGTCGCCGGTCGTAATCGGTCAGGGTCCTGACGTGTCCGGAGTCGAAACTGTCCCCGAAACTCCACCAGGCTTTAATGTACTCCCGCCAGTACCAATCGTCGAACTCGGGGCGCCGGTCCTTCAATATCTTCGGGTCTTCCAGGGAGGCCTCGAATTCTTTCAGAAACTGGTCGATCTGCTGGCGGCCCTTGACCGTGTAGGCCGCGGGTATGTGTACGTTGACCGAGGGGTCCACCCGCTGGCTGCCCCAGAAATCTCCCAGGGTGATCGAGGCCATATCCGGCTGGACGTTGGCCCAGTTGACCAGCCAGTGCAGATTCGTGCCCTTGATCAGGGCCAGGTGCTGGAGCCAGCTCCTCAGATTGCGCTGCTCCTTGGCCAGGCCCTGCCGGTCCCGATTCCAATCCAGGAAGGCCAGATACAACGGTCCGAAGTCGGCGGCCAGCTCGGGAATCAGCTTGGGGTCCACGGCCACGATCGCCTCGTAGGCCGGCTTGGGCATGCCCTGCAGTTTTTTGACCGAAGCCCCCCCCAGTTCGGCCCCCAGCAGGTTGACCCGGGTTTCCAGGTGTTCGACGTAAGAGCCGATCAGGGCTTCCGGGGTAGTGGCCGAGAAGTTGGCGATATTTTCTTCCAGGGTCTGGTCCAGGCGGTCGAGAAAGCCTTTGCGAAAGAGCATGCAGAAGTAGTCCTTGACCCGTTGCTCCAAGTCCAGACTCTGATGCAGTCCCAGGCGGGGAATGAACCAGTTCGAGTTCATGGTGTGGATTTTTTCAATCCAGTCCCGAAAGTCGTCCATGGCCAGCAGGTCCTTGCTCAGGTCCCGCGTCAGCTTGGGGGGCTTTTGAATGCTTTTTGTAAAAGCCTGAAAAATTTCGATGTTTTTATAATATGACAGACTGAGCAGCCCGGCCAGGCAGAGCATGACCGCCAGCCAGGCCATCAGGCCCAGGCTGCGGGTCATTCGGCGCCAGGCCACATACTCCCATAAGGGCGACAAGAGGCTCCGGTCGCCCGGCAGAATGCGGCTGAAAAAATCCCGCAGGAACAACCCCTGGTCCGTCCCGGGCAGGTCCTCCTTGAGTCCCTTGAATCCGGTCAGGTCGCCCAGAAGCTGGGAGTAGGTGCTACCCTCCTGCCGGCCGCTGGAAAAATAGAGTCCCCGCAGGACCGGGGTCTCCTGATAGGGATTCTGTTCGAAGGCGGCTTCGACAAAGGCCATCAGTCCGGGCTGGATGGAGGCCAGTTCATCGGGAAAGAGCAGAAGGCCCGGATCGGCCCCGGGATTGCGGCTCAGGAGCAGAAGCCGGACGTCTTTGAGGCGATCGGTCACGGCCTCCATGGTCTGCATGACCATGCCGGCCGGATCATCCTTGAGTGTATTGTTGGTCTGGCCCATGGCCTGTTCCACCAGGCCGGGCGGCAGGACGTCGCTCAACCCGGTCAGCCCGAGCACCTTGTCCGTTTTGGTGACCAGCACGTAAACCGGGAACTTGGCCCCCAGGGCGCGCATGGTTTCATCGATGCGCCGTCGAATGCTCCGGCCGTCTTCGGCCAGGGCGTCGGGACCGGCGGACAGGAGCTTGTCCGCGGCCACGGTCACGATCAGGCCGTTGATGGGCTCTTTTCTCCGGTATTTGGTCAGCAGGGACAGGAACTTCTTCCATTCCTCCTTGTCCGGCCCCTCGTCCACGGGAATCGCATACCGCCCGGCCGTGTCGAGCAGGATGGCCTTTTCGAAGAACCACCAGTCGCAGTTCCGGGTCCCGGAAATGCCGGATGTGGGGCTGACATCGGTCAGCGGCGAATGCAAACGGGCGCTCTGGATGGCCGTGGTCTTGCCGGAACCGGCCTCCCCCATCATCATGAACCAGGGCAGGGCGTACAAGGGGTCGCCGCGCTTCTTGAGCTGCGACCGTCGGAGGATTTCGACCGCCTCCTTCCAACGTTCCTGGAGGTCCCGGAGCCGGCGCTGCTCCTGTCTGGGCGCGCCGCTGATCGCCGCGTCGTCGTGCTCGATGATCCGCTTGACGAACTTCTCCTCCCGTCGCCGGAAGAACCATTTCTTCATGAAGAACGCGGCCAGGATCAGACCGACGATGCCCAGGCCGATGGCCAGCCCGGCCCACCAGGGCCATTTCAGATACTGGACGAGAAAGTACATGCCCACGGCCAGCAGACCGAGAAGCAGCAGGACGACGAAAAGCTTGAGCAAGAAGAACAGAAATTTTTTCATGAGTCGGCCGGTGGCATGGTTAGAGGTTTATCCGAAAAACTGCTCGATGAGCTGCGTCAGGACCACGCTATAATAGTTGAACAGCCCGAATATAATGAGCGGCGGCAACAGGAAGAGCACCCCGGTCACGACCGAGGGCAGCCCCCAACGAAAGCGCCGATGCTTGGAGCTGCCCGAGGGATAGGCCCCCGGAAACAGGGCCTGGCCCAGAAGCCCGTCCTCGTCGGCCTCCCAAAAAAGCGTCAGGTTGGTCTGCTTGATCTCCTCGAGGGCCTCCTGCCGATCCGGGTGATAATATGCGCCGACAAACCCCATGGCCAGGCAGAGGCAGTAGACTTCCCGAACGTCCTTTTGGCCGGATTCCAGCAAGGCCAGTCGGTCGTAAAACTCCTGGCCGGCGTTGGTCGTCCGATAGATGCGACGTTGAAGCGATTCCGCCTGCCACTGGTCCCGCTTGTCCCAGGTCGAACACAATATGGCTTCGTCGACAAAGGCGCAGACCCCGAATCGGGCCTGGTCGTACTCGGAATCCGAGAATCCACCGGTCTTGGCCCGGCGGGCGCTTTGGTCGAGCAGACCGGACAGGTCCTGTTTGACGGTTTCGACCTCGGGCTGCCGGTCTCCCGGCTTCCGGGTCAGATAATTGGCATAGCCGAGAATTTCAAGGAAGCAGTCAACCAAACGCACGGTCGTCAACTCCTCAGGATGATGATTTCAGCGGTCAGGTCCTCGGGAGCACCGTCCCAGTAAAGAGAAACACTTTCGGCATTCTGCACGTCAGCCCACAGCGGACTGGTATAATCGATCTGAAAATACTTGGCATTGGCCCGTCTGGGCAGTCCCGGAGGCGGCGACGGGAAATACTCGAGCGGTACACCGGGTACGGCTCGGGCGATCAGCGTCGTCAGGTTCCGTGCCGCGCTGAGTTTGAGCAGGCGGGAGGCCGCGTCGACCACGACCTCCGGTTCGGCCTCGGTCTTGAGGACCAGCCAGTACCGGTTGCGGCGGTCGAAGACCTTGCCCGGCATGACGCCGGAATAGTAACGCCCGTCGTAATCGAGCCGGACGAGGTGCTCGGGCCCGATGGTGATACCGTCGAGGAGTTGTCCGACCAGCTTGTGGACCGTGGAAAAACATGTCCACAGGTTGAGGTGGTCGTAAGGCGGCAGGGCCGTGGAACCGTCCTCCCGCTCCCCGGTAGCGCTCAGTTCTTCGGAAAAGGTGGACAGCTCGCCGACGAGCTGGCGCAACGTCCCGTAAACCGTCCATGGATGAAGGTTCTTGGTCTCGGTGAGATGAAACAGCAACGGCACATACCGATTGAGCGACCGGAGGGCCAGCAGAAAGACCAGGTACCCGATATCGAACTCCATGGTCTGAAGTTCGCGCGGACTTTTATATTCCTCGAGCTGGCGGCAGCGGGAGGCGACCTGGTCCCGGATGTCCTTGATGGTTCTGATCAGCCAGTCCGAGGCATCCATGATCAGGCAGGGCGGGAGAAAGTGCCCGGAAATCTTGATGTCGTCCCCGTAGCGCTCCAGTTGGGCCACGGGAATCAGGTCATAGTTGTCCAACTGGTCCTTTTCCGTTTCCCAGAAAAGCCGAAGCACGTAGGACAAGCGCTTGACCTGGGCCGGAGGGCCGGAACCGTGCAGGTCGACGACCTCCTCGGGATCGGCCGTGGTGGCGAACCGAGTGTTGGCCATGGCCATGCCGTCGGCCGACCCGACTACGGTGACGTTCTGGCCGGACGGGTCGGGTTTCCTCAGCCCGAGATAGACGGTGAAGGGCTTATCCCCCTCGACCCAATCCTCCTCGAAAGAGCGGGGCTTCAAAGCGGTGTTGCCTGGATAGGCCACGTAGGTCCCGTCGGGAAAGACAAAGCTTCCATTCAGGATTTCGAACTGCTTGTTGCTCAGGCCGGCCTCTTGGACCTCAAGCCCGGCCACGCCCCAGAAATAGGGCAGCCCGTAACTCTGGACCGGACGGGCCGTGGAGGCCAGGTACTGGTCGTTCAACTGAAGATGCTGAGGCTGTAGAAACAGCCCCTGGTGCCAAAAAAGTGGTCGCTGGACTTGCACTACTTGTTGCCCCCGCTCTCGATGATTTCCTGCGGCCCCAGGGTAAGATCGACGCTCAGCTTGACCGGCCAGTTATAGCGGTCCTTGAAAAGAAGGCCCCTGGTGTTGGCCAGGACGGGTATCTGATACAGCTTGGTCACCTTGTCGGGGGCCAGGCTGTAGTATCCGGCCACGACGCCGACGTACTGGGTGCCTTCCGCCCGGTCCATGGTTACGGTCCGAAGCTCGCTCGGCTGAAGTATCAGGCGCTGGACGCTGGTCACCGAGTCCCCGATCTTGGTACAGCCCATCAGCTTGACCAGCCCGGCCTGGTTCTTGGCCAGGTCGTTGAACGCGTTGGGGGACTTGAGTTGGTAGACGCACAGGACCAGGGTATGGGAGTTCTGTTCGTACATGTTCAGAAGGCCGTCTGCCTGGATACGGAGTTCAATGCCCCCGGCCTGAAAATCGAACTTGGCCGGACCCGGATCGAGGTCCTTGGGGGGCGGGGTTTTGGGCAAGGCTTCGCTGGCCTGCTCAGTGACCTTTTCGGCCACATCCTTGGCGGCCATCTTGCCCGCTTCGGTCGTGGCCGGCGACTTTTTCGAAAACAGGCCGCAGCCCGGCCCGGCCACCATGATCAGGCCGATCAGAATGACCAGCAACCCGTGCGCCGTGCTTGTCGGCCTGGATTTTAAACGGGGCAAACGCCGGTTCAAGCGCCAACCGCGCCGGATGATTGGATTCAAATCCTCAACCCTCAACTTTTCGCCTTCGCCCCGAAGGGGGTCGTTAATCCGGTTCTGGCGGCCGACCTCCGTCTAGTGGGTCTGGACTCCCGTCGGCCGGGAATAACCAATGATCTCTATTAACCACTGATTACAGGATATTTTCATATTTGTCGAATCCCAGTCAAGGAAAATATTGGCAGAGGCCCACTGGCGGGGGTTCCGAATACCGTCCCATCTTCCGGAAGCGGATCGGCCCGATGCGCCCCGGGGGGGCGGACTTGCATTTTTCTTCCGGCTTTGGCAAGGTACCCGAATCGGTCCATCCTGGGTGACGACTGGCTGATCGGAGGGAGATGAAATGAAAAAGCATATCGTGATGCTGCTCGTTTTATTATGTATATCAATTTGTTATATTCCGGTTTCGGTTTGGGGCGCCACCGAGGTCCGGATCGCCCACTCGACCTGGGTCGGGTACGGGCCGCTGTACATCGCCCGGTCAAAAGGCTTTTTCGAAAAACAGGGCCTGAAGGTTGAACTCCCCGTCATGGAAGAGCGGCATCTGATCCTGGAGGCCCTTTCCGAAGGAAAAATCGACGGGTACTGCGGGGCCATGGACCAGGAGGTCATGACTTTTTCCCAGGGGGCGCCCATCGTGGTGGTTCTGGCCCTGGACGAATCCCTGGGGGGAGACGGCATTATCTCCTCGAAGGCGATCAAAAGCGTCAGGCAGTTGAAGGGCAAAACCATCGGATTGGACAAGAGCTCGACGTCGTATTTCTTTTTCCTCAGCGCCCTTCAACAGTCGGGCCTGTCCGAAGGAGACATGACGATCAACCAGATGAGCGCGGGCGATGCGGGTTCGGCCTTCATGGCCGGGGACCTGGACGCGGCGGTGACCTGGGAGCCCTGGCTGACCATGGC
Organism: Pseudomonadota bacterium; assembly: GCA_018830135.1. GTDB lineage: Bacteria > Desulfobacterota > Desulfarculia > Adiutricales > JAGVGV01 > JAHJTB01. Next base: position 44,357 of record JAHJTB010000410.1, on the reverse strand, counting down.
CGCCGACCGGCCCGACACGCACGTTCTGGTGGACACCAGGAAGCTCCCGGCCACCATCGTTGACGTGCTGGTTCTGCGGCGGGACTTTGCCCAAGGAGACACGCGGGCCGTGACCGGGCTGATCAAGGCTTGGTACGAGGCCGTCAAATGGTTTGAGGATAATCGCGAGGCCGGTTATGCCCTCATGGCTGAGGAAATGAACATCGACGCCAGTAAGATCACATCCATGGTTTCGGGGGTTTCGTTTTACGGGGCCGACAGGAGTCCGGGCTTTTTCCGGACGTCCGGCTCGAACACCCTCTTCGGCCTGGCCCAGCGGGCCGCCCGGTTCTGGCAGGATCGGGGGCTGATCGAAAAGCCGGTGGACATCAAAGCCCTGATCGATCCGGAATTCGTCGGTCAGGCGGGGAAATAGTCCTCCCGGCCGGTATCAACTCAGGAAATCGAAGCGCCCCAGGGCGCAACAGGGGCAGCGGTCATCCTTGCCGCTTCTCAGGGCGACCGCTTGGAAGGTGTTGGACCAGAGGTCGAAGCTGATCAGTCCGTCGATGATCCGGTCCGTGGCGCCGGTCAGGATTTTAATGGCCTCGGTTACGGCAATGGCGGCGGCCAAGGCCGGCGTGGGGCCGATGATTCCGGCCGTTTCGCAGGTCGGCAGGACGCCCGGGGGGGCGGGCCGGGGAAAGAGGCAACGCAGACAGGGCGTTCGGCCGGGGATAATGGGCATGACGTTGCCGGCCGCGCCGATAACGCCGGAATATATCCACGGCTTGCCCAGCTTGACCGCGGCGTCGTTCAACAGGTACCGGGTTTCCTGATTGTCGGTGCCGTCCATGATCAGGTCCGCGTCGCCGGCCAGGTCCAGAATGTTGTCCGGGCCGATCTCCACAGTCACCCCCTGGACCTCGATACCTGAATTCATTCGCCGCAGGCGTTCGGCGGCCAGTTCGGCCTTGGTCCGCCCCGAGCCCGGGTCGGACTCGTCGTACAGGACCTGTCGGTGCAGGTTGCCGAGTTCCGGGACGTCCCGGTCCACCACCCGGAGCCTGCCCACGCCTGCCCGGGCCAGCAAGGTGGCCATGTGCCCGCCCGTGGCTCCGCATCCGGCCACCAGGACGGCCGAACGTCCCAAGGCGGCCTGGCCGCCGGGGCCCAGGCCTGCGAACTTTTCCTGTTTCCAGTACCGCGTGTCCGGCACGTTGGGGTCAACCTCCAAAAGCGGGATGGATGAACTCGATCCGGTCGCCGGCCTGGACGACCCGTTCGTTATACCGGGCAGGGTGGACGAAACGGCCGTTGACTTCAATGATCAACGCCGCGTCGTGCTCGTCAAAGGCCTCGATCAGGTCGGCAATCCGAAAGCTGGGCTCGACCTCTTCGATAAATCCGTTGACCGTGACTTTCATGGCCGGAACCCGGCTGAGACTCCCCTGAAAAATAAGGAATATATCGGGATTATTTCAGGACCGGGCCGGTAAGTCAAGGGCTGGCCCGGCGGTGGGGGCGGAAGAAAACACGCCTCACCCTGCCTCGTGACCCGGGTCGAGGGGGCGGGATTCGGAATCAGCAGGACGGCCCCCCGACGGGTCGAGGGGCCGTGGATATGAAGACGAAACTCCGGACCGGAAAGTCGGGCCCGCGGCTACATGTCTCCGGTGCGCCGCATCAGGGCGCGGGCTTCGGCCATTCGAATCCGGTCCTCCTGCTCGGTCTTTCTCTGGCGGGCCGCCTTGAGCTTCATGATCAGCTCCTCGAAATTGGCCGGTTTGAGCAGGTAGTCGAAGGCGCCGGACTTCAGGCCTTCGACCGCCGTTTCCACGGCCCCGTGGCCGGTCAGAAGGATGATTTCGACGACCGGATGCCGGGCCTTGATGGCCTTGAGGGCTTCAATTCCATCCATGCCCGGCATCTTGATGTCCAGGATGACCACGTCGGGCTCCGCCTCGGACAATGACTTCAGGGCCTCTTCACCGCTGTATGCCGGTCGGACCTTGTGCCCTTCTTCTTCCAGCCGCAGGGAGAGCATTTCCACGAAGTCCCGTTCGTCATCGACCAGAAGGATATCAATGGGTATTTTGACCATTCACCTAACTCCCGAGTGAATTCCCGACCGGCGCGCCGGCCTGATCGGGGTTATTGATGGGTTTGATCGGCAGAATGACCCGGAAGGTCGCGCCGTTCCCGAGGCGGCTTTCGACCTCGATTCGACCGCCCATTTTCTCCACGATGCCCCGTGAGACGGACAGGCCGAGTCCCGTGCCCTGCCCTGGCGGTTTGGTGCTGAAAAACGGCTCGAAAATCCGGTCCAGGTTCTCCCCGGGGATTCCCGGACCGTCGTCCGCCACCGTGATCACGATCTCGGAGCCGGCCGTTTCGACCGCCACCCGAACGGACCCGCCCGGCCCGACGGCCTGAAGGCCGTTGGTCACCAGGTTGATCAGCACCTGCCGCAACTGATTCGGATCGGTCCAGATGTCGATCCGACCGTCGATCGGCCGCAGTTCGGCCCGGGCCCGCGCGTCTTCGGCGCTTTTGCGGGTCAGGTCGATGACCTCGGCGGCCAGGGCGGCCAGATCGACCTCCTTGATGAGCGAGTCGGTTTTGCGGGCGAATCCCAGCAGTTGGTGGGTGATGCGTTTGGCCCGCTCGACGCTGGACTCGATCTTGTTCAAACCGTACAGGAACTTGTCCCTGGCCTCGTCCGGAAGGGCCGTCTCTTTGCCCAGGCGGGTCTTGAGCCAGCCGGCCGATTCGGAGATGACGGCCAGGGGATTGTTGATTTCATGGGCCACGCCGGTGGCCAGGGTGCCCAGGGAGGCCAGGCGTTCGGTGGCGATCATGCGCTGCTCCATCTTGGCCCGGAACTCCTGCTCCCGCTTCTTTTCCTCGGTCCGAACAATCTTCTCCCAGGCCTGGGTGATCTTGCCTGCCAGGTGATCCAGTTCCAGGGGCTTGGACAGATAGTCGAAAGCCCCGGCCTTGATCCCTTCCACCCCGTCCTGGGTGGTGGCATGGCCGGTCAAGAGGATGACCTCGGTTTCCGGCCAGGCGGACTTGATGCGGGCCAGGGCCGTCAGCCCGTCCATGACGGGCATCTTGACGTCCATGACCACCACGTCGGATCGGGCCTGGTCCAGGACGGCCAAGGCTTCCCGGCCGTCGCCGGCCTCCCGGATCGAGAAGCCCCGCTTGGTCAGCCGTTTAACCAGAGGCCTCCGGAAGTCGGCCTCGTCGTCCACCAGGAGGATTTCGGGTGTCCGTTCCATTGACTGAGTATTATATCCTAAAATTATTTAACCAGGCCCAGAATTCGCCACCAGACCGCGGCCACGCCGATCAAGATCAGCAGAAGGACCGGCATGGCCACCAGGCCCGCCTTGGTCAGGTCCCAGGATCGGAACTGGCGGTAGGAATAGGCAATGGCGTTGGGCGGACAGCCGATGACCAGCAGGTAGGCGAAGGAGGTGGCCATGCCCAGGCACAGGGCCAGGATGCGCGGGTCCACGCCTTCCAACTGGGCCAGGGGAATCACGATGGGCAGAATCAGCGCCGCCGCGGCCACGTTGGCCATGACGTTGGTCACCAGGGCTCCGAAAACGGCCACCGAGGCGAAAAGCAGGAGCCAGCCGTTGCCTTTGACCAGGGGGAAGAACAGGTTGGCGAAGTACCGGGCCGCCCCCGAGTAGTCCATGGCCAGGCCCAGGGCCAGGCCGCCGCCGAAGATGAACAGGGCCGTGCCCCACTCGAGGTGGGTGTGTATGTCTTCCCACTGCAGGACCCGGGTCAGCACCAGGGCGGCCACGCCCAGCATGCCGGTGATCGAGTAGTCGATGCCGTGGAAGCTCTTGGTGAACCACAGCCCGAAGGCCAGGGTGATGATGAGCACGGTCCGCTTTTCCAGGGAGGTCCAGGCGCCGATCGACTCGTCGAACTTGGGCATCTTGATGGACCGGTCCGGCCGGAACAGGAAGTAGAGAATGATTACGGATACGGGCACCGTGACCATAGCGGCCGGAAAGGCGAAGATGAACCAGTCCAGGAAGCTGATTTCGATACCGGTGAACTCCTTGAGAAAGGCCGCGGAGACCATGCAGCGCCCGCCGCCGACCAGGGTGCCCATGCCGCCGGCCGAGCAGGCGAAGGGCACGGCCAGCATCATGAACCGGGCCGTATTGGTATTGGGCTGGATGCCCGCGGCCCGCATCAGGGGGAGCATGGTGGCGATGGCGATGGCCGTGGCCGCCGCGTCATGCATGACGCTCGAAGCGATGCCCAGCCCGATAGCCAGGACAAAGGTGAAAGCGACCACGCTGTCACCGGCCCGACGGGCCACGGCGTAGCCCAGGCGTTTGGTCAGACCGGCCTTTTCCAGGGCGATGGCGAAGATCAGGCAGCACATGATGAAGACCACCACGGGATGCATGTAGGCCGACCAGGCCCCCTTGACGTCGCTGATGCCCATGATCACCAGAAGCACGGCAATGGATATGGCCGTGATTTCCAGGGGCAGGGGTTCGAAAATGAACATGAAGACCAGAAAGGCCAGGATGGCCAGCAGGCGGTGGGCCTTGGGCGTCAGGCCGTCCACGTACTCGACCCCGACCCCCTTCAGGTCCATGCTTTTCACTTCGGCCTCGATCCGATCGGCCGTGGCCCCGGGCTGTCCCGGATTGAGGGCCTTTAGGATATAACCCTTGGTTTTGAGGCCGGCTTCGGTATGGATCTGAAAATCGTTCGAAAGCCGGGCCAGCACCTTCCGGTCCGGATCGCCGAGGATTTCGAATTTGGTTCCTTCCGGGCGCGGCACCGCCAGGACGATGGCTCCCAGCAACAGCCCGAAACAGAGTTGGACCACTTTGTTTTTCAGGATCATGAGTTCTCCTTTTGCATATCTTCAGAGTTCCAGGCCTCGTTTGCGGCAGTCATAGGCATCCTTGATCTTGGCCAGCAGGTCCTGGAGCTCGCACGGTTTGGTCAGGTAATCGAAGGCCCCGAAGGCCAGGCCGTCGCGGGCCGCCTGTTCGGAGCCGTGGCCGGTCAGAATGATCACGGCCAGATGCGGGTCCATTTTCTTGAAGACCTTGAGCAACTCGATGCCGTCCATGTCGTCCATTTTCAAGTCGACCACGGCCACGTCCAGATCGGCCCGGCGCAGGGCCTGGATGCCCGCCGATCCGCTGGGGGCGGTCGTGACCCTCAGCCCCCTGCGAATCATGCGCTTGGCCAACACGTTCAGATAGCCCTCTTCATCGTCCACGATGAGGAGCCGAATGCCGGACAGGTCCGCTGACATGGCGCGCCGCTCAGTCACCCCGGCGCGTGACGATCATCTGAGCCCGCGCTTCCTGAATCTTGGCCTCATGTCCGCGCTTCTTGGAACTGGCCTGCTCGATCTTGGCCGCCAGAATGTCCATCTCCGCCGGTTTGGTCATATAATCGAAGGCCCCTTGCCTCATGCCCTCGATGGCGGACTCCATGGTCCCGTGGCCGGTCAGCATGATGACCTCGATCAGGGGATGGGCCTGTTTGATGGCTTTGAGGGTGTCGTTGCCGTCCATGCCCGGCATCTTGACGTCCAGAAGCACCACGTCCACGTTGGCGCCTTCCTTGGAATTCAGTTTGGTCATGGCCTCTTCGCCGCTGTAGGCCGCAATGATTTTGCAGCCTCGTTTGTCCAGGCGTTTGGACACGGCCTCCACAAAGGGTTTTTCGTCGTCAACGAGCATCACTTTGGTCGGTGTCATCGATGTTTCCTCCTCAATATGTTCATCGGGACGGCGTCAGGCGTCTAGGCGGACCTAACATGACCCGATATTCGGCCCTGAATCTTGCCCCGAGACGCCTTTGGCCTCGGGCAGGCGCACTGTAAATACGGTTCCCTGACCCACCACGCTCTCCACTTCGATCCGGCCGTTGAGTTTGTTGACGATTCCGTAACAGATCGACAAGCCCAGGCCGGTCCCCTGGCCCACGGGCTTGGTCGTGAAAAACGGATCGAATATCCGCGCCATAATCGCCTCCGGAATGCCGGGCCCGTCATCCGAGACCCGGAAAACGGCCATCCCGCCTTCCTCCCGGGTGGTCAGCCTGACCGTGCCGCCGGAAGAGCCGATGGCGTCCACGGCATTGTTGACCAGGTTGAGCAGCACCTGCTGAAGCTCCGAAGGGGAGGCGGCGATGTTCGGGAGGTCCGTGACCAGGTCGGTATCGATGTTGACGTTGACGTAGCGCGTTTTCTGCTTGAGCAGGGACACCACGTCCCCAACCACGTCGTTCAACTGGACCTCGCGGATCAAGGGATCGGTCTTGCGGGCAAAACTAAGCAGCTTGTGAGTGATCTCCTTGCAGCGGGCGCCCTGGGTCTTGATCTGGGTCACCGAACGCTGAATCTCGGTCAGGTTCTCGCTGCTTTCCACGTCTTCGTCACCCAGCAGGTCCTCGATCCACCCGGCCTCCTCGACCATGATCGCCACCGGATTGTTGATCTCGTGGGCAATGCCGGCCGCCAGTTCACCGATGGAGGCCAACCGGCCGGCCTCGATGACCTTTTCGTTCATATCCGCCTTTTCCGTGTCGGCCATGGACAGACGTTCGATCATGCGGCGGGCGATGAGAAAGGCCACGGCGACGATGACCAGTCCGGACAAGAGAATGGCGGCCAGGGCCAGCAACTGGGCGTTTCTCAGGTCCGTGTACGCGTCGGCGGCCTGTTGCTGGCAGCACAGGACCCATTCGCCTCCCTTTAACGGCGCCATGGCCACGATGGCTTCCCGGCCCGTGGCATCCGTGGTCATGGAGATACTGGTCCTTTTTGGATCGAGCCGGCCATTGATGAAGTCCTGGTACGGGCTTTGGTTCAAGGCGACTTCGAAACGGGGTTTGGTCTGGAACTCCCCGCGCCGGTTGAGAATAAAGGCGAACCCGGTCCGGCCCACCTGGATATTTTCGACCAGGGAATTGAAATAGTCGAAATCGATGGTGGCCCGAAGAATCCAGTCCTGACCCAGCCAGGCCTGCTTGACCGCGATGATGAAATGGGGCGAGCCTCGCAGCCCGGTGAAGACGTCGGAGATGAAGTGTTCGGATTTGATGGTCTTTTTAAACCAGTCCGATTCGGCGTAATTGGCTCGCAGCAGGTTGAAGGGGCCGGCGTAGGCCACCTGGGTTCCCCAGTAGTCCACCAGCCCCAGGTCCACGTAGACCCCGCCGTATTCTTCCTTGAGCAGGGCCAGTTTCTGGTTGATCAGGCCGGATTCCAGAGGGGCCTGGACCGGCTCGGCCAGGTCCTCGGGCGTGGTCGAGCGGGCCATCACCCGGATGTCCCCGAGACGGTTCGTCAAGAACCGGTTGATATCATTGCCGTGTTTTTGAACCAGAACCTCGAGGTGGAGTTTGACGATCTTTTGGAAGGCCGAACTGAACCGGCTCAGGATGATCCCGCCGGTAATGAGCAACGGAATGAAAGAAACCAGGACGACCGCCAGAACCATTTTTCTGGAAAGCAGCCGGTACGATTTCGTCAAGTCGCTGGCCTTTGAATGGTTAGGCCCGGCTTTGTTTTCTTGTGACATAATGATTTAATCCGCAAAAACCGCTCGTCCGTAAAACTTGACTTTCCGCGGGGAGCAACCGGCGTGCCAATTGGACCTATCCCCGGCCGGTCGGAGCGATCGAGCAGGTCGTGTAGTTCAACTAACTGATTAAACTGGCATAAAATATGATAACCCGGAAGGGGCCGCGGGCCTTGGGCCGGATACCGATCGGTTGAAAGATCAAACGGGAGACGGGAAACGGCCCATGGGTGTTGAGATGTTTTACAGTCTGTAAAAGCCGGACGAAAAAAGGCGGCCGGCTGGGTTCCGGCCGCCTTGGAGACGCAACAAGGCCTTTCGACCGTACCAGACGCTATCCGTCGGTCTTGGCGCCTTCGATCTCGACTTTCAGGCCGAGTTCGAGCAACTGCTGACGGACCACACGGGCCGGGGCCGAAGTCAGAAGACAGGTCGCCTTCTGGGTCTTGGGGAAGGCGATGACATCCCGAATGGAATCGGTCCCGGTCAGGATCATGACCAGACGGTCGAAACCCAGGGCCAGTCCGCCGTGGGGCGGCGCTCCGTAACCCAGGGCCTCGACAAGAAAACCGAATTTTTCCGCCACGTCTTCCTCAGCCAGGCCCAGGACGCGGAATATGCGTTCCTGAACGTCCGGACGATGGACCCGGATGCTGCCCCCGCCGACCTCGCTGCCGTTGAGAACCAGGTCGTAGGCCCTGGACCGGACCCGCTCCGGTTTGGTTTCCAGGTGGTCCAGGTCTTCGTCCAGGGGCGAGGTAAAGGGGTGGTGGACCGCTACCAGCCGTTTCTCCTCGGCGCTGTATTCGAACATGGGGAAATGGGTCACCCAGACGAAACGGTATTCGTCGTCCCGGAAAAGTCCCAGGTCCTGGGCCAGTTTCAGTCTCAACTGCCCCAGGACCTCGTTCACGACCCGGGGCTGATCGGCGCTGAAGAAGATCAGATCGCCAGCCTCGATCTCGAGGGCTTCGGCCAGTTCGGCCTTTTCCCGTTCGTTGAAAAACTTGGCGATGGGCGACTGCCAGCCGTCGGGGTTGATTTTGATCCAGGCCAGGCCTTTGGCCCCGTAAATCCGGGTGAATTCGATCAGGTCGTCGAGCTGCTTGCGCGAGTAGTGATGGGCGCCCTTGGCGTTGATGGCCTTGATGATCCCGCCGGAGGCGGCGACGTCGGCGAAAAGCTTGAACTGGGCTTCGGCCACGATCTTGGTCACGTCCACGAGTTCGAGGCCGAACCGGGTGTCAGGCCGGTCCAGACCGAAACGGCTCATGGACTCGACATAGGTCAGCCTGGGGAAGGGACGGGGCAGTTCGACGTTCAGAAGCTGGCTGAAAAACTCGACCATGAGCGCTTCGAGGAGCTCGAAGATGTCCTCTTCCCCGATGAAGGACATCTCCAGGTCCACCTGGGTGAACTCGGGCTGCCGGTCGGCCCGCAGGTCCTCGTCCCGGAAGCATCTGACGATCTGGTAATACCGGTCGAAACCGGCCATCATGAGCAGCTGCTTGAACAACTGGGGCGATTGGGGCAGGGCGTAAAACTGGCCCTGGCTGACGCGGGAGGGCACCAGATAATCCCGGGCCCCCTCGGGGGTCGAGCGGGTCAGGACCGGGGTTTCAACCTCGACGAACCCCGCCTGGTTCAGAAAGTTCCGGGCCAGTTGGGCGGCCTGACTTCGAAAAATGAGGTTTTGCTGGATGCTCGGCCTTCTCAGGTCCAGGTACCGATAGCGGAGACGGACCGCTTCCGTGACGTCGATGTGATCCTCGATCATGAAGGGCGGGGTCTTGGCTGTGTTCAGGACCCGCAGGAAATGAATGAAGACCTCGATACGGCCGGTCTTGAGCTTGGGGTTGATCATATCCTCCGGGCGTTCGCGGACCCGTCCCTTGACGGCCAGCACGTACTCGCTTCGGACGGCATGGGATCGTTCATGGGTTTCCGGGTCCTCCTGGGGATTGAAGACCACTTGAACCAGGCCCGTCCTGTCCCTGAGATCGATGAAAACCAGTCCGCCATGGTCCCGGCGGCGCTGGACCCAGCCCATGAGCACGACTTCCCGTCCCAGATCGGCTTCCGACAGATCGGCACAGTAGTCGGTTCGTTTCAGGTCTCCTTGGGGTTCGATCAATTTATTACTCCTTAGGCTTGACGATGACTTCAGTCAGACGGGCCGCCGCCCTGTCGGGGGCTTCGGGTTCGAGGCGAAAAAATGGTTGTTCCTTGGTGGCCATGTTTCTCAAAATGGCCTGCCCGCCCGCCAGTTCCTCCGGCCCCAGAATCAGGACCCAGGCCGCGTTCAATTTGTCCGCCCGTTTCATCCTGGATTTCAGGCTGCCCGGCTGGTAATCGATTTCCACCGTTACGTTACTCGAACGTGTGGCCTGGACCAGGCCGAAAGAGGCCTCGACCGCCGCGTCGTCCAGGGCGGCCACGTACAGATCGGGCCCCGGCCGGTGGGCCCGGGACTGTTCGGCCAGCAGCATGGTCAAGCGCTCCAGACCGACGGCAAAACCGATGCCCGGTACGTCCGGGCCGCCCAGGGACCGGACCAGTCCGTCATACCGGCCTCCGCCGGCCACGGCGTTCTGGGCTCCCAGTTCGCCGGTCCGGGCCTCGAAGGTGGTTCGGCTGTAATAGTCCAGGCCCCGGACCAGAAACGGATTCCGGTGGACCCGAGTCAGCCCGGCCCGACCCAGGTCCGACCAGACCGAGGCGTCGTGGGCCCGGCAGTCGGGGCACAAGTGGTCCGTGATCTTGGGCGCCCCCGAATCCCGCACGATATCCGCGCAACGGGGCACCTTGCAGTCAAGGACCCGCAAGGGATTGGTCTCCAGCCTCCGCTGGCAGTCGGGACACAGGTCGCTTTTGGCCTGCCGGAGGAAGACCTTGAGCGTTTCCTTGTAGTCCGGCCGACAGACCGGACAGCCCAGACTGTTGACGTGCATTTCCACGTCGGCCAGGCCGAGGTCCCCCAAAAAGCGGTCGAGCAGGATGATGATCTCCGCGTCCATGTGCGGCGTGGGGTCGTTGAAGACCTCCACGTCCAGTTGGTGAAACTGGCGCTGCCGGCCCTTCTGCGGCCGCTCATAACGAAACATGGGGCCCATGAACCAGAGCTTCAGGGGACGGCCGTCCCCGGCCAGGTTGTGCTCGATCACGGCGCGAACCACGCCGGCCGTGGCCTCCGGACGAAGGGTCAGGGAGGCGTCGTGACGGTCGGGAAAGGAATACATCTCCTTTTCCACAATGTCCGTGTCCGAGCCGATGGACCGGGCGAACAACTCGGTCCGCTCAACCACCGGCACCCGGATTTCCTGATAGCCGAAGGCCCGCAGCACCCGGGCCGCGGCCGCTTCGACCTCCTGCCACAGGCCCGTCTCATCGGGAAGAATGTCCTTGAATCCTCGGATCGCTTTGATCATTTCAACTCGCAACTCCCATGGCCGGCGAACCCGGCCGCTGCCGACAGTTAAACCCATGTACATATTCTTCATTCACCTGTTTGTCAACCAAATTGAGGCCCTTGACCGGACCCGGTCCGGCTCGGACGGGGGCCGCCGGATGTGGAGATCGGACCTAGTCGGCGGAAGGCGGTACGGGGAGGGGGAGGCGAAATAGTCCTTGACAAGTCACCTTCTGGTGACTATATATGTCACCAGAAGGTGACTGGAGGATTTGATGAAGCGAAACCGAAAAATGACCGAAGCCAAAATTCTGGAGGCTGTGGGCCGGCTCCTGGCCGGGCAGGGTTTCGAAGGCCTGGGGGTCAACGCGGTGGCCCGGGAGGCGGGGGTGGACAAGGTTTTGATCTACCGGTATTTCGGCGGGCTGGACGAGCTGTTGCGGGCCTTTGCCGGTTCCAGCCGTTTTTGGCCGACCCGGGAGGAGATTCTGGGCGGGGCCTTGGATGATTCTGGCCGCGAGGACCCGGCGGCTTTGAGCGTCCGGATTTTGCATGGCTACCTGCGCGAGTTGCGGGTCCGGCCGGATTCCCAGGAGATTCTGAGGTGGGAGCTGATCCGGCGCAACGAGTTGACCGATGAACTGGCCCGGGTCCGGGAGGCCCAGGGACTGAGCTGGCTCGATGACCTGCCGGCCGACCTCGGGGCCAGGTCGGGCCTGGACCTGGCCGCCGTGGCCGCCTTGCTGCACGCCGGGCTGGTCTACCTGGTTTTGCGGGCCAAGACGGCGGACGTGTACCAGGGAGTGGACCTGCGTACCGAATCGGGCTGGTCCCGGATCGAGGGGGCTGTGGATGTGTTGGTCCGGGCCTGTTTCGACCATTACGGATTGGTCGGGAGGGGGAAAAATGAATAGACGGTGTTTTATTAAATCGATTCTGGCCGCCGGGACGGCTGCCTCTATTCCGGCCGGGCTGTTAACGGCCTGCGCCGGCGTGAAAAGAACGGACCTGAACGATTCTGATGAGGGAAGCGGCCTCGGGTCGGGCCTGGAGGCGGAAGGGGCAACCATATTGCGCTACGCTTCGCTGGCGCCCAGCGGTCACAACTGCCAGCCCTGGACGGTCAGGTTGGACGGCCCCTGGAGCTGGACCATCGGTCTGGACCCGGTTCGGCGCCTGCCGGCGGTGGACCCCGAGGACCGGGAACTGACGCTCTCGATCGGCGCCTTTGTGGAAAATCTGGTGCTCGCGGCCGGGGCCCTGGGATTTGAAGCGGAAACAGAGCCGGTCGAAGAGTCCGGACCGGGGACGGACCGGGTCCGGGTTCGTCTGAGCCGGAGCCGTCCGACGGGGTATCCGTTGCGGCGCCTGACCCAGCGACGGACGGTCAAGAAGGGGTTTCACCCCCGGGAATTGACCGCGGAAGACGTACGGGCCCTTTCGGCTCCGCTGTCCGGCCACCTGCATTATTTCCCCCGCACGTCCCGTCACGGCGGCTGCATTCGGGATGCTGCGGTCGAGGCCTTTCGGGCGCAAAGCCGGCGAGATGAGGCCCAGCGGGAACTGGCCCGATGGGTTCGATTCAGCGACGAGGCTGTCCGTCGGCATCGGGACGGCCTGACCCCCGAGGGCATGGAAATCTACGGTCTGGCCGGCTGGTACGTCAGACATTTTATGGAGCCGGAAGATGTGACCGGGGAGACGTTTCGAAAGCAGGGTGTCGATATGACGGCCGAAATTGCGGGCCAGGGCGCGGGGTGGCTGGTGGTGACCAGCCCGGGCACCGCCACGGCCGACCTGATCGAGACAGGCCGTCGTTTCGAGCGCGTGGCCCTTCTGGCCCGAGAAAGAGGCCTGGCCCTCCATCCCATGACCCAGGTATTGGAGGAGGAGGACTGGCGGCGCCGGATCGCCCGGGACCACGGTCCGGGCATGATTCCGCAGTTCATTCTCCGGGTCGGATACCTGGACCGTTACCCGCCGCCGGTGTCCCTCAGGCGACCGGTCGCCTGGTTCCTTATGGGCTGATCCGGGGGAACGATAGTAAGGAGGACGTATGACCGAACAGAGTGTGTTGTACAGCAAATACGGGGTGGACCTGATCCTGGACGAGCAGGGCCGCCATGTTCTGGCCGTCCTGGTCGGGACCATCGCCATGTATGAAATCCGAATCGCCTTGACCGGGGAGGAGATCGAGGAATACGGAAGCTGGGGGCATCATTTTGTCGAGCGGCTGGCCCTGAAGATCATGGAGCGGCCCGAGGCCTACCGGACCCGGCACCTGGGAAAAGAGTCCTGAAGCCACGTGGTGATGGAGCCGGACACCGAGGGGAGGACGGTGCAATATCTGGGCTTAATGGTGCACGCTGGCGCGTTCTTTCATCATAGACTCGAATACTCCGTTCGGACAAACGGCAATACAGCTTTTGCATCCTCGACAATTCTCCGGGTGTTTAATGACCACATGTTTATGAAACCACAGATTGATCTTTCCCAGTACGTCGTATTGGCATTCGTCGATGCATGCCCAGCAGGCCTTGCATTTACGTGTGTCAGCATAGATATATTTTGTACTATTTTTATTCGATTTCATTTTATTTCATCCATTATGCATTTATGTTTTCAATCATTGGAATCTATCCGGCCAAAGCATTCCGATATGTTTTTACATCGCAACGAGGGCTAGAAACGTCGCCATCGCCTGGTAATGTGCACAGCCATCCCAAGAAGGAAAAAGAGCCCGGCTCGTGTATGTACATCGATCCAGCTATGAAAGGTGTGAACCTTCAATGTTGCTCCAGGCATTGTAATCCAGGGATAAAACCCGGCATAAATGACAACCAGGGCCAGGAAGAGCAACAGAAGTTGATTGCGCGTGGTTGATTTCAATTGCGGGGGCAGATTCATCCGCCATTTTTTTGCCAGTATCTTGATATATTTCCAATGTGTCTGAATGTGGGCCGCGAATCCGATGAGAAACCCAATGGCAAATATCTGATGATTGAGCAGCCAGAACGATTTCCCGAGTCCGAGCCACGCTTCCCTCTCCGCTCCATCCCCAATATGAAATTGAATAAAAAGAATAAGACCGGTGCCGAACACGACAATTGAAATGAGAAGATTTATTATATTAATCGTGCCATTGATACGTACCTTTGTTCCCATTCGTTTCACCTCTTATTCGATTTTAATCCGGCCCGTGCGGCTGCTGACGCAGCGTCCGGTTTCCCAGGCGATACCCGGTTTCTAGACTGAACTGACATGTCAGTTCTATCAAGGGTCAAAAAAAATTAGACCCCTTTGATCCTTGACTCGATAAACGTAATCTTATCAGCAATTTCTTCGGAGGATAACGGATGCTCCCTGTCCAATAGATAGTATTCAACCGTCTGCATCAGACCGCCCATCATATACACCACGGCAAATTCCAGGTCTTGCTCGCTCATTCCTTCCAGGACACGTTCCGCCCTCATCTCGCCCACCAATTCGCGCCTTATCATATGCATCATTCCCTTGACTATGTCTTCCGTTTCCGTGTTTTTGGCCTTGGCTTCCTTGAACAGAATCCTATAGAAATCGCGGTTATGGGAGATCTCCTCTACCAGATTTTTATGAGCGGATTGCATGGTTTCCCGCTTCGAAAGCGATTCCTTGTCGTTGGCCGCTTGTTTCCGTTCGTGAATTTTCTCATGGATGCCAAGAAGATAGTTTTCCAGAAGTTCCCGAAACACGGACCGTTTGTCGTTGAAATACTGATAAAGGGTAGGGCGGGCAATACCCGCCTTCTCGCAGATAACAGCAATACTCGTCCGCTCATAACCGTGCTGTGCAAACGCCTTAAGCGCTGCGTCAAGGATCTGCTTTTTTCGTGCTTCGGCTTTCATGATTTTCCAAACTAAACTGACATGTCAGTATTGTACCTAGAATGAATGTTCTGTCAAGGAAAAATCCGCGCCCCCCCCCCAAAGAATCTGTCGGTGGGCAAATTGGAGGATTACCCGATGAATGCGGGCAGCCGCGGCCGAGGCCTTTCGAACCCAGGCGAGGCGGGATGAGCCCCAGGAGGAACTGGCGCCGACGGATCGCTCAGGATTATGGTCCGGGAATGATCCCCCGGTTTATCCTCCGGGGCGGCTACCTGGATCGGTATCCGGAGCCGGTGGCTCCAAGGCGGCCGGTCGCCTGGGAAAGGGACCGTGAACGCAATACGTTTGGGTCTGGGAAGCCGGGGTGATGGATGCTTGACGCTCGGCGCGGGTTGGGAGTAGTTTGGGTGAAAACACGGCCGGGCCACCCGGCCGGGCCGAGAAAAGGAGCATGCCGATAGTCGTGGACCCATACTACGACGAATCATCCCTCCGCCCAATGCACGACCACGTCTTTCCGGGCCGGGGGCAGGACCATCACGAGCGCCGGACCTGGATGGTCATCATGCTGACCGCGTCGATGATGGTCATCGAGATCATCTCCGGCCTGATCTTCGGGTCCATGGCCCTGCTGGCGGACGGCTGGCACATGGCCAGCCATGCCGCGGCCCTGAGCATCACCGTGGCGGCCTATTTTTTCGCCAGACGCCACGCGCGGAACCCGCGATTCTGCTTTGGAACAGGCAAAGTGGGCGAACTGGCCGGGTTCAGCAGCGCCCTCCTGCTGGCCGGTATTGCGCTCATCATGGCCTATGAATCATTCCGGCGGTTTCTGGCGCCGGTCTCCATTTCCTTTGACGAAGCCATTGCCGTGGCCGTGATCGGCCTGACGGTCAATCTGGTCAGCGCCTGGATGCTGGGGGAAGGGCGCCCGCACGAACACGACGATGACCGGCGGGGCCAGGCGGACCACAACATCCGAGCCGCCTATGTCCACGTTCTGGCCGACGCCCTGACCTCCATCCTGGCCATTGCCGCTCTGATGGCCGGCCGGTTCCAGGGCTGGGCTTGGATGGACCCGGCCATGGGCATTGTCGGCGCCGTGGTCATCGCCCGCTGGTCCTACAACCTGCTGGTGGATACGGGCAGCATTCTGCTGGACATGAACGTTCACGCCGGTCTGGACGACCGTATTCGGGAACGGTTGGAAGACGACTCTGAAGGGCGGATCGACGACCTGCACGTCTGGCGGTTGGGACCGGGCCATTTCGCGGCCATCATCTCCCTGGCGGTTCCTGAGCCCCGACCGCCGTCCTGGTACAAATCCCGTCTCGATGGTCTCGACGAACTGTCCCACGTGACCGTGGAGGTCAATCCGAAAGGAGCGCCCCGGTCCTGACCCCCCGCCCCCTGTCCGGTCGTCAAGGCGGGGGGCGATGCCAGACGGCGGTTTGCGGTTCGGATTCTTTGGGGCCCGGTGACACGCCCAGGGTCTTGAGTTCGTCGAGGACCATGCGGCACAGGTCCGGAATCCGGGCGGCCACGGCCGGGCTCAGGTCCAGGCTCCAGGAGTGGATGTCCTCGGGTTCGACGCCGATGATGACTGTTTGCGGCACCCGGCCGATCAGGGGCATCAAGGACATGGTTTCCACGAAGTCCACCTGGTGGAGACTGTCCTTGTACCGGGTCCGGTCAGGTATCTCTTCCCAGGGCACGCGGAAGAGGTCTCCCGGCTGGCCGCCCAGTTTGACGGCGTCCACGACGATCAGGATGTCGGCCCGGTCGATGACCGACATCAGGGACAGTCCCTGGACGCCGCCGTCGATGATATCGACGTGATCCGGAAACTCGTATTCCCGCTCCAGCTTCTGAATGACCCGGACGCCGGCGCCTTCGTCCCTAAGCAGGATGTTGCCCACGCCCATGACGACGATAATCGGTATTTTATTTTCGGTATGCATGAAAAGACGGGAGAGGGCCTGGCGGCCCCCTCCCGTTTTCCTTTCCTGATCTGTCGGGTCAGACCGCCCGCACCTTGTGGACCTCGTTGCTCTCGGGGTCGATGACATGGACCGCGCAGGCAATACAGGGGTCGAAGGAATGGACGGTGCGCAGCACTTCCAGCGGCTGCTTGGGATCGGCGATGGGCGTGCCGATGAGAGACTCTTCCACCGGCCCCTTCTGTCCCTTGGCGTCCCTGGGCCCGAGGTTCCAGGTTGAAGGCACGACCATCTGGTAGTTGCTGATTTTGCCGTCCTTCATCTTGATCCAGTGCCCGAGGGCGCCGCGCGGCACGTCGGTCAGCCCGACGCCCTGGGCTTCGCCGGCCGGAAACTCCCAGTTTTCGTAGCTCTTGGCGTCGCCCTTCTTGAGGTTGGCCACCAGATCGTCGACCCAGGTCAGGGCCTGCTCGGCAATGACCAGGCAGTTGATGGCCCGGCCGGCGGTCCGTCCCAGGGTCGAGAACAGGGCTTCGGGCCCGACGCCCAGGGTCTTGAGCACGTAGTCCACGTATTTCTTGGTTTCGGGCTGTCCGGCCGTGTAGGAGACCAGGGTCCGGGCCAGCGGGCCGACCTCGCAGGGCACGCCTTCGTACCGGGGGGCCTTGAGCCAGGTGTACTTGCCCTTTTCGTCGAGTTGCCCGTCGGTCTTGAGAGGCGCGTTTTCCATGGGCTCGGTCACGCCGTTGTAGGGGTGGACCGGCTGGCTGTCCTTATACCAGGAGCGGGAGACTTCCTCGGTCACCTTGGCCGGGTCGGCCATGCGGTGCTTGAGTTCCCGGTTCTTGATCCAGCCCCGGGGCTGGAACAGATTCTTCGGTTCTTCGCCCTCGCCGGGGAACTCGCCCCAGGCCAGGAAGTTGGTCGTTCCGCCGATGGCGGCCCAGTCCTTGTAGAACAGGGCCACGGCCAGCACGTCGGGAATGTAGACGTTCTTGATGAAATCGATCTGCTCGAGGAGCATGTACTTGAACTGGGCGATCCGGTCGGCGTTCAGGTAGTTGCCGCAGGTCACGCCGCCGGGGACCGCCGTCTGGAGGTGCGGGTTCTTGCCGCCGAAAATGGCATGAAGCTGGGCGGCCTTGACCTGGTTTTTCAAGGCGTCCAGGTAGTGCTTGGAGGCCATGAGGTTGGCTTCCGGGGGCAGCTTGTAGGCGGGATGCCCCCAGTAGGCGTTGGCGAAGGGGCCGAGCTGGCCGCTGTCCACGAAGGCTTTCAGCTTGTCCCGCACCGCGGCGAAGTCCTTGGTGCCCTGGCCCGGGGCGTTGCTGTGGGCGTTGGCCAGATCGGCCGTCTTCTTCGGATCGGCCTTGACGGCGCTGACGATGTCCACCCAGTCCAGGGCGTGCAGATGATAGAAATGAACCTGATGGTCGTGGATGTGCTGGGCGGCCATCATCAGATTGCGGATGATGCGGGCGTTGGTCGGAATCTTGATCTTGACCGCGTCGTCGATGCATTTGACCGACGAGGCCATGTGGACGTATGTGCAGACGCCGCAGGCCCGCTGGGTGATCAGCGGCGCGTCGCGGGGATCGCGGCCCTGAAGGATTATTTCCAGACCGCGGAAGAGCATGCCGGAACTCCAGGCATCGGTGACCTTGCCGCCGGTGACTTCGACTTCGATACGCAGGTGACCTTCAATCCTGGGAATGGGATCGATCGTTATACGCTTACCCATAACTGTCCTCCCTTTATACTTTAAGCCATATTATTTCTGTTTGAAGAAGGGGGCCATCTTGTCCCAGAAATCCGGTTCACTACAGCCGATGCAAGGCGCTCCGGCCCCGATGGGCCAACTCGTGCCGTTATTGAACTTCAGTATCGAGCAGTTGTTGTACGTGTCCGGTCCCTTGCAGCCGACCTCGAACAGGCACCAGCCCTTCATGGTCCCTTCGTCGCCGAAGACCTTGACGAACTCCTCGCTCTCGTAATGGCCGCGGCGGGGACAGTTGTCGTGAATGCTCTGGCCGTAGGCGAAGAGCGGACGGCCGTTTTCGTCCAGGTCCGGCAGTTTGCCCAGAAGCAGATAATGAACGATGGTGGCCACGAAGTTGGTCGGATTGGGCGGGCAGCCCGAAATATTGATGGGCTTGATGCCCAAGGCCGCGCCGATCCCTTTCGCCTGTGTCGGATTGGGCGCGGCCGCCTGGACCCCGCCGAAGGAGGAACACGTGCCGATACAGATGGTGGCCAGGGCGTTCCCGGTGACTTCCTTGGCCACTTCAAGCATGGTCTTGCCGCCGATCCGACCGTAAATCCCGTTGTTCTTGGTCGGAATGGCGCCTTCGACCACGCAGATGTATTTGCCCTTGTTGGCCTTCATGGAGGCATGGAGGGCGTCTTCGGCCTGCTGTCCGGCGGCGACCATGATCGTTTCGTGGTAGTCGATCGACAGGATGTCCAGGACCAGGTCGGCCAGAAAAGGATAGGTCGCTCGCAGGATGGCTTCCGAGCATCCCGTGCACTCGGCCAGATGAATCCATATGACCGGCGGGCGCTTTTTCATGGTCACCGCTTCGGCTATCTGGGGGGCGAAGGTCGGAAGAAAGCCGAGGGTCGTGGCCATGACCGTGCTGAACTTCATGAAGTCCCGTCGGGAGACTCCCTTGTCCAGCAGTCCATCAAAAACATCTGCTTCCTTGGTCATCAGTTTCCTCCTTCATGAAGGGTTTGGGGAAGAGATAGAAGTTTGGCGTCCATACCGCCCACAACAAAGCATTCGATCGACGGTTAGAGCCGATTTCTCGTTGCACGCACGGCACCCCCGAATGCAGCCCCACAGCATTAGAATCGCCCCTGATATCAAGGGGGAGAACCGGCCGCGCCTCGTGTGTAATCGGCAAACCAAAAACTTCTCTTGGATAACGAGAAACTATTATACACAGACGCCCTGATCAATGCAAACCTCTTTTTTCGATTCGAGGGACAGGAGACCGGTTCGGCGTATGGCCATTACGGGGTGCGGGCCGTCCCGCTCCGGCCTCGTTTGACCTCCTCCAGGGAGTCCGCGGCCCGCTGGATCAGGCCGTCCATGGATTCGTCCTGCCCGGATTGCAGGCACGCGAACCCACAGGCCACCTGAATGTCTACCTGCTGACCGTCGAGCGGGAAGGTGTGCCGGGTCAGAATCCGGACCAGGCGCCGGGTGGCGGCCCGGGCCGCGGGTTCGGGCGTGTTGATCAGAATTCCGGCGAACTGGTGCCCGCTCCAGCGGCCATAGACGTCGCTCAGTCGGGCCTGCCGGATCAGCAGGTCTCCGATCTCGGACAGCATCCGGTCCCCGGCCTCATATCCGAACCGTTGGTTGATTTCCTGAAAACGGTCCAGGTCCATGATAAAAAAGGACAGGGGCGAACCGTAGCGTTTGGCCCGATGGACCTCCTTTTCCAGTACGCCGAGGAAAACCGGCCGGTAGATCAGGCCGGTCAGTGAATCGATATGGGTCGAGTCCGTCAAGCGCTGGGTGGTGTTTTCCAGCCGGTCGCAAAGAATGGTCATCAGGTTGAAGAAGAATTTCTGGGCGGTCGGCGGATAGAGCCATTGAAGCCGCTTGATCATGCGGGCATTGACTTCCAGGAGTTCGACTTCCGTCCTGGCCATGACCGTGGCCGAACGCCGGCAGGACCGAACCATGCCCATTTCACCCACCACATGGCCCGCCTCGAGCCGGGCGATCAGTTTTCGGGGACCCAAAATCGGCGGCGAGTCCTCGTCTTCGACGAGTTCCACCACTTCCAGGGCCCCGGACAGTATCGCGTACATGGAATCGCTGGTCTGGCCCTTGATGAAAAGAAAACGCCCGGGTTCCAGATTTTTCAAGGCCCCGGCCAAGAGTACGTAGTGAACCTGATGGCGCTTGAGACCCTGGAAAAGCGGAATGCCTTCCTGCGGGTCCCGGCCCAGCTTCAGTTTCAGCAAGTCCCAGATGGTGATCAGTTCCACGTGCAGCATCAGGGCGGGCAGGAGGAACAGATCTCCGATCAGGGCCGAAATCATGGTCACGACCATCAGCAGACCGAAGGCCGAAGATGGCTTGAAACTGGAAAACATGACCACGGCGAAACCGAGACTGATGGCCATGGTCGTGAAAACCATGGGCCGGCCGACATGGGCCAGCGTGGATTTCAAGGCGTTCGCCTTGTCCAGGTCTTTTTTGAACTCCTTGTTGTAACGGAACAGGTAATGGATGGTGTCGTCCACGGCCAGCCCGATGGCGATGCCGGCGATGAGGCTTGTGGCGGCGGACAGCTCCATGCCCAGCCAGCCCATCACGCCGAAGTTCACGGCGATGGGGAACAGGTTGGGCACCATGGCGATCAGGCCGACCCGGAGGGAGAGAAACAGCAGGAACATGATGCCGAAAACGAGCACCAGGGTCAGGGACAGGCTCTGGACCTGGCCCCGGGTCAAAAGGTGGGTGCTGTGGGCCATGACCACCCCGAAGCCCGTGACCTCGACGTCCAAGTCGGCCGGGAGGTTGCGCCGGGCATAGTCGAGAATCCCGGCCTGGGCGGCCAGGCAGTCCCGCGTACTCGATATGTGGGTCCGCAGGACGATGTTGGCCTTGGAAAATTCCGGATTCATGAATCGGAGAAACAAGTCTCGACCAAGCATGCTCATGAGGTTGTTCTTGAGCATGCGGACCTCGAAGTCTTCTTCCGGAAGGCGGTAAAATGCCGGTTGGTACTGGTTGGTGGCGTAGTTGATCAGTTTGAAATAGTCGGCCAGGGAGAGCGTTTTGTCCACTCCGGGCACCCCGTCCAAAAAGCGCTGGAGCCGGGCGATCATCCGGAGGTGTTCCGGGTTCTGGAAATAGTCTTCCTCCGGCGAGGTCAGGGCCACGTTGATGGGAAAACTGCCGGCCAAGTCCCGGTAGACGTCGTGGAACCGCCGGCTGATGGCGGTCGTCTTCTTGAAATAGTTGACCGGATTGTTTTCGATCCGGATGAATGATGCGCCCACCAGGGCCAGCAGGGTCAGCCCGGCGATCAGGGGCAGGGAAAACTTCTGATGGTTCAGATTGATTTCGACGACCCGGGTCAGAAAACGGTCAAAGACGTCGCTCCGGTCCGAAATCGGACGTGAGGCGGGTTCGGGGAGTGCGGCCAGGGCCAGGCAGGCCGGAACCAGGGTGAAGAGGATGACGAGCATGCTCAAGATGCCGAAGGAGGCCAGCAGGGCGAATTCCCGAATGCCGGGGATATGATTGAGCAGCAGGGAACCCAGGCCGATAACGGTGGTGACCACGGCCAGGGACGTGGGAAACCCGGTGGCCAGGATGCACCGATAGGCCGCCTCGGCCGATGTCTCCGCTTCGGCGGCAGTCCGTCGATATTCGGAAAGGACGTGCATGCAGTAGGCGGTCCCCACCGCGATCAGGAAAATGGGGACGATCATCGTCAGCATGGACAGGGGAGTCCGGGTCCAGGCCATCAGACCGAAGGTCCAGGCCAGGGCCGTCAGGAGAGACAGGGCGGGCAGGAGGACCCCCAGAAGGTTCCTGAAAAGGTAGAGGAGCACCAGGCAGATGACCAGAAAAGCCAACGGCGGCAGGGTAACGAAGTCCCGGGCCGTATACTCGGCCAGGGCGCGGGAGACCACGGGCAGGCCGATCTGGTAGAGGCCGATCCCCTTTCGTTTCTGGTCGATCAGGTCGTCGACCGCTTCGAGTATGTGGTTCTTGTCGGCCGCATCATCGAGCACCAGGGTCATGCCCGTGGTCTTTGCATCCGCCGAAACCAGGTTCTTCTGAAAAAGCGTCGCCGGGGCGAGAAGGGCCCTGAAATCGGAGAGGCTTTTTTCGCGCCCCAGCTCCATTTCCTTTTTGACGCCCGGAAGGCTGATGACCCGCCGGACCCCTGGTATGCGGCCGAGGGCGCCCGCCAGACTCTGGAGTTGTTGAAACGTGGCCGGGTCGAAAACGTCGTCGGCCCGGGCCACGATCAGGATGATCTCCTCCGATCCGAACTCCTTTTTAAAGGACTGGTAGCGTATGGTTTCCGGCATGTCTTCGATGGCCATGTCATAAATGGATGTTTCGAATCGGAGTGTGGGAAGCCGCCAGCCCAGGACGACCGTGACCAGCAAAAGCACGGCCAGTACGGCGCGGGGATGTTCGACCACGAGCTTGATGTGGTTTCTGGCTCTCAGGTATCCGGCTGTTTCGGACATGGCTTCAATTCAATCCAAAGACGGGACGATACGGCCTCCAAGGCCGGAAAACGCCCGGAACCAAAGTTTTGGCCGTCCCATGCCGCTTCCTTGAACCGCATGGGGGGCTTGCCGGAATCGCCGCCGGCGAGGCGAACGCGGACGGATGCGGCAGGTCCGCGGGACCGAGCCGCCCAGGCCGGACGCACAGAGTAAACACGTTCCTCGTGCCTTGCCGCGGGGAGTTTTCGATTTGAAGTGGGTTCAATGATGAAATTATAAGGAAAAGCCGATGGGCTGTAAAGGAGTAAAGTAGCCGGCCATCGGTTGGCGGCGTTGCAGGACCGCTCTGGTATTTCCTGGAATATTGGGACTCGGCGGCGGAGTCGTTCTTCGGCCGAAGGCCGTGCGGGCGACTGGAACCCAACCGCAATATCCGGGTTGAACGGTCGGCGGGTTTGTGTTACACCCGATTTGATCAAGGAAATGGCGAGGAGAGACGAATGATCGTCAAACAACTGATCGTCGGGCACATGGCCGTGTTTTGTTACCTGATCGCCTGCGAATCGACCCGAGCGGCCCTGGTCGTCGACCCGGCGGGAGACGAGGAGCGGATCGTTTCCGAGGCCCGGAAGGCCGACCTGGACATTCGGTACATATTCAACTCCCACGGCCACGCCGACCACACCTGCGGCAACAAGCGTATGAAGGAACTGACCGGCGCCCCGGTGGTCATGCACGCCGCGGACGACGACCTGTTCAATCGGGGCAAGCGGGGGGTTTTTGAGCGGATCATGGGCTTCACGCCTTCGCCCCCGGCGGACCTGCGCTTAGATGGCGACACGACATTATCGCTCGGCGACCTGGAAATCCAGGTCCTGCACACGCCGGGGCACACACCGGGCGGCCTCTGCCTGCTGGTGGAAGGCAGCCTGTTTACCGGGGACACGCTTTTTGTGGGCAGCGGCGGGCGTACGGACCTGCCCGGCGCTTCCCTGCCGACCATGCTCGAGTCCATCAAGCGACTCATGAGCCTGCCCGAGGAAACGGTGGTCTGGCCGGGCCATCATTATGGCGACACGCCGACCTCGACCATCGGGCGTGAGAAAAAGACCAATGTGTATGTAATCGAGTTCGATCTGCTGGAAGCATGATCCATTTCGGACCGGCGCGCGGCAGAAGAACGGCGACGGGTCCTGAAAAAATTCCGAAAGGGTATGACATGAAACCTGAAGAACTGTTCGATCTGCACGATCGGGTGGCTGTGGTGACCGGGGCCTCCTCCGGTCTGGGACTGACTTTCGCCAAGGGCCTGGCCGATGCCGGGGCCAAGGTGGTGCTGGCCGCCCGGCGCAAGGAAAAACTGGAGGCCTTTGCCAAGGAACTGGAGTCCCAAGGCTCCGAGGCGATCGCCGTGGTCTGCGACGTAACCCGGGCCGAGGACGTGGACCGCATGGTCCAGGCGACCATGGACCGGTTCGGCCGGCTGGACGTGCTGGTCAACAACGCGGGCACGGCTGTGACCCTGCCGGCCGAAGACGAGCCGCCCGAGGACTTCCGGCGGGTTCTGGACGTCAATGTGACCGGTTCGTTTATTTGCGCCCAGCGATGCGGCCGGATCATGCTCGCGGCCGGCAAGGGCAGCATCGTCAACATCGCCTCGATGCTGGGACTGGTCGGTATCGGCGCCCTGACCCAGGCCTCTTACAATACGTCCAAGGGCGCAGTGGTCAACATGACCCGGGAACTGGCCGCCCAGTGGGCCAAACGAGGCATCCGGGTCAATGCCCTCTGCCCGGGATTCTTTCCCAGTGAAATGACCCAGGAACTGTTCGATACCGAGTCCGGTCTGCGTTTCCTCGAGCGCCGGACGCCCATGCGCCGAACCGGGGACCCCGAGGAACTGATCGGACCACTCCTGCTTCTCGCCTCGGACGCCGGCAGCTACATCACGGGCCAGACCCTCGTCGTGGACGGAGGCTGGACCAGCATCTGAGCCCACGAACCCGACGGCCCTGCCTCAAAGGCCGAGCCGGTCGGGTCCACTCATATCCCCAGCAGAGCCTCTCCCATTTTGACCTGCTTGCGGGCAGCCACGTTTCCGGCAATGCTCCCGGCTTTGACCAGGTCTCGGGTCAGGAGGCCGAGTTCATCACCGGCGGCCGCCTTAAAGGCGATCCCGGTCCGTTCGAAATTTTCCTGGAACCGAC
The DNA here is from genome assembly GCA_018830135.1 of Pseudomonadota bacterium. Taxonomy (GTDB): domain Bacteria; phylum Desulfobacterota; class Desulfarculia; order Adiutricales; family JAGVGV01; genus JAHJTB01. The sequence continues at coordinate 19,148 of JAHJTB010000410.1, read as the reverse complement.
GCCCCAGGTCGCGGCCGGCCAACAGCAGGGACGTGAACTCCGGATACCCGCCGCGGTCTTCCAGCATCCGCGCCGCCTCGCCGGCCACGATACGCACGGTGTCGGCAAGCATTTTCAACTCGCCCAGTCCTCCAACAGTTCCGTTTCCGTCCGGGTCCCGCTTTGGCGGACCGCATCGGCCAGCAACTCCATCTGACGGGACATGCCCCCGGCCCAAGGGCCGAGCATGACGGCATCCTCGATCTCCCGGAACGGCTTGATAAAAGTTTCATAAGCCCGATTCGCCGGTCCCAGCATCCGGTCCGCCGGCACCCGAGCCCCGTCCAGGCGGATGCCGCCGTGCGGCGAGGGTTTGAGGAAATCCAGGGGCAGCGGATCGGCCAGGGTCAGGCCCGGTGTCTGTCTGGGCAGGATGAACGCGGAGATGCGGTTGCGGCCGTCCGCGTCCTGCCCGGTCACGGCCATGACCACGTAAAGATCGGCGATGGGGCCGTTGGTTAGAAAGGTCTTTTCCCCGCTGACCAGATAGGCGTCGTCCTGGAGACGGGCCTCGGTCTTCATGTGCCTGGGGTGGGCTCCGGTCCGGGGTTCGGAGATGGCCAGACATCCCGTGATTCGCCCTTCGGCCATGTCCGGCAGAAAGGCTTGTTGCTGGGTCTCGCTGCCATGGCCGGCGATCAGGAAGTGGGCCACGAGCTGGTGCAGGATCGCGGACATGGGCAGGCCCAGGTTGCCCCCGTGCCGGACCAGGGCCTCTCCGGCCGCCGACAGATGGGGGTAGCCACCGCCCCGGCCGCCGTGCTCCTCGGGAATCCCGAGTCCCAGCAGTCCGGCCCGGCCCATGTCCCGCCAGATATCCCGGGGAAACTCGTCCGAAGCGGACAGGCCGCGTCCGGCCATGTGGTCCCGGGCGAATCGGGCGCAACGGTTCCGCAGATTCTCCAGGGCCTCATCCATGCAGGTGACCATGATTCCACTCCTTGGCCGGGGTTCGGCTTCGAGCCGCTTTGTGAATTACGATCGAGTGTAACACGGACCTGGGGCGGGATATCAACAAATTCCGGACCGGCGGGAAACCGGGGCCTGTTCGTTGTCCGGAGGCGAACCGTTTGCCGAAGCCGTCCGACGGTGGTATCGTAGCTTTTCGAATAGCCGAGAAGAAGGAGGCAATCACAGATGGAACTGACGGGAAGGACCGCACTGGTCACGGGTTCGTCCAGGGGCATCGGACGGGCGATCGCCATTCGCCTGGCCCGGGAAGGGGCCGCGGTGGCGGTCAACTATCTGGGCCGTGCCGCGCAGGCGGCCGAGGTGGTCGAGTTGATCGAAAATAGTGGAGGCAAGGCCGCGTCTTTTCAGGCCGACGTATCCGACTATGTCCAGGTCGAAGCCATGGTCGGCCAGGTAGCCCGGACGCTGGGGCCTATCGACGTGCTGGTCAACAACGCCATGATTCACCGGGGCCGCGCGGTCCACAAGCTGCCCCTGGAGGACTGGGACATCGTCATCAAGTCCTCCCTGTACGGCACATTCCATTGTTGCAGAGCGGTCGTGCCTTCCATGATCGAACGCAAATGGGGCCGGATCATCAACATCTCGTCGCCGGTCGGCCTACAAGGCTACCCGGGCGACTCGGCTTATGCCGCGGCCAAGGCCGGCCAACTCGGCCTGACCAAGTCGGTGGCCCGGGAACTGGCGCCCCATGGCGTTACGGTCAACGCGGTCATGCCGGGCTTCGTGCTGACCGAAACCACCCAGCACTTAAGTCCCAAGAACATCGAACTGTTCAAGGCGGGCATTCCCCTGGGCCGGCTGTGCACGGGCGAGGACGTGGCCGAGACGGTCAACTTCCTGGCGGCCAAGGGGGACTACGTAACCGGTTCATTTCATTACGTGGATGGCGGTCTGGGCATGTAGTTCCGAGGCAGGCGCCGGGGGCCGGACCCTTTCCCGCCTCGGCGGTTTCACCAGGGCCAGCGGCGCCGGGTCTCGGGTCGGGGAGAGATGTCCATGACCGCCCGGACGAACTCGGCCCAACAGTCCAGATACAGGCCGGGGCGCGACCAGGCCGGCCAAGGCGCCAAGCCTGCCTCCCGGAGGAAGCGGCGGAGGGCCAGGTCGTCCGGCAGGGCTCTGGCGTCGAAATCGTTCATCAGGGCGGCCCGTCCCTGGCCCCGGGTCAGGGCCAGTGTCGAGGGATCGATTCGTTCCGGCGCCGATTCCAGCCAGGCCTCGATCTCGGTCTCTCCCCGTTTTAAAACGAGTTGGAACGCACCGACCGGATCCAGCACGGCATCGAGGTCCTGACCGGACCATGTCTCGAACAGGCCGGGCATCTCCTCCCGCAACCGGGTGAAAAAAACGCCCGCGATCCGGACCGGATGCGGTTCGACCTCGTCCCGCGGTTCGACCTCCATGTCGTCCATCAGGGCGAAGACACGGGCCACGGTCTCGATGGGCAGCCCGCGAAGGGCCTGGTTTCGGAACTGGACGGCCAGGGCGTCCCGGACGGAAAGGGGTACGAAGTAAGCCACGTCGATGACAATATCGAGGCGGTCCAGCAGGCCGGGCCCGGTTTCCTCCCAGTAGTCGTCCATGAGGTTCACCGACCGGTGACGCCGTAAACGGCCATGTAGTCCTCGAACTCCTTCATCGTCGCCGGGTCCAGAGGCCTTTTGACCCCGCCGATCATGATCGGAACTCCTTCATCTGCCAGGTAGCGCACCATCTCGCGAACGCCGATCAAGGCGTGAACCGGATGCCCGGTTTCCTCGATGAATCGACCGATGGCGTCTTCGCCACGAACCCCTTCCCTCAAATGACCGTTCTCGTCGAGGACCGCGCTGGTCTGCTCCCGGTCCACGGCCAGACCCACGCCGACGATATGGAGATGCAGTCGCCTGGCCGACGATTCCGCCTTGAGCAGTTTGAGCAAGGCGTACTTGGTGGCCATGGACGTACCGACGTCGTCGACGACGTAAATCCGAGCCCCGTCGTGCAGGGCGTTGGTGACAAACGCGCTTTCCCTGCCGGTGGCCTCGCCGTGGGTCTTGGGCTCCTTGCGATCGTATTCGAACATGACGTCCACGCTGTGTTCGGACCAAAGGGCCTGGGCCGTTGCCACGGCCAGGGCGCTTCCTTTGTAGGACGGTCCGACCAGAACGTCGATCGAGCCCAACAGATCACGTGCCGCGATCATGCGGGCCAGATAGCCCCCGATAAGGGTGCTGAGCCGGCCGGTGCGAAACAGCCCCAGATTGATGAAATAGGGCGTGGGACGGCCGTCCTTGAGGCGTAAACCCTGGGTGAAGAACAGGGCTCCGCTGTCGGCCAGTATGTGGGCGAACTCTTTTTTATATATCTCCATTCGATGGCTCCCTTACGGAAAAAAACCGGCGTGAACCGGTCGGGGGGAAACCGCTCTATATCGGCCCGGTCCCGGTCGGCGGCTACGGGCCGATCAACGGCTTTGGATTTTCGCCAGCAGCGAACGGGCCTCTTTGAATTCGGGTTCGATCTTGATCGCCTTTTTCAAGGCGCCCACGGCCGGTTCGGTTTTCTGGGCTCCCAGGTAGGCGCGGGCCAGATTGTAGAGCAGGTTTTCCTCTTCGGGATCGATGGACAGGGCCTTGAGATAATACTGGATGGCTTCTTCGAACTTTTTCTGGCGTCTGAAGGCAATGCCCAGCCGGTTGTAGACATAGACGTCGTCCGGGTTGGTTTCGATGGAGGACTTGAAGGCGTTTTCCGCGTCCTGCGCCAGCCCGTGGGCCAGGTAGGCCTCGCCGATGGCGGTCTTGCGTTCATAGTTGTCCGGTTCGAGTTGGACGGCGAAATTGAAGGCCTTTTTGGCCTCCTGGATGCGTCCGTCAGCCAAAAGGGCCTGCCCCAGCTTGGTCTGGCGTTCGGCGTTTTTGGGACTGACCCGGACGACCTCCTTGAGGATTTCGACCATTTCCGACTGGCGTCCCTGTTTCTCCAGAATCTCCGCCAGCTTCTCGTGGGCCCGTATGAACTTGGGCCCGAACTGCCGGGCCGCGGCAAAGGCCTTTTCCGCATTGTCCAGGTCGCCCTGGGCCTCGAAGGCGAGCCCCCGAAAGAAAAAGACCTTCGGACTGCGAGGGCTGATCTGGGCGGCCTTGTCCAGTTCCTGGTGGACCGCGACGATGCTTCTGGCCTTGAGCAGTACCTCGGCCACCTGAAGGTGCGTTTCCAGGGGGGAAGGCGTCAGTTTGCGGGTCAGGATTTCGATCATTTTCGTTTCAAGGGTCGTGGGCAGCAGCGGCTTGATCACGTAGCCGTCCACGTCCGCCTCGATGGACTCGGCCACCGTGGACTCCTCGACCTCCGCGGTCACCATCATGAAAGGGATGTCCTTGAAACGATCGTCCTGCCTGACCGACCGCAGGACTTCCAGCCCGTTCATGCGGGGCATGTTCCAGTCGCAGATGACGAAGTCGAATTTTTCCGACCGCAGTTTCTGCAAGGCGTTATCCCCATCGTCGGCTTCGCGAAAACTGTTGAATCCCAGGAGGCGGAGCATGTTGCGCATCGTGCGACGCATGTTGGCCTTGTCATCGACGATGAGAATCTTGAAGCCCGGCATGTTTTTGATGAGATTGTTCAGTTCACTCATCTTAGGTGATCGCCTCTCGAAGCTGGCCGGACTCGCTGTTTATCGGCACGGTGAAGATGAAGCGACTGCCCCGACCCGGTTCACTTTCAACCCAGATTCGCCCGCCGTGGGCCTCGACGGCCATCTTGCAGAAGGTCAGTCCCAAGCCGGAGCTGGTCTTGGGCCGTCCGTCCTTGCCTTGGGAAAACTTGTCGAATATCTTCGATTGAAGTTCCTCGGGGATGCCCCGGCCGGTGTCGCGGACCTCGATTCTGAAACGATCGGCGTCCAGCCAGGCCACAAGGGTTATTCGGCCTTCAGAGGGAGTGTAGTCCAGGGCGTTTGAAATGAGATTGTTGAGTATCCGCTCGAAAAGATTCGGGTCGGCTTCCAGCTCGGGCAGTCCGGAGGGAAGTTCGGCCTCGATGAGCACTTCGCTCAGTTGCGCCTGGGGAGTGTAACGATCACGGGCCTGCTCGATCAGGGCCCCGGCGTCGAAGGGGTGAATTTCCAGGATCAGCCGGTCTTCCTCCATTCGGCTGATGTCCAGGAGGTTGGTGATCATGCGCATGAGGTCCTGTCCGCCCATTTCCGCCGCCTCGACGGCCTCCCCCTGGAACTCGGACAGGTCTTCCATTTTCATCATCTCGAGGTTGGCCAGAATTTCGGACAGGGGCCCTTTGAGGTCATGGATGACCATGTTGGTCAGGTCCTGCTTGAGTATCTGCAGATGTTCCAGCTTCTGGTTGACCTCTTCGAGGTCGTTCCGTTGGCGGGTCAGTTCCACGTTGATTTCGACCAGGTCCCGGGTGCGTTCCTCGACCTCTTCCTCGAGGTGCTCGTTGTATCGGCGAATCTGAATCTCGGCCAGCCGCTGGGTCGTGACGTCCCGCCGTACCAGGATGGTTTCCTGTGGCCGGCCGTTTTCATCGAAGACCGGCATGGACCGGATTTCGAAATACCGTGGTTTGTTTTCCAGGCCAGGGCCCCGGCTGAGGTCATGTTGGACGAACTCGAAGCGCCGGGTCCGTTGGCTGAGGATGGCCGGGCAGGGCAGGCCGTTTTCCGGGCAGGGACGATCGAAGCCGTAAATCAGGCGATGGCATGTCTCGCCGATCACGGAGGCCGGTTTGCGATCGACGGCCAGGGCCAGGGCGTTGTTGGCCATGACGATCTTGAAGTCCGGATCGATGGACATGATCTGGTCCTCGATCCCGTCGAACAGCGCCCGGAACTTGTTCCGGCTTTCAATCAGCAGTCGTTCAAGGTCGGACAAGGGTTCGGCCATAATGCCTTCCGGTTCTATTTGGCGAGACTCACCTCTACCGAGGCCTTGCCGCCTCCCTCCGAGGTAAAGGGAATGACGATCACCGGTCCCGAGACGATGTGTTTGATGGTGTGGTTTTTGCCCGCAACAATGGTCGGGATGGCCGCAGTGAGGTTCAAACCGTTCTGCTGCAGCACTCGTCGGGCATCTCCGGAGATCATGTTGGTCAACTCGCCGACCGCGTCCCGGGCGTCGTCGTTGACATCTTCGATCTCCTCCCCGAGCATCTTTTGCATGATCGTTTTGATGAGATGGAAATTCATGGTCAGCGACAGGGAGCCCCGCACGTCACCGGTCAGACCGATAATGCCCGTAACGTCGCCAAAGGCGACATGGTCCTTTTTCAGAAATGGTCTGTCGGGGGTGACGTCCACAAAGGCCATGGTCTTGATCACGTTGACCGTCGCTTCGAGGAACGGGTTGATGTACTTGACGTCCATAGATCAACTCCAGAGAGCAAGACATTGATTCGCATCCCGCCCTGAAGCGAGACTCCAGCAGGTTTTACGCGCGGCCATTCATTGATCGGGGTATTGAAGGCGTCGAACCACCCAATCCTTTTCATTATAGTTTTTTGACCAGCAGGACGCAAGCCCTATATCGCATCCGTCATGAACCCGGCCGCTGATAGATCTGGTCGAACTCCCGCTCGTAGCGCTCCAGGTGCCCCTGATCCCGAAAACTGTAGTAATTACTGCCTGTACCGACTATCAAATGGTCGAGGACCCGCATCTGGGAGAGATAGGCCGCGTGAACGAGATGTCTGGTCAGACGGAAGTCATCCGGGGAGGGGTTCGTTTTGCCCGAGGGATGGTTATGGGCGAAGACCAGACCGGCAGCCCGGAGAACCAGGGCCCGTTCGATGATCTCGCGCGGGTGGACGTGAGCCGAGCCGACCGTACCCCGGCTGACGTCCTCGGCGGCCAGAACGCCGTTGGCCCCGTCCAGAAAGATGACCTTGAAGACCTCCTTGTCCAGACTTTCCAGGTGGTGTTTCAGATATTGATGGACTTTGGTCGAGGAGGCGAAGTAGTCGCGGCCGAGAAGGCTTTGTTCCAGGTAGCGGCCGGAGACGGCATGAATAAACTTGAGGGCCACGATGTTGTTGGGCCCCAAGCCGTCCACCCGGGACAGGTCACCCGGCTCGGCCTCGAAAACGGCCCGGATCGAGCCGAATTCCCGAAGCAGGGCCCGGGCGGGCTGCTTGCAGTCCCGCCGGGGCGTTCCGAAGGTAAGAAGCAGTTCGATGATCTCCTCCTCGGTGAACTTGTCCAGGCCGTGCCGAAGGAATTTGGTCCGAAGGCGTTCCCGATGCCCCTGTCTGGGGTCGTTCGGCCCGCTCATCCGCCTTACTCCCAGACACCGGCTGCCGGGGTCGAACAGTTCGGACAGGCGCCCCGGAGCAGGCGGTTGGAACGCACGGAAAAGCCCCGGCGGTCGATCAGAAGCGTCCCGCATTGGTGGCAATGGGTCTTTTCGGCCTCGTCCCCCCAGAGGTTGCCCGCATAGACGTAACGCAGGCCGGCCGCCCGCCCGATTTCCAGGGCGCGGTGGATGTCGTCCGCCGAAGTGGGAGAAACGTCCAGCAGGCGATAGGTCGGGCGAAAGCAGCTGATGTGCCAGGGTATGTCGGTTCCCGCGCCGGCCAGCCATTCCGCGAGGCGGGTCAGTTCCGTTTCGTCGTCATTGCGGCCGGGGATCAGCAGGGTGGTCACCTCGACCCAGACCCCCATGGACTTCATCCGGACGATGGTCTCCATGACCGGTTCGAGGCGGGCGCCGCAGAGTTCCTTGTAAAACGAGTCGGTGAAAGCCTTGAGGTCCACGTTGGCGGCGTGAAGGTTCGAACCCAGGGTTTCGAGGGCCGCCCGGCTCATGTACCCGTTGGTGACGAAGACGTTCTTCAGGCCGGCCCGGGTAGCCAGACGGGCCGTGTCCAGGGCGTACTCGAAAAAGACCGTCGGTTCGGTATAGGTATAGGAGATCGAGGCCGCCCCGTTTCGCCGGGCCCGAGAGACCAGGTCTTCGGGAGGCAGGTCGTCGGCGCCGGCGATCCGCCCCTGGTCCCGGGGCATCATGGAAATATCGCTGTTCTGGCAGAAACGGCAGGAGAAGTTGCAGCCCACGGTGGCCATGGACAGCGAGGTGGTGCCGGGCAGAAAGTGGAAGAGGGGCTTTTTTTCGATGGGGTCCACATTGGCCGAGACGGCCCGTCCGTAAACCAGAGTGACCAAGCGTCCGCTCTCGTTGCGGCGCACGCCGCAGATGCCCGTGTCCCCGGGGCGGATCAGGCACTCGTGGGCGCAGAGACCGCACCGGACCCGATCCCGATCCAGACGGTCGTAAAGCAGCGCTTCCCTCATGGCCATGCCTCCCTGGCCGATCGGCCGGCTCGACCATTCGGCCTGCTGTGCGGTGAAATGGAGCCGCAACCGGTTGGCGTGGGCACGGTCTTGGGCCGGATTTTCATGCCCGGGTCCGCGGGCAGGGGGGCGGCCCGCAAGGTATAGGTCACCTGAACCGCCAGTCCGAGGAAGGCGCCGAAGGGGTTGTGCTGGACCAGGGGACGGGCCTCGAAACCGGAGGTCCTCCGGACCAGGGAGAGGGGCAGCAGGCCGGCGCTGGCCCATTGGATCGGCGCGGGGCCGGCGGTCCGCCGGACCAGTCCGCACATCTCCCACAGGGAAAAGAATCGGGCCTGGTCGTAGATGCTCTCCTTGAACAGCCCCCGCAGCCGCCTGCCCGCGGCGGTCAGGGACAGGGCATTGAGGACGCCGACGAAGACGCGGCCGCGGGCAACCCGGAATGCTTCGGCCAGGGCCGCTTCCGGGTCGTCCATGAACTCGAGGCAGGTGATCAGGCAGACGACGTCGAACGTGTTGTCCTCGAAAGGCAGGTCCTCGGCCCGGCCCGGGTAAAGTGCGGCCTGGCGGCCCAGACGGGCCCGGGCCAGGTCGATCATGGCTGGAGAAGGTTCGATGCCGGTGGGGTTGAGTCCCTCCCGTTTGAACAACTGGAGGTGCAGGCCTGAACCGCAGCCCACGTCCAAAACGCGTTCGCCGGGCAGCGGACGGAGCAGGCGCATGATCAGCCCGGCTTGGAGGCGAAAGACCTCCCGCCCGGTTTCCGTCTGAAACCATGCCTCCTGCCTCAGGGCGGACCGTTTATCGAAAACAAACCCCACGTTTGACTCCAGGGACCGATGGGACGAGTTGGATTCAAACCGCCAATCCACCGCCCGGCCGCGGCTACCGCTTTCGTACTGTCGGCCGTGCCAGCGGCCGGTCACGGTTCGTCGGAGAACACCGCGCCCGTCGCTCCGGACGTGACCATCCGGGCGTAGCGCAGGGCGTATCCTTCCTTGATCTTGGGTTCGGGCGGCGACCAGTTCGCCCGCCGGCGCTCGAGTTCCGCTTCGTCGACCTCCAGGGTGATCCGTCGGGCCGGAATGTCGATCGAAATCAGGTCGCCTTCCTGGACCAGGGCGATGGGACCGCCCAGGGCCGCCTCCGGCGAGATGTGGCCGATGGCCGCCCCTTGCGTGCCGCCGGAAAACCGTCCGTCGGTAATCAGGGCCACGCTGGCCCCCAGGCCCATGCCCACGATGGTACTGGTCGGCGTCAGCATCTCCCGCATGCCCGGTCCGCCCCGAGGTCCCTCGTACCGGACCACGACCACGTCCCCGGCACGAATCTTGCCGTCCAGAATCGACCGGCTGGCCTCTTCCTCTGAATCGAAAACACGCGCCCGGCCCTGGCTGCGCATCATCTCCTCGGCCACGGCCGACTGCTTGACCACCCCGCCGTCCGGGGCCAGGTTGCCCTTCAAAATCGCGATGCCGCCCTCCTGGTGATAAGGCGATCCGACTTCCCGGATCACGGCGCGATTGGTCACTAGGACACCTTTCAGGCTCGTCTTGAGACGGGAGCCCGTCGCGGTCATGACCTCGTCGTCGATCAGCCCGGCCTTGGCCAGCTCGGCCATGACGGCCATGACCCCGCCGGCCGCGTCCAGGTCCTGAAGGTGGTGGGGACCGGACGGGGAAAGGCTGACCAGATGCGGCGTTTTGTGGCTGATCTCGTTGAACAGCTCGAGGTTCAGGTCCAGCCCGGCCTCGTGGGCCAGGGCCGGCAGATGTAGCACGGTGTTGGTCGAGGCCCCCAGGGCCATGTCCACGGCCACGGCGTTTCGGAAGGCGGCCCAGGTGGCCAGGTCACGGGGCGTGATGTTCTTTTTGACCAGGTTCATTATCGCCCGTCCGGCCTGCTTGGCCAAACGGATTCTGGCCGCGCTGACCGCGGGTATGGTGCCGTTGCCGGGCAGACCCAGACCCAGCGCTTCGGTCAGGCAGTTCATGGAATTGGCCGTGAACATGCCGGCACAGGAGCCGCAGCCGGGGCAGGCGCAGTCCTCCAGGCGCGTGAGTTCCTTTTCCGACATCTTCCGGGTCTTGACCTTGCCCACGCTCTCGAAAACCGTGATCAGGTCCACGTCCCGGCCGTCGAAGGAGCCGGTGAGCATGGGGCCGCCCGAAACCGCCAGGGCCGGAATGTCCAGGCGAAGGGCGGCCATGAGCATCCCGGGGATGATCTTGTCGCAGTTGGGTATCAGGACCAGCCCGTCGAAGGGGTGGGCCCGGGCCATGACCTCGACCGAGTCCGCGATCAGTTCGCGGCTGGCCAGGGAATACTTCATGCCCTCGTGGTTCATGGCGATGCCGTCGCATACCCCGATGGTCGAAAACTCGATGGGAGTCCCCCCGGCCATGCGCACGCCGGCCTTGACCGCCTCGGCGATCTTGTCCAGATGGACATGTCCGGGAATGATCTCGTTCTTGGAATTGGCGATACCGATGATCGGTCGCCGGATTTCTTCGTCGGTGTAACCCATGGCCTTGAACAAGGAACGATGAGGCGCCCGGTCCAGGCCCTTTTTCATGGCATCACTTCTCATAAATGACTCCCATCCATCAAAATCGGTTGGCTTGCGTCCATATGCTTCGCTTGGCCATTAGAATAAAATTTCGGTTGGTTTTCAAGCCTTTTATTAAAATCCGGCCAGCCGACCGGAGTGAAAAGCCTCCTTCCGCTTCTTACTCCTTTGACTTGGGAATCAATTTTGTGTAGCGTGGCTTTCGCCGGATTCGAGGGAAGACGGCATCGCCCGGGGTAAGGGACGGGAAGGAAACGAGCCCTCTGAATCGACAGGCAAAAAACGGTACAAGGAGTGGAGCAGTGATGCTTCATCCCAGGGTTCACGCCCAAAAGGCGCCGGGCAAACCGGCTTACATCATGGCCAAAACCGGCGAAGTGGTGACTTACGGGGAACTGGAGCAGGGCGCAAACCGTTGTTCCCGGTTCTTCCGCGATATCGGCCTGCAACCAAACGACCACATCGCCATCATGATGGAAAACAACAAGGAATATCTTCAGGTTGTATTTGCCGCACAGGTGGCCGGCCTGTTTTATACGACCATCAGCACCCACCTGAAGACCGCGGAAATCGAGTACATCATCAACGACTGCCAGGCCCGGGTCTTCATCACCTCGAGGAAGTACGAGAACCTGGCCGGCGAACTGCTGGACAAGATACCCGATGCCGAGCATCGACTCATGATCGGCGGCGTCACCCAAGGGTATCGGTCCTACGAGGAGACGGTGGCGCCCTATCCCGCCGAACCCATTCCCGAGTGCAACGAAGGCAAGGACATGCTCTATTCGTCCGGCACGACCGGCCGCCCCAAAGGCATTGTCCCCACCCGGGAGGCGTTTCCCTTCGGCGCGGTCCACCCGGCGGCCCAGGGCATGATCGCCCTGTATCAGCTTAACGAGCAAACGGTCTACCTCTCCCCCGCCCCGCTCTATCACGCCGCCCCGCTGCGCTACTGCACCTGGACGCTGCGCACCGGCGGGACCGTGATCATCATGGAAAAGTTCGATCCGGAAGAGGCCCTGGCCCTGATCGAGAAGTACAAGGTGACCACCAGCCAGTGGGTCCCGACCATGTTCATCCGGATGCTCAAGCTGCCCGAGGAAGTCCGGAAAAAATACGACCTCTCCAGTCTCGGGATCGCCATTCACGCGGCCGCGCCCTGTCCCATCGAGGTCAAGGACCAGATGATCGAGTGGTGGGGACCGGTCATTTTCGAGTATTACGCCGGCACCGAAGGAAACGGCTTCTTCGCCATCAGTTCCGAGGAGTGGCTGCGGCACAAAGGCTCGGTCGGCCGCTGCTTCATCGGCCAGGTCCGCATCTGCGATGAAAATGAAAACATCCTGCCCCCTTATGAACCCGGGACTATTTACATCGAAGGCGGCGTCCCGTTCGAATACCACAACGACCCGGACAAGACGGCCGAATCCAGAACCTCCCAGGGCTGGAACACCCTGGGGGACATCGGGTACGTGGATGAGGAAGGCTACGTCTACCTGACCGACCGCAAGGCCAACATGATCATCTCGGGCGGGGTCAACATCTATCCCCAGGAGGCCGAAAACGTGTTGACCATGTACCCCAAGGTGGCAGACGTGGCTGTGATCGGCGTGCCTAACGAGGATTTCGGCGAGGAGGTCAAGGCGATCGTGCAGCCGGTGGACATGTCCGAGGCCGGTCCGGAACTGGCCCGGGAACTGATGGAATACTGCCATCAGCACCTGTCCAAGATCAAGTGCCCCAAGGGAGTGGACTTCAACCCCCAACTGCCCCGGACGCCGACGGGCAAGCTGTTCAAACGGCTGCTCAAGGAAAGTTACTGGAACAAGGCCCAGGCCAACTGACGGAGTTGTCTGTAAAAAGGACGAAAGCCCGGGGTTTGGCCCGGGCTTTTTTTTACCGGTCGGCTTCCCGAATCACGGCCGCATGCCCCGGCGCTTGATTCCCAGTTCGCTGGGCAGGAGCCGGTAAGCGGTTTCGACCCATTCGCACAGAAGCGGCCGGGTGTCCCGGGGATCGATGATCTCCTCGATGCCGAATATCTCGGCCGTGCGGAAGGGCGAGGTTACGTCGGTCAGGCGTTCCTCGATCTCGGCCCGCAGGGCGTCCGGGTCGTCGGCCGCCTCGATCTCCCGGCGATAGGCGGCCATGACCCCGCCTTCGATGGGCAGGGAGCCCCATTCGCCGGAGGGCCAGGCATAGCGGAGGTTGAGCCGGGTGTGATTGCCGTGGGCCGCGCCGGCCACGCCGAAGACCTTGCGCAGGATGATCGAACACCAGGGCACCGTGGCCTGGTAGACCGAATAAATCCACCGGCCGCCTCGGCGGATGGTGCCTTGTTTCTCCCCCGCCAGCCCGATCCAGAAGCCGGGGTTGTCCACCAGGTTGACGATGGGCAGGTGAAAGGTGTCGCACATGTCGATCAGGCGGATCATTTTGTCGGCCGCCTGGGCGTCGATGGCCCCGCCGAGGAAGCGGGGATCGTTGGCGATCAGGCCCACCGGCCGGCCCGCCAGCCGGGCCAGGCCGGTGACCGCGCTCCGGCCCCATCTGGCGCCGATCTCGAAAAAGCTGTCCCGGTCCATGACCAGGTCGATGATGCGCCGGACGGGATAGGTCTTGCGTTTGTTGCGGGGAATGATGGACAGCAGTTCTTCCTCCCGCCGGTCCGGCGGGTCGATAGCTTCGATCACCGGCGGCACTTCATAGACCGAATCAGGCATGTAGGACAGGAATCGCCTGATCTGTTCGAAGGCGTCTTCTTCCGAGTCCGCTTCGTTGTCGACCGCGCCGGACCCCCGGGTGTGAATGTGAGACCCGCCCAAATCTTCCTTGTCGATCCATTTGCCCGTGGCCGGCATGACCACGGGCGGCCCGGCCACGAAGAGCTGGGCCGTCTTCCTGGGCATGACCGAGAAGTGGGAGAATACGACCCGGGCCGCGCCCAGGCCGGCCACCGAGCCCATGCAGGCGCTGACCACGGGCACGGTCTCGAGCAGGGCGACCATGAGGTCCATGGCCGGGTTGGCCGGGACATAGGTCGAGCCCATCATTTCCAGTTGTTTGACGCTGCCGCCTCCGCCGGTTCCGTCGATGAGGCGGACCATGGGCAGACGGAACTCCAGGGCCATGTGTTCGGCGTAAGGCGCCTTGCGGCCGATGGCTGCATCCGAGGCGCCGCCGCGGATGCTGAAGTCGTCCGCCCCGACCACGATCTTGCGGCCGTTCACCCGGCCGGTTCCGAAAATGAAGTTCGAGGCCCGCAGGTCCACCAGACGTTTGCCATCGTACTGAGGCACGCCGACAGCGGCGCCCGTTTCATGGAAAGTGCCCGGGTCGAAAAGCCCGTCGATCCGTTCCCGAACGGTCAAGCGGCCCGCGGCCCGTTGTCGTTCGATGCGCTCCGGGCCGCCCATCTTGGCGGCCATGGATTCCCTGAGATGAAGTTCTTCGATTTCCGGAGACCAGGAATCTCCGGACTTCTTGTCCGATCCGCTCATGTCTCGCTCCTGACGACCGATACGGCCCAGAGGCCGAATACGGTATGATTTAATAGCGTCTGAACGGCGGCTCCTCGAAACGGGCCGCCAGTTCAATCAGTCTCATGTCCTGGGCCGAGAGGGCCTCGACCAGGGCTTCATGCAGGCCTTCGGGCGAATCGACCCGGACCGCCGAGACCCCGAAGGCCATGGCCAGGGCCACGAAGTCGGGATTGACCAGGGCGTTTTCATACTTCTGCCGGTAAAAGAGGTTCTGAAGGTATCCGATCACGCCGTAGGCCTGGTCGTTGACCACGATCAAAGGGAAGCCGAGGCCGTGTCGCCGGCAGGTGGCCAGTTCCTGGGCACAGTACAAGAACCCCCCGTCGCCGATCAGGGCGGCCAGAGGGCGGTCCGGCAGGGCCAGTCGGCGGCCCATGGCCGCCGGAAAGGCGAAGCCGAGGATGGTGGCTCCCTTGGCCGCCGTCAGGCCCCCCGGCTCGTAGGCCGGATAAAAATATTCGGCCCAATAGCCGAGTTGGGTGTTGTCCACGATCAGGTCCCCGTTCCGGGGCAGGGCCTCCCGGATGGCCTTCAAATAGGCCATTTCGACGGGGTGGGTTTCGCGGGCCGTCTCGATCTCGCGTTTCAGCAAAGCGCTTTGTTTGTCGGCCCATGCCGGCCGGGGCGCGGTTTCGAGCCCCGCCAGCAGTCCGGCCAGGGTCGTCCCGAGATTTCCGGGCAGGCGGACCAGGGGCTCGTAATTTCGTCCCATCCAGGTCTCGTCCCAGTCCGCGTGGATGAGGGGGGCCAGATGGACGCCGTGGCGTTTGATGTCCGCTTCACGGAGCCTTGTGCCCAGAGCCAGCGCCAAATCCGCCTCTTCCAGGGTGGCCCGGATCGCGCCTTTGCGGGGCGCGACGCCGAAGACCAGGGGATGGTCGGCCGGTACGGCGCCGCCGGCCTGGGTTTCGGTCACAACGGGCGCGCCCAGGCGCTCGGCCAGGGCCATGACCAGGGGGCCCAGCCCGGCCCGTCCCGCGTCCTCGCCTACCACGATCACCGGACGACGGGCCTTCCGGACCCGTTCGATCGCTTCGGCCAGTCCCTTGGACGGCCCGGCCGGACCGGCGGTATCCGGAGGCGGTCCCGGTCCCTCCCCTGTTTCCTTGTCCCACAAATCGACCGGCACTTCGAGATAGACCGGGCCAGGCCGTCCGGTCAGGGCCGTGGTTGCCGCCTCCCGGGCCGTCGGCCCCACCTCGTCGGCCGAACGCGGGGAGAAGGTCGCCTTGGTCATGCTCCGGAAGATGGATGCCTGGTCCGGAATTTCGTGCAGCTTCCCTTCCCCTGCGCCGATCCGGCCGCTGGCGATGTTGGAGTTGAGGACCAGAACCGGCGAACAACTGGCCCAGGCCTCCATAAGCGGCGCGACCGTGTACCCGGCCCCGGGGCCGGTCGAGGCGACGGCCACGCCCAGACCCCGCCCGGTCCGGGCGTACCCATCAGCCATGTGCACGGCCCCGGCCTCGGTCCGGCACAGGACGTGTCGGACGGACCCGGCCTCCCGCATGGCTTCATAAAATCCGATGTTGTGAACGCTGGGAATGCCGAAAACGAGTTCGACGCCGAACCCCCGAAGGGTCTCGAGTAGGACTTGGGATGCTTTGGACACTGATATCTCCCGTGACTTTTGGATGAAAGCGTCCGAATTATAATAGAGGGCGGCCCGAAAAATCAAGGGCTCCGGGCAGGAACCGCCCGGGCCGTGGCCCAAAACGGAAAAAGGCGCCCCGGCGGGACGCCTTTCGATCTTCAACGGGACGGGACCGACTACGATATCAGGGACTCGATCATGGCCGCCGCCAGGTCCCGAGGGGTCGCGGGCGGGGACTTGCGGTCGGCCCGAGCCGTCAGTTGAAGCGAGCCCGAAGGGCAGGTCGACACACAGACCCCGCAGCCGATGCACCTTTCCAGGTCGGGCTCGACCCGGTCATCCTTCATGGCCAGGGCCGCCATGGGGCAGCGGTCGATGCAGGTCTCGCAGCCGGTGCAGGTATCGGGGTCCGCGTCGATGATGTAATTGGAATGAGCGCCGAAGGCGCCGGAAACGGACCGCTTCATGCTCTGCAGGATGCCGCAATGGCAGACGCAGCAGTTGCAGACAAAGTCGATGTACCGGCTGGTGTTGCTGGAACAATGGACCAGGCCGGCCTCTTCGGCCGTCTTCATCAGGGCCAGGGCCTCGTCCTTCGAGACCGGCCGGCCGAAGCCCCGCTCAGACACGAATTTGGCGCTGGGGCCGAAAGAAAAACAGACCTCCTTGGGTTTGTCGCAGGGATTGTCCAGCAGCTCGCCGTGATGGCGGCAATAGCAGGTCGAAACCGTGATGTGGTCCGAGTTGGCGATGTATTCGGATACCTGCTCGAAAGGAAAGACCTCGATCTCGGCCTTGACTTCCCGGTCGATGGGGATGACCCGGGAAAAGGGAACGCCGGGCACCGGCATATCGGAGCGGGACATGCGTTGCAGGGCCTTGAAATAATCGTCGAAAAGCCGGGCCAGTTTTCTGAAGTGGTCGCTGACTTCGCCCTTCATGAACTGGAACTCGAAGATGCCCGGCAGCAGGGCCAGGAGGTGGTACCGTTTCAGGCCGTTCTTTTCCGAGACGAAGACCAGGCCCTTGTCGGCCATGCCTTCCAGCAGGGCTTCGGTCTCATCCGCGTTCATGCCGGCGGCTTGAGCCACTTCCTCGCGGGTCGAGGGCGGAAGCGGCATCCGGACGGCCAACTCCGCCTCCTCGGGCGTAACGATCGCCTCCATCAGCGTGTAAAACTCGTCGCATTTCACGGCGGGAAACGCCCCGCCCCGCAGGGACAGCGCCTCGGCCAGTCGTTCTCGCAGTTGGGTGTCCATGGTTCCTCCTGATTCGGCGACGTTGGGTGGATGTCGGTTTCGTCATTCAGCAAACCGAAGACCCGCGCGGCCGGGCTGGAATTGATGTCGATTGTTTTCTAACCCGGAACTCCCGGATTACGGGAGACGGCGGCCCAATTATACGGGAGGGGGCGGGAAGGAATCAAGCGCTTTCCCGGGGAGCGTGAAAGCGATCGAGGCAGGGCCGTGAGTCGTCCGGCCGGGGCGATCGTCGGCCGGCCGTTCAGCCTCGGGAGGCCCGGCTGCCGTCCTTGGGTAGACCCAGGACCCGCTCGCCGATGATGTTTTTGTTGATCTCCGTGGTGCCGGCGGCAATGGTCCCGCCCTTGGACATCAGGAACTCGTGCTGCCAGAGGCCCGCCTGAATGGACCGGGGCGAGCCGCCCATGACCTGGCCGCCGGGTCCCTGCATGTTCAGAGCCGCCTCGGAGAACCGTTGATAAGCCAGGCTCCACAGGAGTTTGCCGATCGAGCCTTCGGGACCGGGGACGCCGCCGGAGACCATGTGGCTCAGGCTTCGGAGCCCGTGGCAGCGGAGCACCTGGACATCCACGTAGGCCCGGGCCAGTTCCTGCCGGAAGAGCGGGTCCTCGATGACCGGCCGGCCGGACCGTTTGGTCGTCCCGGCCATCTCGAAAAGCCGGACCAGGGAGGCCGAGTAGGTCGCGGCCATGGTCGCGTCGCCCATGACCCGCTCGAACATCAGGGTGGTAATGGCGATGCGCCAGCCGTTTCCCTCGCCGCCGACCAGCATGTCCACGGGGATACGAACATCTTCCATAAAGACCTCGTTGAAGTGCGATTCGGCGGTCAGTTGCCGGATGGGGCGCACCTCCACGCCGGGCAGGTTCATATCCATGAGCAGATAGCTCAGGCCTCGGTGCTTGGCCGCGCCCGGGTCGGTTCGGACCAGAAGCATGCAGTAATCGGCCAGATGGGCGAAACTGGTCCAGATTTTCCGGCCGTTGATCACAAAGTGCTCGCCGTCTCGAACAGCGCTCGTGCCGATGTTGGCCACGTCGGAACCGGCGTTGGGCTCGCTGAAGCCCTGGCACCAGATGTGGGCGCCATCCAGCATTTTGGGCAGAAACTCCCGTTTCTGCTCTTCCGTGCCGACGATGTGTATCGTGGGCGCGGCCATGCCGAAGGTGATGCTGCCTGGAATTCTGAGTTCGTTGCACGCGGTCGCCAAGACTCGGGAGATGATGACGTTCTCGATCATGCCCATCCCCTGACCGCCATACTCGAGGGGATAGTGCACCCCGGCGTAACCGGCCTCGAACAGGGTCTTCTGGAAGGCCCGATAGGCCAGGCCCCAGGCCTCATCCGTCTCGAAATGACCAGAGCCTTGGGGGTCTAGGGCGTCCGGCAGGTTGCCAGACAGCCAGTCCGAGAAGGTCTTTTCATAAGCCTGTTGTTCCGCCGTCAGCCGAAAATCCATGTCACGGTCCTCCAGAGCCGGATGGTCCGGTGCGTCTCGAAGCAGAAAAAGCGGGATAGAGGCGGCCGGCCCGGCCCGGCGCGCTTGACCGAAGGGAGGACCCGGCCGGGCCGGGGCCTCGCTTCGGGTAATCAGTCCAAGCCTAGAAGGTCAGCTCCAGGGTGTGGTCGAAGTGGTAGGAGTTGCTGATTTCCAGGTTGTTGCTGCCCAGCTTGAACCAGTCGCCGGCCCAGAAGTAGCCGAAGTGGGCCTGGTAGGTCAGGTTGTCCATGATCTTGTAGCTCAGGCCCAGGTCGAACTCCTGGCCGTAGTCCAGGGACTGATCGGCGTAGGCGTGCATCCAGCCGTCCCGGCCGAACCAGGGCTGCGGCTTCTCGAGACGGCGCATGTACCCGTATGCCGCGCGCAGGATCAGGT
>JAHJTB010000409.1 GCA_018830135.1 Pseudomonadota bacterium | reverse complement strand
TCTGAGGAAGGCCCGGATGACTGCCTGGCGGTTCAGTGTTTTCGGGACGGCCGGACCCGGGACCGGGAGATGGTCGCGGACAGGCCGGACGGGGCGAGGGTCTATCTGTGGTGCACGGCCACGGCCTGCGGCTGGCATCCGGACGGTCGGCCTAAATCCGTTCTTCAGGTCTATCGGGACGTCACGGAAAAGAACACGCTCCAGGCCGAAACGGTCCGGGCGGGTCGACTGGCCGCCATCGGCGAACTGGCCGCCGGCGTGGCCCACGAAATCAACAACCCCATCAACGGCATCATCAATTATGCGGACCTGCTGCTGGACGACGATCCGGACGGCGAGCCGGAGGCCCGCCGGGACCTTTTGAGGCGAATCGTCAAGGAATCCGAACGTATCGCCGACATCGTCCGGAGCCTGCTCTCATTTGCCCGCGAGGAAAAGGGAGGCCGGGGCTCCCTCCACCTGGACCATGTCCTGGCCGAGACCCTGATCCTGGTCGAAAGCCAGCTTGTCAAGGACGGGATTCACCTGACGCTCCACTACCCCCAGGACACCCCCCCGGTATCGGCCCCCCGGCAGCAGCTCCAGCAGGTCTTCCTCAATCTGATCTCCAACGCCCGGCATGCGCTGAACGAAAAATACCGGGGGGCTCATGACGACAAACGGATCGAGATCACCGTCGGCAGGGTCCCCGGGCCGAAGGGCGGCCCGGGGGTCCGGATCACGTTCCTCGACCGGGGCGCCGGCATCCCGGCCCACCTCATCGACCGCATTTTCGACCCGTTTTTTTCGACCAAGAGCAAGGGAGAGGGCACGGGGCTCGGGCTGAGCATCAGCCACGGCATTGTATCGGGCCTCGGCGGCCGATTGTGGTTCGAGAGCGACGAGGGGCGATACACGCGTGCCTTGGTGGACCTACCGGCCTGGACCTGATCCGGGGACGGACGGGTGTCGGCCGGACCTCCCTTCGGAGCCCCTGAAGGGGTCGATTTATCCTGATCGGGCGTTTACCCGAATTTGAACCTCCGGACAGGGCCCCCTTGGGCGCCTCGCGGACCAAATCCCTATACGGCCAGGGCTGCCGAGCTATTTTATTTCTTGACATCTTGGCCCCCGGCCTGTAAGCATGATTCTACTCCAAAAACTTAATATTCCGTTCGATGGGCCGCAGTCTGAGCAGCTTACCTACTTTTGCATAGAATACAGGCTGTTATTCTTTCAGCGCCCGGCGGCTTGGCGAATGCGCGTTGGCGAACGATAAATACCCGTTTATTTTTTATTGCCCTTGGGGGCCGAACCCGGACGGGCCATATGTCAGGCGACCCGCTGAATCGGCTGGTGCAGGCCAAGGTCAAGGACCCCGAACTGGTCCAGGAAAAACGCCGGATCATCGTCGAGGCGGCCCGGGAGCTTTTTTCCAAAAAAGGGTATCACGCCACGACCATGCGTAACATCGCCGAGGCCGCGGACATGAACCTGGCCTCCATTTATCAATACCTGACCTCCAAGGACGACGTGCTCTACCTGTTTTACATGGACATCCAGAAGCAGTGGGCCCCGATGTATCACACCCTGATTGAAATACCCGACCCGGTTGAGCAGTTGAGGGCGTACATCGAGGCCGTCTTGGAGGTGGCCTACCGGATCAACGACGAACTGCGCACTATGTATACCGAGTCCCGCCATCTGGAGAGGGACTCCCTCCAGTCCGTGCTGCTGTTTGAAAAGCAGACCGTGGAAACCGTGGAGAGCATTCTCGATCGCGGAGTGGAGCAGGGGTGCTTTCGGACCAAGGACACGTTCATGGCCGCCAACATCATCACGTACTTCGTGGCCTTCTACGCCATGCGCGGCTGGAACCTGCGCGGCCGGTACACCTTCAGCCGGTACGTCAAACTGGTCATCAACTTTATTTTCAGTGCGTTGGGAGTTGACGAAAATGAGCGGGAAGCGGCCCCCCGGCCGCCAGAAACGATCATGGGCAAAGGAATTTAGCGGCTATGGAAGAAAGACGGATCGTGCTTGAAATGTCCAAACTGTCGCTGACCTTCGGCGGTCTGGCCGCTTTAATGAACGTCAGCCTCGATTTGAAGGAGCAGGAACTGCTGGCCGTCATCGGTCCCAACGGCGCGGGCAAGACCTGCGCCATCAACTGCATCTCCGGTTATTACCGGCCCCAATCGGGCCGGATGACCTTCAACGGCCGGGACATCGGTCGAATGCCTGTCCACCGTCGGGCCGACCTGGGCATCGCCCGGACCTTCCAGAACGTGGCCCTGTTCGACGGGCTGACCACCCTGGACAACATCATGGCCGCCCGCCACATTCCGCTCCGACCCAACCCGATCTGGGGGGCCTTATTCTTCGGCCCGGAACAACGGAAGGAAATCAAGAACCGGCGGGTGGTCGAGGAGATCATCGACTTTTTGGAAATCCAGCACATCCGTCAGCAGGTTGTGGGCAGCCTGCCCTACGGCCTGCGAAAACGGGTGGAACTAGGCCGGGCCCTGGCCATGGAGCCCAAGCTGCTCCTGCTCGACGAGCCCATGGCCGGCATGAACCTCGAGGAAAAAGAGGACATGGCCCGTTTCATCATCGACATCTTCGAGGAAAGGCAAGTGTCCATGATCCTTATCGAGCACGACATGGAGCTGGTCATGGACATCGCCGACCGCATCGTGGTCCTGGATTTCGGCCGGGTCATCGCCGACGGTTCGCCCGAACAGATCGCCAATGACCCCCAGGTCATTCGGGCCTACCTGGGCGAGGAGTAAGCGGAGGCCCATGAAGATGACGGACGCATCGCTGGAACGGCTGGACACCCTGCCCAAATACCTCTACCTCAACCATCGGCGCTGGAAGAACCGGGTGGCCATTCGCAAAAAGAAGTACGGCATCTGGAACGAATACTCCTGGCAGCATCATTACAACCAGGTCAAGTATTTCACCCTGGGCCTGATCGATCTGGGTCTGCAAAAAGGCGACAAGACGACCATCGTCGGCGACTCGGACCCGGAATGGACCTGGGCCCAGATGGCCGTCTTGTCCGCCGGCGGGGTCGTGGCCGGGGCTTTCACCGAGTCCCTGCCCCACGAATTGAAGTACATCGTCACACATTCGGACAGCCGGTTCATCGTGGCCCACGACCAGGAGCAGGTGGACAAGATCCTCGAGATCAAGGATGAACTGCCCCTGGTCGAGAAGGTCATCTACTGGGAGACCAAGGGCATGCGGGATTACGACGACCCGGTGCTGGTCTATTATTATGATGTGGTCGAGCGGGGCCGGGAAGTGGATCGCCAGGACCCGGAGCGGTTCGAGAAGCTGCTGGCCGAGGGGGACGGCGAGGACGTGGCCATGATCTACTACACCTCGGGCACGACCGGCCTGCCCAAGGGGGCCATCCGGACGCACAAGTCCATGCTGCACACCATGCGGGGGGCCTTGCAGATTTTCAAATCCCGGCCCATGGAAGATTACGTGGCCATCGTGCCCCCGGCCTGGATCGCGGCCATGATGGGCGAGTCCGGACACTGGCTAACCGGCATGGTCATCAACTACCCGGAAAAGCCGGAAACGGCCATGATGGACCTGCGGGAGATTTCCCCCGCCGCCGGCGGCGGCAACCCCCGCATCTGGGAGGGCCTGGTCTCGATCATTCAGGCCAAGATCACGGACGCCGGTCCGATCAATCGGGCCCTGTACAAAATCTTCCTGCCCGTGGGCTACCGGGTGGCCGACTGCCACCTGGCCGGAAAGAAGGCGACGACCGGCGCGTATCTGCTCAACTTTCTGGCCGACCGCCTGGTCTTCCGCCAGCTCAGAAACCAGCTCGGCTTCCGCAAGACCCGGTACTTCAACACCGGCGCGGCGGCCATCAGCCCGGACACCTTCCGCTACTTCCACGCCATCGGCTGCCCTATCCGCCAGTTTTACGGCAGCACGGAATCCGGGTCGGTCTGCGGCCACTGGGGCGACCTGACCCAGATCCGCTTCGAAACCATCGGCCCGCCCATGGAAGGGGTCCAGGTACGCATTTCCGACGAGGGCGAAATCCAGGTCAAAAGCGAAGGCATGTTTTCCGGGTATCACAAAAACCCGGAGGCCACGACCGAGGCCATCGTGGACGGGTGGTTCAGGACCGGCGACGCCGGGTACATCAACGAGGAAGGCCACGTGATCTACATCGACCGGGTCAAGGAACTGGGCCGGTTGAAAAACGGGGGCAACTATTCGCCCCAATACATCGAGGGCAGTCTGCGCTTCAGCCCCTACCTGCGGGAAGCCGTGACCATCGGCGGCCGGGAGCGGGAGTACCTGACGGCCATCCTGAACATCAACTTCGACAACGTGGGCCGCTGGGCGGAAAAGAACCGCATCAACTACACGACTTACGTGGACCTGTCCCAGAAGGAGGAAGTGGCCCGGCTGTTGCTCGATGACGTCCACCGGGTCAACAAGAACCTGCCCGATGAGGTCAAAATCCGGAAGTTCGCCATCCTGCACAAGGAGATCGACGCGGACGAGGCCGAGATGACCCGGACCATGAAACTCCGCCGCGGCCTATTCGCCGAAAAGTACGAGGAGTTGCTCGACGCGTTGTATTCGGGCCGGGACGCCGTGGAGATTTCGGCGGCCGTGACCTATCGGGACGGCCGCAAGGGGACCATTAAAACCCATCTTAGAATCTGGAACGTGGAGTAGATTCGGATATGACCATATTTCTGCAGCACGCCATTTCCGGCCTGATGGTCGGCGCGATATACGGGCTGGTGGCCGCCGGCTTCGTGCTTATCGTCAAGGCCACGGACGTCTTCAATTTCGCCCAAGGGGAACTGCTGATCCTCGGGGCCTTTGTCTGCTGGTCCCTGATGGCCCAAGCCGGTCTGCCGGCTTGGGCCGCCGTCCTGCTGACCCTGGTCGCCGCCTATGTCTTCGGCGCGGCCATCGAACACTTTCCCCTGCGGCCCATGATCGGCGAGCCCCTGTATGCCATGATCCTGGTCACCCTGGCCGTGGGCCTGTGCATGCGCGGGGCCCTGACCGCCATTTGGGGCGGCATGTCCTGGCGGGTCTTCAAGCCGCCCCTGCTGCCGGTCGAGCCTCTGAAGATCGGGGGCCTGATCCTGTCCCAGCAGCACATCTACGGCTTTTGCATCGCCATCGCCGTGGTGCTCATCCTGTCCGCCTTTTTCAAGTTCACCAAGGCCGGCCTGGCCATGCGCATCGTGGCCGAGGACCACAAGGTGGCCCAGGCCATGGGCATTTCGGTCCAGCGCGTCTTCCGCAACACCTGGGCCATGAGCGCCATGCTGGCCGCCATCGGCGGCGTCCTGCTGGGCAGCATGAACGGCATCAACATCCCCCTGGCCAACATCGGCCTGAAGGCCATCCCCGCCGCCCTGATCGGCGGGGCCCAATCCATCCCCGGTGCCATCATCGGCGGCTTGATGATCGGCCTCCTCGAAGGGCTGTCCACGGGGTACATCGGCCACGGCATCCAGGACGTGCTGGCCTACATCGTCATGATCATCGTCATCATCTTCTTCCCCCACGGCTTCTTCGGCCTGGAAACCATCGAAAGGGTCTGAGACATGCCGCTACCGTCCGGAATTTACAACACGACCTATAAAAAAGACATGGCCATCTTCCGCACCTGGGACCACTGGGCCTGGTTGATCGGCTTTCTGGCGGCCATGTGCCTTCTGCCCCTGTTCGCCTCCCGGGCCCAACTCAACATCCTGATCGTCATCTGCAGTACCGTGATCGCGGTGCACGGCCTGAACATTTTGACAGGATATTGCGGCCAGGTCTCGATCGGACATTCCGCCTTCATGGCCGTGGGGGCCTACACCTCGGCCGCCCTGTGCAACGAACTGGGTTTTTCCTTCTGGCTGGCCATGCCCTTGGGCGGGCTGGCCGCCGGCGTGGTCGGGCTGATATTCGGCGCGCCCTCCTTGCGGATCAAGGGCTTCTACCTGGCCATCACCACCCTGGGGGCCCAGTTCATCATTATCTACGTCATCATGCACCTGCCCAGCATCACCGGCGGCGTCCGGTCCCTGGACGTACCGCCGCCGAAGTTTTTCGGCTTCGAATTCGACCGGGAGCAAAGCTATTACTATCTGGCCCTGGCCATGGTCGTCCTGGTGACCTACTTCGTGAAGAACCTGGTCCGGACCGGCGTGGGCCGGGCCTGGGTGGCCGTCCGGGACAACGACCTGGCCGCCGAAGGCATGGGTATCAGTCTGTTTTATTACAAACTGCTGGCCTTTTTCATCGGCTGCTTCCTGGCCGGCATCGCCGGGTCCATGTACGCCCATTATCTCCAGACCATCAGCATCGAATACTTCAGCCTGATGGATTCGATCTGGTTTCTGGGCATGCTCATCGTCGGCGGCGGCGGATCGGTCATGGGGGCCATTTTCGGCGTGGTGTTCATCATGGTCCTGCGCGAAGCCATCGTTAAAGTGGCGCCCATCATCACCACGGCCGTGCCGGCCCTGGGCGTGGAGTTCGGGGCGGCCATGGGCCTGTTCATCATGGGCCTGGTCATCATGCTCTTCCTGGTTTACGAACCGCGCGGCCTGGCCCATCGCTGGGAGGTCATCAAAACCAAGTTTCGGCTCTATCCGTTCCCATACTGACGGGACGGTTTTGGGTGTGTGTGGAGACCTGGCTGTCAAACCTCGAACCCAAGGAGGTGGTTTCATGATGAAAGACCATGTCAAAGCCATGGCCTGGCTGGTCATGGCCGGTGCGGCATTGTTCGTGGCGCTTGGCGGCGCCTCGGTGCAGGCCGCCGAACCCAAGCCCATCGTCGTCGGCCATCTGGGGGAATGGACCGGCCCGGCCGGCCGGACCTGCGGCCCGGTGGGCGACGCCCTGATCATGTACATCAACGAACACTTGAACAAGGAGCGGGGAGGCATCGCCTACAAGGACGCCAAGACCGGGCAGAGCGGCAAGGTCAAGCTCAAGCTGATTTACGCCGACTGCCGGTACGAACTGCCGCTCTTTAAGAGCGCGTACCGAGACTTCGTGGACAAGGGTATGGTCTTCTGCCACACCACCTCGTCGCCGGCGGCCGAAGGACTGAAAAAAGACTACAAGCGGGACCAGATTCCCTGCATCCTGTCCACAGGCAACACCGCGGCCCTGTGGCCGCCGGAGTGGGCCATGGGCACCCGGCAGACCTTTGCCGACGACGTCGGCCTGTATGTGAAATGGCTTAAAATGAACTGGAAGGAAAGCCGGCCCATGCGCATCGCCCTGATGTACTACGACGGCCCCTTCGGCCGGTCCATCCTCTGGGGCGGACCGGAATACATCAAGGCCAACGGCATGGAGATCGTGGCCGACGAGCCCGTGGCCCCCATGCCGGTGGATATGTCCAGCCAGCTTTTACGCATCAAGGCGGCCAAGGCCGACTGGATCATCGCCAACTGCCTCGGCTCCCAGGCCGCGGTCATTCTTAAAGACATGAAGCGCCTGGGTATAACCATCCCCTTCAGCCTGTGCGAGGACACCGACGCCCAGGAACTGCTGACCCTGGCCGGCGACGCCGCGGAAGGGGCCTATTTTATGACCACGCTTCC
The DNA here is from genome assembly GCA_018830135.1 of Pseudomonadota bacterium. Lineage (GTDB taxonomy): Bacteria > Desulfobacterota > Desulfarculia > Adiutricales > JAGVGV01 > JAHJTB01. Next base: position 10,090 of record JAHJTB010000409.1, on the reverse strand, counting down.
CACGGCATGGGATGAAAAGACCTATTCCGGCGTCAAGTGGCTTAATGAAAACTATCGCAAATACATGAAGGGCAAAGCGGGCTACGACGTGGTTAACCGCCCCGTGCCCGACGCGGTCTGGTCGGCCGGCTGGTTCATCGGCCACTACGTCGAAGTCATCCTGCAAAAGACCCTGGAACTGGTCTCCCCGGACGACATCACCGGGAAAGACGTCATGGAAAAGGGTTTTTTCCGGCTGGATAATTATCAGGTGGCGGGCATGGGCTATCCGCCGGGCGTCGGGTTAAAATACATCCCGTGGAAGGATCACCGCGGCGGCCACCATGCCAGCATCCACCAGATCAAAGGCATGAAGGATTCCATGGCCACGGATTTCATGGAAGCCCCGCTCATTCTGCCGCCGTGGATGAAGGAGAAATAGACCGGTCAACGGTCGGTTTCATAACGCGTCTGGAAGTGCACCGGTCTAAACACGAATCCTGACAAAAAAGGAGACCATTTCATGGTGAAGGCAAACGGAAAAGCCGCCGCATGGCTGATATTGATCGGCGGGGCGCTGGTCCTGGCCCTAGGCGGCGTTTCCCGGGCGGCCGAGCCGAAACCCCTGGTCGTCGGCCATCTGGGGGAATGGACCGGCCCGGCCGGCCGGACCTGTGGCCCCCTGGGCGACGCCGTGATCTTGTACATCAATGAGATCGTGAACAAGGAAAAAGGCGGTATCCCATACAAGGACACCAAGACCGGCGAATCGGGGCGGGTCAAGGTCAAGCTGCTCTATGCCGACTGTCGCTACGAACTGCCCTTGTTCAAAAGCGCGTACCGGGATTTTGTAGATAAAGGCATGGTCCTGGTCCACACCACCGCTTCGCCGGCGATCGAGGGCCTCAAAAAGGATTACAAGCGGGACAAGATACCCTGCTTCATGTCCACGGCCAACACCGTAGGCATGTGGCCGCCGGAATGGGTTATGGGCATAGCCCCTACCTTTGCCGACGACCTGGGCTTGTGCGCTGACTGGCTCAAGAAGAACTGGAAGGAGAGTCGCCCCCCGCGCGTGGCCCTGATGTACTATGACGGCCCCTTGGGACGGTCCATGCTCTGGGGCGGCGTGGATTACCTCAAAGCCAAAGGTATCGAAATAGTGGCTGACGAGCCGGTGGCGCCCATGCCGGTGGATATGACCAGTCAGTTGCTGCGCGTCCAACAGGCCAAGGCCGACTGGATTCTCGTCCTCTGCACCGGCTCACAGAGCGCGGTCATCCGCAAGGACATGAAACGCCTCGGGATGCAAACCCCTTTCCTGCAGATATCCGGCACCGACGCCCAGGAGATGATGGCCCTTGCCGGCGACGCGGCGGAAGGCATGTTCTATCAAATCGGGTACCCCACCAGCTGGGACGAAGAAAAATATCCCGGGGTCAAGTGGATCAACGAAAGCTACCGCAAATACATGCGCGGCAAGCCGGGCTATGACGTGGATCAAAGGCCCTTGCCGGACATGGTCTGGTGGCTGGGCTGGATCATGGGCAATTACATCGAAGAGGTCCTGCGCCTGAGCCTGGAGGTCGTTCCTCCCGACAAGCTCACCGGAAAAGATGTCATGGAGCAGGGCTTTTTCCGTATAAATGACTTCCGCTTTCCAGGGTTGGGAACGAGTCCGGGCATGGGGCTCAAGTATATACCTTGGAAAGATCACCGGGGTACCAGGCACGGCGTGATTCATCAGATCAAGGCCATGAGGGACAACATGATCACGGGCTGGGAGGAAACCCCGCTCATTCTGCCGCCGTGGATGAACGAGAAGAAATAATAAGGACCGAAGCGCGCAGTCCGGGGAGGATGATAAGGTGCTGAAGATCAACAACATCGAGGTGCTCTACCACAACGTTATCCAGGTGCTCCGGGGCGTGTCCTTCGACGTGGCCGCGGGACAGGTGGTGACCATTCTCGGCGGAAACGGGGCGGGCAAAACCACGACGCTCAAGTCCATCTCCGGACTGCTGCGCACCGAAGAGGGGGAAGTCCATCACGGCAGCATCATGTTCGAGGAGGTCCGCATCGACCGCAAGTCGCCCGAGGAGATCGCCCGGATGGGCATCATCCAGATTCTCGAAGGCCGGCGGGTGCTCGAACATCTGACCGTGGAAGAGAACCTGAACGGCGGGGCCCTGGTGCGCAAGGACCGGGCCCAGGTCCGGGAAGACATGGGCAAGGTCTATTCCTATTTCCCCCGCCTGGTGGACATGCGCAAACGAACCAGCGGCTACCTGTCCGGCGGCGAGCAGCAGATGCTGGTGATCGGCCGGGCCTTGATGTCCAGCCCCAGGCTGATGCTGCTCGACGAGCCGTCCATGGGCCTGAGCCCGCTGCTGGTCAAGGAGATCTTCGGCATCGTGGAGCGGATCAACACCGACGAGCACCTGCCCATTCTGATCGTCGAACAGAACGTCAAGCAGGCCCTAAAGGTGGCCCATTACGGGTACGTCATGGAAAACGGGCGGATCGTCCTGGACGGTCCGGTGGATCAGCTGCGCGAAAACGAAGACATCAAGGAATTTTACCTGGGTCTGAGCGCCATCGGCGAGCGCAAGAGTTATCGCGAGGTCAAGCACTACCGACGCCGCAAACGTTGGATCGGCTGAAGCCGGCCAACACGAATAGGAGGTTCACATGTCGATTCGATGCCTGTTCACCAAACTACTGGTGATGGCCTTTGTCCTGGCCGTGGGCCTGGCCCTGAGCGGGACGCCGGCCCTGGCCGGAGCTTCGTTGAAAACCGACCCGGCCGCGGTGGACTACAACCCCAAGGCCCTGGCCACGATGAAGATCATGGGCTCCGGTTTCGGTCCCGAAGACCGGGTCGAGATCGTGCTTTCCAAGGCCAACAAGGGCCAGGACGTGCCCGTGGCCTCGGCCGACGCGGACAAGGACGGCAACTTCGTCACCACCATGAACATGCTCAGCATCCTGCAGGGCATCTTCAATATGCGGTTCAAACAGGGCAAGCCCGCACCCGACCCCAACAATCCGCCGCTTCCCCCGGGCAAATACACCATGAACGCCAAGAGCTGGGATTCGCCCGCCACGGCGTCCTATGAACTGACCATCAACGCGCCGGCCAAAAAATAACCGGCCTTCCTCTCCACACCCCGGCCGCCCGGACCTGGTTCGAGCGGCCGGAGTTTTTTGATCGGACACCCATTCATTTCAGAGGGATGGAGGATCGAGGGCGCATGAATTATTGGTCAATGAGGTGGTCCCGGCCGAGGACCTGGACGCGGCCGCCGGCCGGATGGCCAGGCAGATCGCCGACGGACCTCCCGTGGCCATCGCGATTTCCAAGGCCATGATCTACCAGGCCCTGGAGACCAGCCTGGACGTCCACGGGCGGCTGGAGTTTTTCGGCCAGGACTACTGCTTCAACACCCTGGATCGCGAGGAAGGCATCCGTTCGTTTCTGGAAAAGCGGCCGCCGAAGTTCCAGGGGAAATAATCAACCCTCTTGGCGTCGTTGCGGCATTGTGCTAATACTTCACAACGCCAGAGACCAAGGAGGGTGAGGGCACATGTTTCGCCTGCGCCGGGTCCTGGACGACACCCAGCCCCGGGACCGGGAAGCGATCGTCCAGGTCCAGGAGATACTGAAAAGCCAGTTTCCGGGTGTTTCGGACGAGGAGATCGAGGGCCTGCCGGAAAGGCTCGGGGACCGGTTGCGCCATAGCTTCCGCTATGTCCTGGTCGTGGGTGACGACGTCAACGGCCGGGTCAAGGGCTTCGCCCTGGCCGCCCACGCCCCGGACCTGAAATTCTTTTACCTCGATTTCATCTCCACGGCCCGGCGCCTGACCGGCGGAGGAATCGGCGGGGCCTTGTACCAGCACCTGCGGGCGGAGGCCCGGGCCCTGAAAACGATCGGCATTTTCATGGAGTGCCTGCCGGACGACCCGGCCCTGTGCCGTGATGCCGACGTATTGAAGCAGAACCGGGCCCGGCTGAAGTTCTACGAGGGCTTCGGGGGCTTTCCCATCGTCGGGACCGCATATGAAACGCCTCTGATCCCCGGCGGAGACTGTCCGCCCTACCTGGTCTTCGACGGCCTTAACCGCGAGGCGCCCCTGGGGCGGAAGACGGCCCGGGACGTGGTCCGGGCCATCCTGGAACGCAAGTACGGCGATGTCTGCCCGGAAGGGTACATCGACATGGTCGTGACCTCTATCCGGGACAACCCGGTCCGCCTCAGGCCGCCCCGATACGTCCGCCCGGAAGCCCCCGGACCGGGTCGTTCCCGACCGTTGAAGAAAAACCGGATCGCCCTGGTGGTCAACGACCGGCACGAGATTCATCACGTCCACGAGCGCGGGTACGTCGAGGCGCCGGCCCGGATTCGGAGCATCCTCAAGGAATTCAAAAAAACGGCCATTTTCGACCCGATCAAACCGCGCCGTTTCAAGGAAAGGCACATCCGGGCCGTCCATTCGCCCAGCCTGGTCGATTACCTCCGGCGCATGTGCCAGAAGGTCGAGCCGGGACGCTCGGTCTATCCGTACGTCTTTCCCATCCGCAACGCCGCCCGTCCGCCCAAGGAACTGCCGGTCCGGGCCGGGTACTACTGCATCGACACGTTCACCCCCTTGAACCGAAACGCCTTTCCGGCCGCCCATCGGGCCGTGGAATGCGCCCTGACCGCGGCGGAGGCCCTGTTCGCCGGGTACACCCTGGCCTACGCCCTGGTCCGGCCGCCCGGACACCACGCCGAACGCCAGGTCTTCGGCGGATTCTGCTACTTCAATTCCGGGGCCATCGCGGCCCATCATCTGAGCCAGTACGGCCGGGTGGCCGTTCTGGACATCGATTACCACCACGGCAACGGCACCCAGGACATTTTCTACCGCCGGGCCGACGTTCTGACCGTCTCCATCCACGGGCACCCCAGCTTCGCCTATCCCTATTTCAGCGGTTTTCGGGACGAGACCGGGGAAGGTCCGGGACAGGGCAGAAACGTCAACTTTCCCCTGCCCGAACACGTCACCGGACCGGATTACAGCCGAACCCTGGCCCGGGCCCTCAAGATCGTGTCCGATTTCAAGCCCCGCTTTCTCGTCCTGGCCCTGGGCCTGGATACGGCCAAGGCCGATCCGACCGGCTCCTGGTCCCTTTCGGCCGCGGATTTCGAAAACAACGGCCGGGCCATCGGGGCCCTGAAGATGCCGACCCTGGTCGTCCAGGAGGGGGGATACCGGGTCCGCTCCCTGGGAATCAACGCCCGCCGCTTTTTCACCGGGCTCTGGCTGGGGGCGGGAATGAACGAATAGTCCGGGGCGTGGCAATTTCGGCCGGAGTTGTTATAATCGGTTGCCATGGACGCATTACAGGCCATCAGTCAGTTCATCAAGGACGCCCTGACCTGGAGGGTGGTTCTCGACGTCTTCTTCATGGGGGCATCGCTTTTTCTGCTTTACCGCACCTTCATGCGTCTGGGCTCCTGGACGATCGTCCGGGGAGTGCTGCTGGCCATCGTCGCCTTTGCGGTGGCCAACGTCCTTCAGCTCCAGGGCATCATGTGGGCCTACTCCAATCTGAGCCAGGTCGCGGTCATCGGCCTGATCATCCTTTTCCAGCCCGAGTTGCGAAAGGTCCTGGAACAGGCGGTGTCCATCTCCTCCAAGGATCAACGCTACGCCGAGACGGGTATTGCCGACCCGATCGCCGAAGGACTGTTCCGGGTGGCGGAGCGGCGCTGGGGAGCTCTCCTGGTCCTGCCGGGCAAGGAGCCCATCGGCCGGCACCTGTCCGGCGGCCAGGAACTGAACGCCAGGCCGAGTCCGGCCATCATTCAGAGCATTTTCGACCCGAACTCGCCCGGCCACGACGGGGCGGTCGTGGTGGAAAAGGGCAGCCTGGCCCTTTTCGGAGTCCGGTTGCCCTTGAGCAAGACCAATGTGCTGCCCTACTATCTCGGCACGCGGCACAACGCGGCCATGGGGCTGTGCGAGGCTTCCGACGCCCTGATCGTGGCCGTGTCCGAGGAGCGCGGCACGATCACGCTCTTCAGGAACGGCACCTACCGGACCGTCGAAGACCAGGACGAACTGGTCGGCGCCCTCAACAGTCAATGGACTGAAAACTCCCAGTATCGGCCGGTCTGGGGGCCGGCCATGCGCAAGTCGAAGCTCGTCATCCAGGCAGGTTTCTGCCTGGCCGTGGCTTTCATTTTCTGGGCCACGATCATTCACTCCCAGGGCGAAATCCTCGAACGCGTCTTTACGGTGCCGGTGGAGTACACGGCCACGCCCGCGGACCTGGCCCTGGTGGGCAGCAAGCCGGAAGAGGTCAAGATTCACCTGTCCGGCCCCAAATCCGAACTCAACCCGCTTCGCCCCAACCAGCTCATCGTGACCATCGATCTTTCCAAGGGAACGTCCGGGGAAAAGCCTTATTTCGTGACCGAGGACAACATCGCCCTGCCCCGGAACGTCAGCCTGCTGGGCGTCGAACCGGAGAGCTTCCGTCTGACCCTGAAACGGATCATCAAACAGGAAGTGAAGCTCAAGCCCCAACTGGTCGGACGTCTGGCGGACCATCTGGTTCTAAAAGAGGTGGTCCTGACGCCCGAATCCATCGTGGTCCTGTTCCCGGAGGAGAAGAAAGGCCAAAAGCCCCCCGAGGTGACCACCACGCCCATCTATCTGGATGGCATCAAGACCACGACGGCGATCCTGTGCAAGATCATCGTGCCGCCGGGGGTTCAGCCGGCGGACAAGAAGTGGCCCGACGTGCAAGTCGTGCTGAACGTGGAGGAAGAGGGCGTGAAATGAAGCGTCAAGCGAACCGGCAAGGGCCAGGGGGCTGACGAGATCGTGAGGGATTTTTTCGATCTCGAGAACAACGGGACCGGCCTGGGTACCGAACTGACGGCCGGTCTGACCACCTTCCTGGCCACCATGTACATCATCGTGGCCAATCCGGCCATCCTGAGCCAGGCCGGCCTGCCCTACGACGCGGCCCTGACGGCCACGGTTTTGGTTTCCGCCTTCAGCAGCATCCTGATGGGGCTTTACAGCAACAACCCGCTGGTGGTCGCCCCGGGCATGAGCCTCAACCATCTTTTTGTCGCGGCCGTGGTCCGTTCGGAAACCATGTCCTACCAGACGGCCCTGGGGTGCGTTTTCTGGGCGGGGCTGGTCTTTCTGGCCCTGCTGGCCTGCGACCGGCGCAGGCGCCTGCTGGCCGGAGTCCCCCGGATGCTTCGCTACGGACTGGCCGGCGGAATCGGTCTGTTCATCGCCACGATCGGCTTCATGTCCGCCGGTTTCATCGTCGTCGCCGATCCGGGCCGGTTGTCGCTGGGAGCCCTGGACGAAGTATCCTTGACCTTTTTGGCCGGACTGACCCTGACGGCGGTCCTGGTGGTCCGCAAGGTTCCGGGCGCCTTCATCTGGGGCGTTGCGGCGACGACGCTTCTGGCCTGGCCCATCGGCCGGTCCTGGGGGGATGCCTCGGCCATCGGGGCGGGAACGTCGACCGCGGTGACCTGGCGGGGATGGTGGTCCTGGCCGGACCCGAGCCTGCTCTTCCGGCTGGACGTGATGGGCGCGCTCAGGCCGGCTCACTGGCCCTTTATTTTCGTCCTGGTCTTCTCCTGCTTTTTCGACAGTTTTTCCACCTGCGCCGGGGTCGGCGAGGCCGGGGACCTGGTGGACGAGAACGGGGAGCCCCGGTCCCTGCTTCGGAGCATGAAGGCCAACGCCCTCGGGGTCGCCCTGTCCGGCCTGATCGGGGCGAGTCCGGCCACCGTCTATATCGAGTCATCGACCGGGGTCCGGGCCGGCGGGCGGACCGGCCTGACCGCCGTCACGGCCGGGCTGCTGTTTCTGCCGTTCCTGTTCCTTTCGCCCCTGCTGTCCCTGGTCCCGGCCCTGGCCACGGCCCCGGTCATGGTCCTGGCCGGGGTCTTCATGCTCAAGCCCCTGATCTACGTCCGCTGGGAACGCTTTGATGAAGCGGTTCCCTTTTTCATGTCCATGATCCTGATGCCCTTGACCGGCTCGATCACCCAGGGGGTGATCTGGGGCATTCTGAGCTGGACGGTCATCAAGGTCGCCAGCGGGAAATACCGGCAGGTCCCGGTCGTGCTCCTGCTGCTGGACCTGACGGCCCTGGTCCTGCTTTTCCACCACGACGCATTTCGCCACTAAGCGGCCGCGCCGGCCCGGATTGGTTCTGCATGATCCGTTTTCTCCGAACCAGGTTCTTCCGCCGTGAAGCCCGGACCGATCCGGCCTCGACCCTGGAGGAGTACCTCCGGGTCTATCACGACCGGCTGGACCGGCCCGAAGTCCTGACGATCGGGGAACTCGAAGCCGTCCACTGCCGCTTCCAGTCGAGCCTGCATCAACGGGCCGGAGCCGAGGAACCCAATGTATCCGCCTTCCTCTACTCGGTCCTGCGTCTGCCGGACTGCGTGGACCGCGTCTCCCGGGTCGTGATCGGTCCGGGCGAGCCGGTCTTCGTCCAGGCCGGATATGCCGACGTGGCCGCCTGGCCCCGGGTTTCCGCCAGGGCCCGGCGCCGCCGGTCCCATTACAACGGTCGAGGGACCCTGGCCATCTTCGTGACCAGCATATCGGACCTGGACGACCTGGTCCCCGCCCTGTGCGCTTTTCAGATCGAGTGGAACAAGATGCACCGGCTCCTGAGCCGGGGGCCCCTGGGAAAGGACCTGGCCGGCGGCCGCGTCGCGGCCTCCCGGGCCGGCCAGGAGGTGCGCCGGTCCCTGGGCCTGGGCGAGGCCGACTGGGAACTATTGCGGCGGGTCTGGGAGCGGGACTGGGACGCGAAGATTTCGGCCCTGGCCCGGGAACCCCGGTCCCTGACCGTCGAGCGGCTGCCCTTGCGCTCCCCGGACTTCCATGAAGCCGCGGCCGGGTGGTGGGACAAGGTCGGGGAATGTTTCGGCCTGGGGTCGACCGAAGACCGGCCGATCTATATCGTCTCGAGCAACACCCACGGACTGGCCAACCTGGTCTCCGGTGTCGCGGCAGCCCGCGAAGGGGAACTCGTGGACTTCATCATGGACCAGGACCCGGAGGGGCTCCGTCGGGCCTGGCGGAGTTCGAGCCGGGACCCGGACCGGAATCGATTCGATCTGCTCTACTATGCCCTGCGCTACTACCTGGAGCGCCACCCTGAAGCGAAGGCGGAAAAGACCGCCCGGGAGGAAGCGGCCGGTCTGACGCGCCACCTGCCGGACCACTACCCGTTCCTCGAGGCTCAGCGGATCGAACTGGGACGGCTGGACCCGAAAGCCCTCGACCCGCGCCTCGAAGTCGCCCGGCCCGAGGCCCTGGCCCGAAGCCGGGCCTGGATACTCAACATGGACTACCCCCTGGGCCTGGCCGCCTATCACCTGCTGTCCCATGCCTGCCGGCGCTTCACCCGGATGAAGGGCGTCTTCATCCTGGGCAAATCGGCGGCCACCATCGGCCGCCTGGGCGACATCATGATTCCCGGCGAAGTTCACGACGCCCATTCCGGAAACCGCTATCTGTTTCGCAACCGGCTGACGATCAGACGGCTGGTGCCGTTCCTGAACCGGATCGCCGCCTTTGAAGACCAGAAGTCCATCACGGTCCGGGGAACCTTCCTCCACGGCCGGGATACGGTGCGGGACCTGACCCGGGACGATTTCACCGGGATCGAAATGGAGGCCGGTCCGTACCTGGCCGCTCTGTACGAGCATTTCACCGGCCGGTCCCCGACGCGAAACCGGGTGCTGTCCCTGGAGGCCCCGCCCGGTTTCAGCCTGGGGCTCCTGCACTACACCTCGGACACGCCCTACAACGTCCGGGCCAGCCTGCTCAGCCGCCGGCTGGGCCTGACCGGTCTGGAAGCGGCCTATGCCTCGAGCCTGGCCATTCTGCAGTACATTATCGACCAGGAAAGCTGACGGGAATTCAGGCAAGAGAGGTCGATTCATAAACTAGCCCGACTTTCGCTATTCGCGCCCGAACGCAGGTATTTTGAGGCGGGTATTCGCCGCAAGTGGCTGAAATATAAGGTCTGGATTTTCAGAATCGCTTGTGGTGAAGAC
>JAHJTB010000408.1 GCA_018830135.1 Pseudomonadota bacterium | reverse complement strand
CTTCCAACAGGCCGTCCGGGCCGTGGACCCGCTCCTGGGCGGTTGCTGAAAATGTCGAATATCAGGACATCGCCATGAGAATCGCCCTGATCGCCGACATCCACGCCAATGAACCCGCTTTGGCCGCCGTGCTGGAAGACATCCGAAAAATCGGCGTCGACCAACGCGTCTGCCTGGGAGACGCGGCCACCCTGGGCTGCCGGCCGGGAGAGGTCCTGGGAACGATCCGGGACCTGAATATCCCGTGCATCATGGGCAACCACGACGCCTTCCTCAACGACCCCGATCTGATCGGCCGATACACCGAGGCCCCGGCCGTGATCGAGGCCGTCAACTGGTGCCGGAGCCGGTTGTCCGCCGAGGACCGGGCCTTTCTGGCTTCTTTCCGGCCCCACCTGGAAATGGACCTGGGCGGGGGAGCCCGTCTGTTTCTGTTCCACGGCTCGCCCCGCTCGCACATGGAAAACATCCTGGCCGACACCCCGGCCGAACGCCTGGACGAGATGCTGGACGGCCGCCGGGCCGAGGTCATGGCCGGCGGCCACACCCACGTCCAGATGCTCCGCCGGCACGACGGCCTCCTCCTGGTCAACGCCGGCAGCGTGGGCCTGCCCTTCCGCCGATTCGTGAACGGAGGGCCGCCGGAACTGCTCCATCATGCCGAATACGCCATCGTCGAAGCCTCGAACGGAAGGATCGCCGTCACGCTCCGCCGCGTCCCGGTGGACATCGATGCCCTGGTCGCCTCGTCCAAGGACTGCGACAATCCCTTCAGGATATACCTGCTGGAGCAATACGCCCGGGGCTGATACCCGGTCCGGCCTCTTGTTTCCCGCCGTCCGGCTTCGACGTGTCCAGTGATACGCCCGCGGCCCAAAACCGGTCCAACTTCGCGTTTCGCTATGCATTTCGATGCCTCGCTACGAACCCGGTGAGAAATCCGGGTTTAATTTCGGCTTGACAGGTCGGGCGCCTCCGGATTATCGTGTCCGAAAGTTGAGAAATCATTGTAATATATTCAACGGTTTTTCCCGGGGACCGCCGTCAATCGGCTTATCGCGCGCGGCTCGACGCGGGTCTTGCGGGCGGTGCATCGGGCGGTCTGATCGCGCCGTCGGGTCGGGCAAGGGGATTGGGAACAGGGGCCTGCCAGGGGCATGGTCAGGGTCGCTGATCGCGACGGATTGGATTGAACCCAGCCATTTTTCACGGACCCGGCTCGGAGACCGCCCGGCTCCCCCGCGTTCAGACATACAAGGAGGATTGAAATGGATCGTTTGACCCGATCGGAAAGTCTGGGCCGAATGCTCCGGCAGGACGACTGTCCGGAACTCGGTCAGCCGACGCAGGAGAAAATCTGCGCCGCCATCGATGACGGGCGGCTGGAGGAGGCCAAGGAACTGGCCCGGTACATCATTCCGGAGAACAAGGCCCTGCACGATTTTTTCTGCGATCTGATCTGGAATCTGTTGGGCGAGTTTGCCAGACGGCACGGCGAAGAGGAGATGCAGGACATCCTCAAGGCCTCCCAGGAGACCTGGATGATGAAACGCACCTGGAAGGGTTTTCTGAATCTGTCCGTGGAAGAGCGCGTCTACATCACCGCCGAGATCATGCGTTCCCACCAGTGCGGGCCCAAGCAGAACGGCGCGATCGAAGTGACCGAGGACGAGGATCGGTACTCGATTATCATGGACCCGTGCGGGAGCGGCGGGCGGATGCGACGGGGGGACCCGGTGGACGGCACCAAATCCCGTCTGGGGCCGCCGTATAATTTCGGGGCCAGCGAGAAGCCCGCGGACTGGAACTGGAACCGGACGGGGGTCGGTTACTACTGCATTCACTGCGTCTTCAACGAGATTCTGCCCATGGAATGGGGCGGCCATCCGCTCTGGGTCACGGACTACGAAGACGATGCCGACAAGCCCTGTGTCTGGCATTTTTACAAGTCCGCGGACAAGATTCCGGAGTTCTACTACACGCGGGTCGGGAAGTCGAAGCCCGCCCCGGGCGAAGGCCGGTACTGATCACTGTTTTTCCAGCCGGCGGGTTTCGGTGCGGACCGTTGCCCGTTGGAGCGCATGGAGGCGACCATTGTCAGACACGGACTTGAAACTGGACATGCTGCGCAAGATGCTCATGGTCCGGCATCTGGAGAACGCGTGGGGAGACGCCTATCTGAACGAGGAGATCGGCGGCATCCCCCCCGCCCTGAGCACGGGCCAGGAAGCCGTCTCGGTCGGGGCCTGTCTGGCCCTGGAAGACGGAGACTATGTATTTACGACCCACCGGGGCCAGGCGCCCCAGGTGGCCAGGGGCCTGGACCCGAACCGGATCATGGCCGAACTGTACTGCCGGCTTCCGGGGTACAACAAGGGCAAGTCCTACCATGTCACGGATTTCGACCGGGGCGTGGTGGGCATGGGCGGCATCGTGGCCGGCCAGGTGCCCGTGGCCGGCGGCATGGCCCTGGCCCAGAAGCTGAAAGGAACGGACCGGGTCAGCATCTGCTTTTTCGGCGACGGGGCCAGCAATGAAGGGGTGGTCCACGAGACCGCCAACCTGGCTTCCATCTGGGACCTGCCCTTGATCATGATTTGCGAGAACAACGGGTACTGCATCTCCCTGCCGGTGTCCCGGGAGATCAATACGGCGCATATCGCCGACCGGGCCGCGGCCTACGGAATCCCGGGCGTGGTGGTGGACGGCAACGATCCCGTGGCGGTCCATCAGGCGGTTTCGGAAGCGGTCCGGCGGGCGCGGTCCGGCGGGGGCGCCTCGTTGATCGAGGCCGAAACCACTCGCATGGGCGGCCACCTGGCCCATGACCCGCAGCGGTATCGGCCCAGGGAGGAGATCGAGGCGGCCCGGGCGGCCTGCCCCATCAAGCGTTTCAGCGCCCGGCTTCAGGAAGAAGGCCTGCTGACCGCCGACGGGTTTTCGGCCATGGAGGCCGAGGTCGTCCGGGAAATTGAAGCGGCCGTGGCCTTCGCCCGGCAGGCCCCGACGCCTCCGGCTGCGGAAGCCTTTGAAGACCTATGGGCTTAGAAGAGGTTAGACAGATGATTGACCGAAGACTGTTTCGACCCGCGGCAAAACCCCCTCCCGAGCAGCAGGACTGGCCCACGTTCCGGGGGGCCATCAATGAAGCCATGCGCGAGGAGATGCGGCGCGATCCGTACGTCTTTCAAATGGGGGAGGACATCGCCCTGGCGCCCCCCTTCGGCGTCACGGCCGGACTGGTCAAGGAGTTCGGCGTCGAGCGCATCCGGGACATGCCCTGTTCCGAAGCGGCCGTGGTCGGCGCGGCCTGCGGCGCGGCCATGGGCGGCATGCGGCCCATCGTCGAGTTCCAGTTCGGAGACTTCCTGTCCGTGGCCATCGACCAGTTGACCCACCAGGCGGCCATGCTGCGCTACCTGACGGGCGGGCAGGTCAAGGTGCCCCTGGTCATCCGCCTGCCTTGCGGCGGCGGGCAGGGCGCCGGCTCCCAGCACTCCCAGACCCTCTACTCCTGGTTCGCCCACGTGCCGGGCATCAAGGTCGCCCTGCCCGCGACGTCCATGGAGGCCAAGGGTTTGATGAAGTCGGCCATCCGGGACGACAACCCGGTCCTGTTTTTCGAACACAAGGGGCTGTACCGGACCCGCTGGCCGGTCACCGAAGCCTACCAGGACCCGGACTTCCTGGTCCCCTTCGGCCAGGCCCTGGTCAGACGAACCGGAGACGACATCACCGTGGTGGCCACCCTGGCCATGGTCCACTACGCCATGCAGGCCGCCGAGGAACTGGCCGGACAGGGCATATCCGTGGAAGTGATCGATCCCCGGACCCTGGCCCCGCTGGACGCGGACACCATTATCGATTCGGTCCGCAAGACCGGCCGGCTGCTGGTCGTGGACGAGGCCTACCTGACCTGCGGCATCCAGGGCGAGATCATGGCCCGGGTCACGGAAAGCGCCTTCGAGGCCCTGAAAAGGCCGCCTCGACGGCTGGGCAACCCCGGCGTGCCGGTGCCCTTCGAACCGTCCCTGGAAGACACGGTCCTGCCGACAAAAGACAAGATCGCGGCGGCCATCCGGGAGATGACGGGGTAAGGACCAGGGTTTTGAGGGATTCAAGGGCCGTCAAGCGGTAGTATGCCGGTTCCCGAGCTCCGCCTTGGGAACCGAATCCCGGAAGCATCGGCTTCCCTCTTTTGCCCTCGCGGCACTGCCGCCGGCCATGGCCCCCGGCTTCACCTCGGCAGGAAAATATTCGGCCTCAGCCATTCGGACAGATAGCGCATGGCTTTCAGACCCCGAACGATGTTTCCGGTCGCAGGTAAAGACCGTAAGGTAGACCGTAAGACACCCAATTATTGCGATTGACAAAGAGAAAAAGCCGCCTGGGTGGCCCTCATGCCGCCCAGCCAGCGCTTTCCCAAAAGCCGGGCTCTGTCCATCATGGTTTCCAGCCGCCCGACCACCTGGTGGAACAGGCCGCCATACCCCTGAACCGTGTCAATCCAGCGGGCCTGATTGATCGGAATGCGGACCAGTATATTCGCCAGATGAGCCGGAATGATAGCTACAACCGGACATCCAATTTTTGGCAAGAAGATTACGCCACAGAACGGCTGCCCCCTTTTACCCCCAAAATTGTGATCAAAACATAGGGGTCCTCCAATCAGCCTCTTCCAATAGCGGCCGTTACTGGCGGGTGCACGTGGCTTCGGCTTATCCTCTGGACCGCCGCGGCCAGGCGGTGTTCGGCCGAGGCTGGCGGGTGGAAATCCCGTTGACAAAGAGGAAATCGATGGACTATTATACCCTGAAATGGGAAAAACGTTCGATTTTCAGTGAGTTGACGATAAGTCGCCTTTTGGCAAGGCTCGAGTCCGCGCAATGCCTGCCTTTCAGGCAACGAGTGGTGCGGGAAGGCTTGAAAAAAGGAAATCGCGGCTGGCGCCGCATAATCACGGGCAAGGCGAGGCTGGAATGAAAACCCCAGGCGGATTGTTTTCATTTGTATGGCTTGTTTTCGCAATGATTTGGCCGATTCAGGCGGAAGCGAAAGACATATTCGAATCGGCGCGGGCCACGCCCCCGATCGTATTTTCCAACCCGAGTTACGACTTTGAATTCAGGCGCACTCTGGGCCGGGCTGTTGCCGGCGGGGCCGATTTGAACGAGTGCCTGGCCGCGGCCCGGAGGATCAAGCAGGGCGATGGACTGTCCTGGTACACCCAGTGGCACGCCCTGGCTCAACGGGTGGATGCCCAAGGGGAAAAAGACCTGGCCGCCGGTCATAACGTTTCGGCCATGGAGGCCTGGTTCAAGGCCAGCAACTACTATCGCGCCGCACCCTTTTTTCTGCACGGCGATCCGAAAGACTCCCGGATACGGTCCAGTTGGCGCAAGAGCCGTGATGTGTTCAGAAAGGCGGCCGTTCTCTTGCCGTATCCGGCGGAAGTCGTGGCCATTCCGTACGAAAACACCACCCTGCCCGGATATTTCATACGGCCGGACGCATCCGGCCGGACCCGGAAAACACTCATCGCCCAGACCGGCTTTGACGGCACGGGCGAGGAGATGTTCTATGCCATCGGCTTGTTCGCTTTAAAGCGGGGCTACAACCTGCTCATCTTCGAAGGCCCTGGACAGGGCGGCGCACTGCGGGAGCAGGGGCTTCATTTCAGGCCGGATTGGGAAAAAGTCGTCACCCCGGTGGTGGATTTCGCCCTTGCTCGCCGAGAGGTGGACCCCGGGCGCCTGGCGATGATCGGCCACAGCATGGGCGGTCACCTGGTTCCTCGGGCGGCGGCCTTCGAACATCGCCTCGCGGCCATCGTGGCCAACCCCGGGGTACTGGCCCTGGCCGGAAAAGGTTTCCCCGATGCAAAAACAATGGCCTGGATGGAAAAAAATCCCCAAGAGGCGAATCAGGGCATCCAGGCGAGTATGGCCAAAGACACCGGTCTGCGCTGGTTTATCAATAACGGGATGTATACCTGCGGTAAAAAAACGCCGCTGGATTTCATGCTTTTCTGGCAAAAATTCAACCTGAAAGGGTTGGCGGGCCATATCACCTGCCCGACCCTGGTTATTGTCAGCGAGCAGGATATCTTTCTCAGCGTCAAGGATCAGAAAGCCCTGTATGAAGAACTGAAATGCCCGAAAACCCTTTTGGCATTCACCGGGGACCGCGATGCCGGCTACCATTGCCAGATGGGTGCGGGATCGGTCCGGGGAAGCAGTATTTTGAACTGGCTGGATGATACGCTGTCCCGGATCAGGTGAGGAAACGGGGTTGAAAAAAAAGCAATAAGACACCCGATTATTGCGATTCACAAAGAGAAAAAGCCGCCCAGCCGGCGCATTCCCCAAAACCGGGCTCTGTCCATCAAGGTTTCCATTCCCCCGACCACCCGGCGGAACATCCCGCCATACCCTTGAACCGTGTCCACCCAGCGGGCCTGATTGATCGGAATGCGGTCCATGATGCCGGCCAGATGCGCCGGGATCGCACCCCGCTTGCCCGCCCGGATTTCCCGGCCGGTCCAGTCCACCAAGGACAGATACTCATCCCGGCCGATCGGCAGCACGCCCGGAGCGTCCCCCTGGTTTTCGCCGCCCAACGGGCAGAGCCAGGTTGCGTCCCGGCCGCAAGCCCGGGCCTGGATTCGATCGTGAATCCCCGTATATTCGCTTTGCTCCGGCGTCTCGGCCACCGCGGCCCGCACCGGGTTCAGGTCCACATGGGCCATGCAGGCCAGGAGCGCGGAATCGTCCAGCAGGGCCAGGCATTTGAAGCGCCCCTCCCAGAATCGTCCCTTGCAGCCGTCCTCCCGGTTGGCCATTCGGGCCACGTATTCGTTCAAACACCGCATGAACCAGCTCACGCTGCCCAG
>JAHJTB010000407.1 GCA_018830135.1 Pseudomonadota bacterium | reverse complement strand
GATGACCATCGCGGCCATGGACGAGGGCCATGTGGACATCGGGCTGGCGGCGGCCTGGAGCAGTCCGGCCGGCTGGCTGATCGATCACGACGAGGCGGCCGACATGGTCCGGCGTTACCCTGGACGGATTCTGGGCGTGGCCGGGGCGGATTTGGACAAGCCCATGGAGGCGGTGCGCGAGCTTCGCCGGGCGGTCCGGGAGCTGGACTTCCGGGCCTTGCGGATCGTGCCCTGGGTCTGGAAGCTTCCGCCCACGGACCGGCGCTACTATCCCCTTTTCGCCGAATGCGTGGAACTGGGCATCCCCTTCTGCACCCAGGTCGGGCATACCGGCCCCCTCCGTCCTTCCGAGACCGGCCGGCCCATTCCCTACATCGACGAAGTGGCCCTGGACTTTCCGGAACTCAAGATCGTGGCCGGGCACATCGGGTACCCCTGGACC
Source organism: Pseudomonadota bacterium (assembly GCA_018830135.1). Taxonomy (GTDB): domain Bacteria; phylum Desulfobacterota; class Desulfarculia; order Adiutricales; family JAGVGV01; genus JAHJTB01. The sequence continues at coordinate 10,996 of JAHJTB010000407.1, read as the reverse complement.
GAGGAGATGATCGCCGTGGCCACCAAGCACGAAAACGTGTACATCGACACCTCGGCCTACACGGTCCGGCGGTATCCGCCCGAACTGGTCCGGTACATGCGGGGCCGGGGCCGGCGCAAGGTCATGTTCGGAACCAACTATCCCATGATCACGGCGGCGAGGGCCTTGAAGGGGATCGAGGAGCTGGGCCTGGACGACGAGGCGCGGGGACTGTTTCTCGGCGGCAACGCGGCCCGGGTCTTCAACCTGGAACGGCCCGGAGTATGAGGGGGTAAAAGCGGCCGGCGATCAGACGTTGAAACGGAACTCGATGACGTCCCCGTCCTGGACCTCGTAGGTCTTGCCTTCCAGGCGGACGGCGCCCCGCTTGCGGGCCTCGGCTATGGAGCCGGCGGCCATGAGGTCGTCATAAGCCACGACTTCGGCCCGGATGAAGCCCTTTTTGATGTCCGAGTGAATGACTTCGGCCGCGTCCGCGGCCGGGGTGCCCCGCCGGATGGTCCAGGCCCGCACTTCGTCATCCCCCACGGTGAAAAAGGAGATCAGCCCCAGGAGGCGGTAGGACCGTTCGATGACCCGGTCCCGGGCCGAAGCGGCGATGTTGAACTGCTCCAGAAACTCGGCGGCCTCGTCTTCGGGCATCTCGGCCAGCTCGCGTTCCAGCTTGCCGCGAATGACCAGGCTTTCCTCCAGGACGTCCGACTTCAGGTTCCGGGGCGGTTCTTCGTCCTCGTCGGCGTTGTTGAACAGGACCAGGGTCGGCTTGGCCGAAACAAAGGCGAAGCTTCTGAGCAAAGGCGCGCCGGCCAGGTCGGGGCGGCGTCTCAGGGGCTGGTCGGTTTCCAGGTGCCCCTGGCATTCGGTCAGCAGGGCGGCCTCCTCGGCCTGCTCCGGCTTGCCCCGCTTGCGGTCCGCGGCCAGGCGTTCGAGGCGCTTTTCCACGGAGACCAGGTCGGCGAAGGTCAGTTCTTCGTCCAGTTCCCGCAGGTCGTCCCAGGCCCGGGGGGCCTCGAAACCCAGGCCGTTGTGGTTGCGGACCACGTGGATCAGGGCGTCGCAGTCCCGGACCCGGTTCCATATCTGGGGGTCCTTGCTTTTGGCCGACGGTTCGGCCGGCGCGGGCAACAGGTATTCCACCTTGGCGTACGTGGTCTTCTTGGGCTGGTAGAGGCGGGACAAGGAGTCCACCCGCTCGTCCGGGACCGGGACCGTGCCGATCCGGGCCTGGCCGTTGCGGCCGTTTTCAAAAGCGCAGCCGGTCAGGGCCTCGAAGATGGTCGACTTGCCCGCGCCCGTCTGTCCGATAAATCCCAGTTTCACCTTGATTCGCCTCCCGCGGCCGGTTCGTCCGGCCCGTGGTCGGACGGATGGCCGCCCGCCGGGCGCTACTCATATACCCGGACGGAACGGATAGCAAGCAAAAAAGAGGAAATCGGTTTTCGATTCAGTAGTTCCTGCCGGTCCCCAAGCTCCAGATTCCTCCATATAAGGGGTTGAAGCAGAGCTTCAAGGCCAAGGACGTTCCCAGGCTGGAGCTTGGGAACGAGCGGAATGCCGTAAGGGGCGGGTGGTCAATGCGTGTGGATTTTCGCGGCCAGGGCCGCGACGACGAACCGGATTTCCAGCCACTCGGTCAGGCGGTCGGCCGTGCGGACCGCGCGCCGGTAGTCCGTGGTCAGGCCGGCCCGGCGGGCGGCACGGCCGTCGTAGATGCCTCGAGGGTCCATGAGGATGACCCACTGCCCCTTTGCCTCCGGGGGCGGCGTCTTGATCCGGGGCCGAATCCGTTCGAAGGCCGAATCCGAGGCCAGGTGGTTTCGGGTCTCAAGCCGGCCCGCGTACCGCTTCTCCAGCATCCAGACCCAGTACCCGGACAACCTCATGGGGTAGTACCCGTCGCCCGGCTCCTTGAAAAGCTTCGTGACCTCGCCGTTGTACGTGTAATAGAAAAAACGGCCCCGGTCCGGACCGGGTTGGTCGAAGGGGCCTTCGTCCAGATAGCGGGGCCCCTGGTCCCCGGCCTCGGGCAGGTTCATGGGCCGGAGGGTCGCCGGCCCGGAGGCCAGGTCGCAAACGTGTTCCGGCTCGTCGAGCAGGGTCTCGATGTGGGCCTGAAGCACGGCGGCATGGCCCCGGATTTCGTTGTACGATTTGGCCGCCCGGAGGTCGCTCCAGGTCCGGCGCATGACCCGGAGGATTTCGTTAAACTCGGGGTTTCGCCGCAACGCCCTGGGGTCGTACCCGGCCATGATCCGCCTCCCGCCCCGTCCGGGACCGAGCCTGTCCCGGGACGGATATTCGTGTTAAGATACATGATACAGCCAAGAGGAGAATCATCCAACCCGGGGGGGACGGGAACATGGGGGCAACTATGCTTTTTCGCACGACACCGAGGATCGTCATGGGGGCCGGGTGTGTGTCAACGGTCGGGGCCGAAGCGCGCCAACTGGGCGTCCGGCGGGTCCTGGTCGTCACGGACCGGGGCCTGGTCGAGGCCGGGCTGCTCGAACGGCTCGAAACGTCGCTCAAGCGGGCCCGCGTGGGGTTTTCGGTTTTCGACGGAGTCGAACCCGACCCGCGCCACGAGATCGTGGACCGCTGCCGCGAGGCCCTTCAGGCGGCCAAAGCCAGGGCCGTGATCGGCCTGGGCGGCGGCAGTTCCATCGACATTGCCAAGATGGCGGCGGTCATGGCCGTCAACCCCGGCCAGGCGGCCGACTATTTCGGGGTGGACACGATCCCGCGGCCGGGCCTGCCCACGATCATGGTCCCCACCACGGCCGGCACGGGCAGCGAGGTCACCTCGATCGTCATTCTTTCCGACGAGGGAGAGAAGCTGAAAAAAGGCGTGGTCAGCCCGTATCTCATGCCGGCCGCGGCGGTCCTGGACCCGGAACTCACCCTGGGCCTGCCGCCGGCGGTCACGGCGGCCACGGGCATGGACGCGCTCATCCACGCCATCGAGGCCTACACCTCGGTCAACGCCACCGGCCTGACCGACCTGCTGGCGGCCCGGGCCATGGAACTGATCGGGGAGCACATCCGCGCGGCCTGGGCCCGCGGCTCGAACCTGGCCGCCCGTTCGGCCATGCTCGAGGGCAGCCTGCTGGCCGGCATGGCCTTTGCCAACGCGGGCGTGACCGCCGTTCATGCCTTCGCCTATCCCATCGGGGCCGAGTTCCACATCCCCCACGGCCTGGCCAACGCCATCATGCTCCCGCCGGTCATGGCCTTCAACATGCCGGGCGACCTGGACAGGTTCGCCCGGGTGGCCGAACTGCTGGGCGAGGAGACCGCCGGCCTGTCCGCCCGACAGGCGGCCGAAGCGGGTGTCGAGGCGGTCCGCCAGCTCGGCCGGGACCTCGAGCTGCCCCAGTCCCTGGGCGAGTTCGGCGTGAAGAAAAAAGACGTGCCCGGACTGGCCAAGGGCGTGATGAAAGTCACCCGGCTTCTGGCCAACAACCCCAGGACCCTGACCGAGGCCCAGGCCCGGGACATCTACATGCAGGCGCTCTAGGACACCGACAAGGAGTTTAACGTGCCCAAGATTCAAGCCAACGGCATCGAGATGTATTACGAGGTCCACGGCCGGGGCCGGCCCCTGGTGTTCATCATGGGCCTGCGCCGCAACGCGGAATGGTGGTATCGACAGATACCCGACCTGTCCGCCGCCTTCCAGGTCGTGGTCTTCGACAACCGGGGCGCCGGCCGGACCGACAAGCCGGCCATGGACTACTCCATCCCCCTGTTCGCCGACGACACCGCGGCTCTGCTCGACGGCCTGGGCCTGGATTGCTGCCACGTCCTGGGCGTTTCCATGGGCGGGTACATCGCCCAGGAACTGGCCCTGCGCCACCCGGAGCGCGTGGAAAGCCTGGTTCTGGGCTGCTCCAGTCCCGGCGGGGAACTGGCCGTCCCGATGAGCCCGGAGCGGCGGGAGAAGTTCACCGCCATCGAGGGACTGACGCCCGAACAGATTCTGCGCAAGGACATGGATATCTATTTTTCCGAAGCCTTCGTCCGGGACCATCCGGACCGGATCGAGGAGTTCATCCGGATATCCATGCGCCACTACCAGCCGGCCGAGGCCTTTGTCCGGCAGTTCGAAGCCTGCCTCAAACACGACACCGCCGACCGTCTGGGCCGCATCGCCGCGCCGACCCTGATCGTCCACGGGGACGACGACTCCCTGGTGCCGCCGGTCAACTCGGACATCCTGGCCCGGCTGATTCCCGGCTCGGAAAAGGTCCTGATCCCCGGCGGCCGGCACGCGTTTTTCATGGAATTCGATGAAATGTTCAATCGGAAGGTCATCGATTTTATAAACGGCCTGGGGTGAGGGGCAAGGTCGGCCAAATCGGGACTTGAAAAAACACGGGTTCCCCGGCCGGCGCCGGGGAACCCGTTCAAATTTCGTCTCGACGTCTATTCCTTGAAAGGCCGTTCCGGCCACCAGGGATAGAAGGGCGGCATGTCGGTGCTTGCTTTCAGTTGGAAGTCCGGCGGGCGCTTTTCAAAGAAGGCCTCCACCGCGTCCTTGGAATCATGCTGCAGGCCCAGCCAGTAGATGCACTTGGATTCGAGCTTGTGGGCTTCCATGGGATGGTCGGCCCCCAGCATGCGCCACATGAGCTGGCGATTGAGCGGAATGGAGATGGCGGACGTGGTCCGGGCGATTTCCAGGGCCAGATTCCGGGCTTCGTCCATCAACTGGTCGTGGGGGACGACCCGGTTGACCAGGCGGCCGGCCAGGGCTTCCTTGGCGTCGAAAATCCGGCCGGTCAGGGCCCATTCGGCGGCCTGGCCCGGACCCACCAGACGGGGCAGGAACCAGTTGCTGCACCCTTCCATGGTGATGCCCAGCCGGGCGAAGACGAAACCGAATTTAGCCTTTTCCGAGGCCAACCGGATATCCATGGGCAGGGTCAGGGTAATGCCTATTCCGATGGCCGCGCCGTTGATCGCGGCGATGACCGGCTTTTTCATCTCGTAGATGCGCAGACTGACCGTGCCGCCGATGTCCCGGTGGGTCTCCAGGGTCGTCTGAATCTGTTCGTCATAGTCAAAGCCTTCGTCCAGGTCGTGGCCGGCGCAGAAGCCCCGGCCCGCGCCGGTAACGATGACCACGCGGACCTCGTCATCCTCGTCGGCCCGGTTGAAGGCGTCGATCAGTTCCGGGGCCATGACGTAGTCGGTGAAGGGGTTGAGCTTTTCCGGCCTGTTCAGGGTGATGGTCAGGATGCGGTCCTTGACTTCATATAGAATCTGCTGGTAGTCCATGTCTTTCCCTTTTGAATTCGGTCTTTTTTATCCGGAATGGCCCGGCAACGCGCGCGACGGCTCGATGTTCCCGGCAATGTAATCCGGCGGCCCGGGTTCCGTCAAATGAAAATCCGGGTTCAGCCGCCCGCGCGGCCTTTGGGCCAAGGGCGAGGCTCGACGGTTGCCCCCTCAGACCACGATCAGGGCGTCCAGGATCAGGAGGCCTTTTTCGTAGACGCGGACCGGGTTGAGGTCCATTTCCCGTATTTCGGGGTGTTCGAGCATGAAACGGCCGATCCGGACCAGGGTTTCGGCGACCTGGTTTTTGTCGTAACGGGGTCCGCCCCGCCAGCCGTCGAACAGGGCGCCGGTTTTCAGTTCCCCGATCATGCCCATGGCCTCGGGGACCGTGAGAGGGGCCAGGCGCATGGACACGTCGCCCAGGGCCTCGGCCGCCGTCCCGCCCAGCCCGAGCATGACCACGGCGCCGAAGCTGTCGTCGTTCTTGGCCCCGACGATGATCTCCAGGCCGGCCGGGGCGGTTTCCTCGAGCAGGCAGGCTTTTTCGCCCGGTGCCTCGATGGCGTCGATCCGATCGAGGGCGGCATCGAGGGCCGCTTCGGTCTCGATGCCCGTGATCACGCCGCCGACTTCGGTCTTGTGGGCCACGGCCGCCGAAAGGATTTTGGCCACGAGCGGCTTTTTCATCCGGGCAAAGGCCCCCGCTGCTTCCCGGCGGTCGCGGCAGACCGCCCGGGCCGGGGTGGGCAGCCCCAGGTCCGCCAGAAGCGTCTTGGCTTCGGCCTCGTTCAGGCCCGGGGCCAGCGGCCGGGCCGCGGCGATCGGGGCGGGAGGGTTTTCAGTTCGCGACTTCCGGTACGCTGCCTTGGCGTCCTGGACCAGGGACCAGACCGCGACCGCGGCCCGCTCCGGACCGGGAAAGGCGGGCACATCCATTTTATCGAGGTCCCGGAGGGTGGGGGCCAGGTCTTCGGGCAGCCCGGCCGTGCCGAAGATCAGGGGTTTGTCGGTCCGGCCCCTGATGGCCTGGTACAGCGGCACGGGCTCGACGCACATGGGTTCGTGGATGGCGAAAGTCAGCAACAGATCGAGGTTGGGGTCTTCGGCCATGATGGACAGGACCCGGGTGAACAGGGAGTGAATCGGGCGTCCGGTGTCCACCGGGTTGCGGATATAGGTCATCACGGGCAGGACCTGGGATATCCGGTCCACGGTCGAGGCATCGAGTTCGGGAATGCGGACGGACCGGGCGCGGAGGTAGTCGGTGATGATCATGGCCGGTCCGGCCTGGCCGGTCAGGAAGCCCACCCCCGGGTCGGGGTCGGGATCGAGCCGGACCTTGGAAAAAGCGCGGACCGCATCGACCAGGTCCTGGCTGGATTCGACCACCACCGCGCCGGCCTGGGTCAGGGCGGCGTGTTTGAGGGCGTAGGAGCCGATCAGCTTGCCGGTATGGGACGCGGCGAACTCGCCGATGTCCGCCCGGCCGACGGCGAGGACCGCGACCGGCTTTTTCCGGGTGGTTCTTTCCAGGGCCTCGAACAGCCGCCGGCCGTCGGAAACCCCTTCCAGGTAAACGGCGATGGCCCGGGTCGCTTCGTCTTCGGTCAGGTATTCCAGGACCTCGGGCACGCCCACGTCCGGGGCGTTGCCCAGCCCCACGCCCAGGCTGACGCCCAGGCCGGCCCGGTGGACGGCCGAACCCAGAACCAGGTTCATGGCCCCGCTCTGGGAAACGATCCCGACGCAGCCCGGCCGGAAGTGATCGGCATAGGGCCAGAAGTTCATGGTCAGACCGGCCCGGGGATTGACGAATCCGGCCGTGTTCGGCCCCAGCAGGCGGACCCCGCCTTCACGGCAGGCGGCCAGAATCTCGTCCTGCAGGGACCTGCCTTCCGCCCCGGTCTCGCCGAACCCCCCGCCGGCGATCATGACCGCGCCGACGCCGCGGGCGGCCGCTTCCCGGATGGCCTCCAGACAGCCCCGGGCGGGAATGCAGAGCGCGACCAGGTCCACGGGCCGCCCCACGGCCTCGAGGCCGGCATAGGCTTTCAGACCCAGGAGATCGGTCGCCTTGGGGTTGATGGGATAAACCGGGCCGGGAAATTTTTTCACGGCGTAGAGCATATGATAGCCGGCCTTGGTCTCGTCGGCCGAAGCGCCGACCACGGCAATGGATTGGGGATTGAACAATCGGTCCAGACGGTTCATGCGATGGCTCCTTATCAGCACCAAAGACCGCCGGCGAACCGGCCGGCGGCCCGGATTTATTCCGGCTTGAAGACGGCCCGGTATCGCGCGGGTTCGTCTTCCATGGAAAAGTACTCGCCTTTCATCCACAGATCGGTCAGGTCGGTGTAATGGGGGCTGAGGAAGTACTCGCTCTGTCCGGTAATCAGGACCAGCCAGCCCTTGGGATCGGGGTCGAAGGCCACGATCAGCCTCAGTCCCGAGGCCAGCTCGGCGGTATAGGGCGGCTTGATCTCGTAGAAGTGGCCCCGCAGGTTGGTCTCGCAGTCCCCGCCGACTTCCAGGGGGCCTCGGTTGACCAGGGGCCGGAGCAGTTTCGACCGGCCCAGGATGTGTTCGAAACGAAGCAGGTGGACCCGGCCCCAGGCCCAGGCCGCCGGATCGTCGGTCTTGAAGTATTCCCCGAGCAGGGCCAGACTCTCCCGGAAGGCGCGGCCGGCGATGTCCGAGGCCGTCTCCTTTTTTTCAGCCGTGCCGACGTCGTCGAAAAACGGGCTGCCCCGGTCCACCATGGACAGAAAGGGTTCCAGGCTGACGTAGCGCTGGGAAACGTATTCTTCGGCCAGGTCCGGGCCCAGTTCGTCGGCCAGGGTCTGATACATGAAACGGACCAGAAAGGTGTTGTATATGGATGGCGCCGAATCCCCGGGGCGGTTGCGGCCGTCCCACTTCAGGACCAGGTCCAGGGCCCGGGCGGCCTGTTTGTCGTTTTCGACCCGGACGAGTTTTTTCATCAGGGGGATGATGCGGCCGGCCAGGACCGATGTCGGGTCGTTCTGCATCTCCCGGGTGTAGGCCGCGTCGATGTCCCGGCGGGCCTCGAGCATGGCCGCGATGCGGTCGTAACGGTATCGGGGGGCATAGGTCGGGTTCATGTCATAGGGAAAGTCCCGGATGGTCCGGTTGTTGGCCGTGATGATGAAGCCCCGTTCCGGGTTGGACAAAGCCGGGTTCATCTCCCCGAGCAGCAGGCCGTCCCAGTTGGATTCGGTCCGCGCGCCGTCCGAAGGCAGGTTTCCGGTCCCGGCCCGCCGGTCGGGGATGGCCCCCATGACCTGATAACCGATCTCGCCGGAGCGGTGGGCATAGACCAGGTTCTGGGGCGTCATCCGGACCAGGTCGGCCGCGGCCGAGAACTCGGCCCGGTCGCGGGCCCGGTTCATCCGGAAGAAGCCTTCGGCCCCCAGGCCGTCGAAACCGGCCCAGTCGATGGAAAGCGGCTCCGAATAGTCGGGAAAGACCTCGTTGAGCAGCGGCCGGCGGCCGGCGCGATAGAGCGTCTTGACCACCAGCGGCCCGCCCTTGACCTTGATCTCGACGGTCCGGGCCGTCAACGGGCGCTGAACCCCGTTGCGGGTGTAGGTCTTTTTCTCCCAGTCCACCTTTTCGAAAAACAGGTCCACGATGTCCGCGCCGTTGTTGGTCAGCCCCCAGGCCAGATTGCGGTTGTACCCGAAGGCGATGAAAGGCAGGCCGGAGACCTGCCCGCCGGCGGCCTCGAATTCCCCGGACCGGACCCGGACCAGGTAGAAGTCCGAGGGAATCCGGGAGCCGTGCACGTGGGGGTCGCTGGCCAGGATGGGGCCGGAAACCGCGGTCCGTCCGGGGGCCAGGACCCAGTTGTTGCTGGCCGAAACGCAGCCCGTCAGGGGGGCGAGTTCCCGCGGCCGGGCCAGAAAGCGAGTCTCCTCATCCAGGGTGGGCGGCCGGTCGTCTACGATGGTCGGCGAGTCCTTCGGGGCGAGGTTCATCAGGCCGGCCAGGCCCTCGGGTCCGAGGCGGAGCCGGATGCGGTGGTAGAGCAGTTCGAGGTGCATGTTGTAGGCCAGGGACCAGTTGAGCATCATCCCGACCGTCAGAGGGTCGGCCGGGGTCCAGGGCTCGGACTCCAGACCCAGCAAGACCATGTACAAGGGTCGAGGGTGGGTCTTCTGAAAGTGATTGACCCCGTCCACGTATCGCTGGACAAGCCGTCTGGAATCCGGCGGCAGCCGGTCCGCTTCCTTGCGGGCCAGATCGTAAAAGCCCATGGCCCGCAAAAACAGGTCCTTGGACAGGGTCGAAGGTCCGGCGAACTCGGACAGGCGCCCCTGGCCGATCCGTTTGGTGACCTCCATCTGGAAGAGCCGGTCCTGGGCGTTGACGTACCCCCAGGCGAAAAAGAGGTCCTCGTCGTTTCGGGCCGTGATGGTCGGGACGGCGTATCGGTTCCGCTCGACCCGGACTTCGGCCCCCAGCCCGGGAGCCTCGACGGTTTGGCCGTAGTCCGGGAGGAAGCGCCGCAAATACAGATACCCGGCGGCTGGGACCACGAGAACGACAACCAGCAGGCCTAGCACCAGTTTTTTCATCGGAGCATCCTTTCGGGAAGGCCCGCAAAGGGGGCCGGGGCTATTTCGAGGCCAGGGACATGGCCGCCGGAAAGCTGGCTTCGGCCAAGGCGGTCAGGATCAGGATCATGTTTCTGGCGGGCCGATCCTTGCCGGTGAGGTGCCTTTCCAAAGAGGCCTTGATGGATTCGACCTCGGGGGCCGAGCGGGGATTCCAGGCCAGGTTGAACAGGCAGACCAGATTGAAGCACCCCCTGAAGTTGCTCTGGGCCATCAGGAAGTAACGCCCCTGGTTGTGCAGGTCCTTGCGCTTCCGAATCTCCCGGGTCCGGCCCACCCGGAGGTTCATTTCCATATTGATCTGGTCGGAGAACTGCCCGGAGGAATCGAGGGTCTGAATGGACAGGGCCAGGAGGCTCAGGCAGCCGTGGCCCAGAGTGACCAGGCGAAAACCCGTGCTGCGGTCCTCGTCCAGACTCTGTTCGACCTTTTCGGCAACCGATCGGATTTCGGCCCCGGTGAATCGGTTCCGCCGCCGGGCGGCCAGCAGGCCGGCCATGGATTCGAGGGAGTCGTAGAGCAGTTCCATGGACAAGGCCTGCCGATCCTCGGGCCGACGGGCGGAGTCGAGCCTGTGCAGGTAGGACCGGACCCGGTTTTCCAGTTCCCTTTTTTCGGCCGGCCGATGGTATCGTTCCGCGAGGCGTTGCACGCCCAGGGCCCAGGCCCGGGCGGTATAGGACAGGACAGTGCCGGCCAGAAGTTCCGGCGCCTCGCTGCGGCGAACCACTTTGACAAATTCGGTTCTGAGGGCGGCCAGTTCAGCCGGATAATCCCGGGCATCGTTCTCGGCCCGGACCGGAAGGGAACAGGACAGGACCAGAAACAAGACCAGTCCGATTCTCGACGGCCGCGTCAGAACGCTCATGGGCGGGGGTCACGGGCCGGGAAGCGGCCGGGAGCATGGTCTTTTGCAGTAGGGAATCACGGTGGAAAAAGAGCCGGCTGGCGGCGTCGAGGCGCCGGGACCCCCATGGTCCGGGCGCCTCGATCTGTCAGGTTCCCATCTCCCATGAGGAGAGGTATTTCTGTTGTTCCTTGGTCAGGGTGTCGATCTTGACGCCCATGGCCTT
>JAHJTB010000406.1 GCA_018830135.1 Pseudomonadota bacterium | reverse complement strand
TCCGCCGTCCAAGGCACTGAAGCCAGTAGCGCCGGACCGGGTATCTGAGACGAGCCCGGGCTTCGAAGTTCCCGCGGATACCATAGTACTCGCAGTGACCGCGAAGCTTGAGCGACAGTTCCCGCCACTGCCATCGAAACGGTGGGCGCCGGTTCTTGCGGCACCACTGACATATGGCATCGTGGCTACGCCTGCAACGGCGCCGGGAGAGTTTCCGACGTACAAGGAATTTTCCTTGTCGATCCTTACCCGGCTATATGGTTGAGTCTCAGAAAGTCGAAGGTCTCTGACTGGGGGCCTTCCCTCCCTCCCCATTTGCGTCCGAAGCGGATCAGGCGGGTTCGGTCGGTTTTGCCTGCGGGCTCGGGTGAAGCCATCGCCATCTTCGACGACTAATATTTCGGGGTTTACCCTCACACCTCGCCATCCTTCCCGTCTACGCTTCACGCTTCGCACCCGCCATTGCTGACACTCACGCAAGACTCGGTTACCGGTCCCATGCCCTTGGGTTACCGGGTCGGCCCCTCACCGACCTGGAAAGCTCGGGGCTTTCAGGACCCACACCCGGATTTCGCGGTTGCCTTCCGCCGCGGCGGGGAACATGCGGCGGGGTCATTCCCGCGGCTTACTGCAAAATAGGTCCGCCAACTAAATACATATTCTTTCCTCGTACATATCGACACCTCGCTACGAAATAAACTGCAATAAATGTGCGTTAACCCGATAAAAAAAGGGCTCTTTCCGATGCCCTCGGCCGGAACGCTCAGGAAACCCGGTTGCCAAGCAGGAGGCCTTGGTCTAAGATTGAATGGATATCCGGAGCGGTCCAGATTCGAGCAACCTCTCATGCCTGACTGCAAATGAGGTTATCGCATGATTTTCGACCCAAAAATCGCGGTGCTGCTATTGGGGTCGGCTACGACGCTCTTTGTGGTCACCCATCAGCGGACGCTTCGAAAAATCCCGTTTTATCACTGGGTCCTCCTTTCGTTTTTCATCTTGTACCTGGGATGGAGCCGGCCGCTCTGGGAAGTGTTTTTCCGGCCGGGATTCGCCGAAGCGATGGGCCGGGCCTTGCACGCCGGCAGCAGTCTGATGCTGGCTTTCTGGTGCTGGCGCTTCCGCCAAAGCCGGCCGGAGCGTTAGATGTCCTGGCCGGCCCTTTTCGATGCCATGGGCCTGATAGCGGCTCTGGCGGGCGGTCTGTTAGTTTTCCGAGGATCATGGCGGCGATGGACGCCGGAAATCGGCTTCAGCATCCTGGTCATCCTGGCTCTGATGGCGGCCTTCAGCCTGATCGGCCTGCTTTCCAGTCTGGGGCTGGCCGAGTGTCCCGGGCCGATCCGGGTCGCGGTCGACCTGATGATTCCCCTGATGTGGGGACTGTTTTTTTGGGTCTGGGTTCAGCATCTGACCGGCCTGGAAATCCGTTCGGCACAGGCCCGATCCCAATGGATGACCACCCACCCGCGGGTCCTGGCCTGGACCTCGGACACGGACCTTCGTCTCCTGGTTGCTCGGGTGCTCCCTGATTCCCTGACCGATGAGGCCCCGTCTTCCGAGTTTTTTCCGGGCCGCCCCCTGGCCGACCTGTTTCAGGCCGAAAATCCCGACTCCGAGCCCCTGGCCGCCCACCGGCGGGCTCTGGCCGGCCAGGTCTCCGAGTTCGATCACTCATGGGGAGATCGGGTCTTTCATTGCCGGGTTGAGGCCATAAAAGACGGCCGGGGGCGTCCGACCGGGGTCCAGGGCCTGGCCCGGGACGTGACCGAACAGCGGAAGGCCGAAGAGGCCCTCAAGATCACCGAGAGCAAGTACCGGGCCGTGGTGGACAACGCCCTCGAAGGGATCGTCGTCGTCCAGGACGGCCGCCTGGTCTTTTACAATCACCGTTTCGAAAGCGAAACCGCCTATACGGCCGACGTCCTGGACCGATCCTACATCGAGTTCATTCATCCGGACGACCTGCCCCTGGTCGCCGATCGATACGAACGCCGGCTGCGGGGAGAAGGTCTGGACTACCCCTTTGTCTGCCGGGTCCTGGTGGCGGACGGAGGTGTTCGCTGGGTCGAGATCAAGGCCATTCCCACCTTGTGGGAGGGCAAACCGGCCCATATATACTTTTTCAAGGACGCCACCGACCTCAAGGAGGCGGAAGCGGCCCGGGTCGAAAGCGAACTTCAATACAAAACGCTTTTTCAGGAAAGCCTGAGCGCCATCTTCGTGCTGGATGAGGAGGCACGGTTCGTCGACGCCAACCGGGCCGGACTGGATTTTCTGGCTTGCGACCGCGAGGAACTCCTGGGCCGGACCCTCTGGGACTTTTCGCCGCCCGACCAGTTGGAGCGCCAGAAAAAGGCCCACGGGACCTTCACCCGGCCCCGGGTCCAGGAAACGAATTTTCTGGTGGGCGACTCCATCAAGCAGCTGCTGCTCAACATGGTGCCCTCGAAGCATCGAGGTCGGACCATGCTCTTCGCCATCGGACAGGAGGTCACCCCGTACAGGCGGGTCGAGGAAGGGTTGGAAGCCAGTCGGGAAGCGCTGAAGAAACAGCGGGACCTGTTCAATAACACGATCGAGGCCCTGACCCATCCATTTTACGTCATCGATCCGTACACATACCAAGTGCTTCTGGCCAATCGGGCCGCCGGGGTCACCGCGGGCGATTCGCCCATGACCTGCCATGCCCTGACCCACAAGCGCTCCACGCCCTGCTCCGGGGAAGAGGCGGCCTGCCCGGTGGATGAAATCGTGGCCACGGGCCGGCCGGCCACCGTCGAGCATCTCCACTTCGACGCCCAGGGCCTGCCCCGATATCATGAGGTCCACAGCTATCCGGTCTTCGACGAACAGGGCCGGGTCGCGCAGGTCATTGTCTACTCCCTGGACATCACCAGCCGAAAACGGTACGAGGAGGAGCGCAAGGGTCTGGAGATGCAGCTCCGCCAGGCCCAGAAAATGGAGGCCATCGGCACCCTGGCCGGAGGAATCGCCCATGATTTCAACAATATTCTGGCTGCCATCTCGGGATATACCGAACTGGCCATCTTCAAGCAGGCCAATATGCAGAAGACCCGGGAGAACCTGGAACAGGTCCTCAAGGCCAGCGAACGGGCCCGTCAGCTCATCGCCCAGATTCTGACCTTCAGCCGCCAGAGCGAGCAAGAACTCAAACCCTTGGAACTCGAGCCCATCGTCAAGGAAAGCCTCAAGTTCCTGCGGGCCTCCCTGCCCTCGACCATCCGGATCGACACCGAAATGACCGTGGGATCGAGCGTCGTGCTGGCCGATCCGGGCCAGATGCAGCAGGTTCTGATGAACCTGTGCACCAACGCCTCCCATGCCATGTACGACAGGGGCGGCATCTTGACGGTTCGGCTCGAAAAAGTGGAAATGACCGCCGAAGACCGGACTCGGCCCTCGGTCCTAGCCCCGGGCCGCTATCTCAGGCTGACTGTCGGCGACACCGGCCCGGGCATGCCCCCCGAAGTCCTGGCCCGGATTTTCGAGCCCTATTTCACGACCAAAAAACCGGGGGAGGGCACGGGTCTGGGGCTGGCCGTGGTCCATGGCATCGTCAAGTCCCACGGCGGGACCATCGTCACGGAAAGCGAACCGGGCCGGGGCAGCCGCTTTCACGTCTTCCTGCCCCTGATGGAATCCGGAACCGAGGTCGAGGCCGAGGCCGAGGAAACGGCCCTGCCCCGGGGGACGGAGCGCATCCTGTTCGTGGACGACGAAGAGCCCCTGGTGGACATCGGCCGCCAGATGCTCGAGCATCTGGGCTACCGGGTCAGCACCCGAACCTCCAGCCCCGAGGCCCTCGAGCTGTTCATGGCCCGGCCGGACCGCTTCGACCTGGTCATCACCGATCAGACCATGCCCAATATGACCGGAATTCAGTTGTCCGAGGAAATGACCCGCATCCGGCCGGGCCTGCCCGTTCTGTTGTGCACCGGGTTCAGTCTCCAGTTGTCCGAAGAAAAAATGAAAGCCGCGGGTATATGGAGGCTGTTGATGAAACCCCTGAGCATCGGCCAGGTGGCCGGGGTCATCCGCGAGATCCTCGACGGACCGGCTGAACCGGGCCGCGGGCGAGGTTAAACATAGCTACCGGTCAGGCCGAACAGCGATTGAGGGGACCCCGGAACGGACTGCGTTCCGGCTCGCCCCGGGCCCGCCAGTCATCGAGGGCCCGGTCGATGGCCTCCAGCAGACGGGCCCGGTCTTGCGGCAGCCGTCCGTCCACCTCGCCCAAGTAGTAGTTATAGGCGAAATCGCTGGTGACCAGTTCGGAGGTCACATCGAGTTCCTCGACGAACCGGCGCACTTCCAAGAGCAGGCCCTCGATGGTCTGCATCTGAAGTTCGCCCCGACGGACCCGCTCCATGATCGGCGCCCCGCCCACCAGATGAAAGGTCCGCAGGCGAATGAAATCCGGGTCGATCCGGTTCAGGACCCGGGCCGAGTTCCGGGCGTGCCGCTCCCAGTCCCGGCGACCGCCCAGTCCGGGCATGACGTACTCGGAAACCTCGAACCCCGCCTCCTTGGCCTTCCGGCCGGCTTCGGCCATCTCTCCGGCCGTGGCCCCCTTACGGATTTGGACCAGCAGTTCGTCGTCACCCGTCTCCAGACCCAGGTGCAGCCGGGAGAGACCGGCCCGGCGAAGACGCGCCAGGTCATCTAAAGACTTGCGAAAAATCGTTTTGCCCCGGCCGTAGGTACAGACCCGCTCGAGGGCCGGAAACGTCCGGTAAAGGCATTCGAGTATCTCGACCAACTCACCGGTCGGGATGATCAGGCTGTCCGCGTCCTGAAGAAAAACGCTCCGAACCTCGCCCGAACCCAGCCAGGGCAGGCCGTTCCGGCGGGCGACCGCCGCCGCCGAACAGCCCATCCGATCGGCCCAGGCCTCGACCTCCCCCACGACCCGCCCGGCCGCCGAAATGTCCCGCTCGATCTCCTCGACCGACCGCCGCCGAAACTTGCTCCCCTTGAAGACGTTGCAAAACTCGCAGCGGTTCCAGGGGCAGTTGACCGTCACCCGGATGAGCAGGGAGTACGCTTCGGAAGGCGGCCGGATCGGCCCCGGAGAGGCGTCGTCAGTCATTTTCATCTCCCTTTCCATGGCCCCGCGCCATTGCCACCGGTCATCTTAAGACCACCGGCCCCCCATGTCAAACCGGCGGCGGGCTTTCAACTTCACCTCGACCGCCGGGCAGGAAAATCTGAACCGACTTGTTGGCAAATCTTGCCCGCCGGGTCGAGTTTATCATGGACGATTCGAGGACCTTGGTTTTTTTATCAAATTAATCAGCATGTTACAATATTGACCGTTTTGGCCCGTGATTTGCTTCGACTGAAAACCGGAATCCATTGCGCAGGAGTAAGCGGATGTCAATGCTCATTAAAAAAGATTGGCTGACCATCGGCGAAGTATCCGACCTGACCGGCGTGCCGATCCACACGCTTCGGTACTGGGAAGGGGAGTTCAACGGGTTTTTCAAGCCTACGCGGACCTCCGGCCGACA
This sequence comes from Pseudomonadota bacterium, assembly GCA_018830135.1. Lineage (GTDB taxonomy): Bacteria > Desulfobacterota > Desulfarculia > Adiutricales > JAGVGV01 > JAHJTB01. The sequence goes on along the minus strand of JAHJTB010000406.1, from coordinate 8,699 downwards.
ACGCCGCTACGATGAAGCCGCCGTCCAGCGGGTCTTCGAGATCAAGGGCCTGCTCAAAGAGGAGCGCTACAGCATCGCCGGGGCCCGGCGCGTCCTGGCCCGCCGGCTGTTGCCCGGGGAAGACGGCCTGATCGAGCAGACCCTGATGACGAATACGGGCTGAGGTTACCGCCGCGAGGTCCCCTGATTCCGCCCGGTTGTCAGGAAGGACACGTCCCCGCGTCCCTGTTTGCCTTCCCTCTCGGGAGCGCGGAACAGGAGACGTTGTTCACGAATGGTACAATAATTGTAAAAAAAGCCTGTTATTTTATCATTCGTGAAAACCGTCCCCCATTCCACATTTGTCCCGACCGATCCGGTCCGGCCGCCTGTCCGCCTCTGGCGGCCTTTCCTTTGGAATACGTTCGTGGTATAATAATATTCAAGGTCAGGGAGGTCCGGGCGTGGCGGAAGTCATCGATTTGAAAGACCGGCAGAAGCTCAAGCGGGACATGGAACAGGTGGAGAAGCTCGAAAGCCTGCAGACCATGCTCCGTTGCGGCCGTTGCGGGATGCGTTGCGCCAAGTGCGGGCAGCACGACGACTCGGTGCGCCAGGTCACGCATTCCGGGACGGATATCCGCTTCCAGCTTTGCGGCTTCTGTCTCGATGAATATCTGGACCTGATCGCCTATCTCGGGACCCCGAAACGCCCCGATGCGCCGCTGTGGCAGAACCGCGAATGGGTCCGCCAGTGGCTGGCCTGGATCGACTACCAGGCGGCCTTGACCAACTACATGACCTCTCCCGAGGTCCTGTCCGTTATTTACGAGTTGGATAAGGACTGATCGCCGTCGGAAAAACGGCGCCGTGAGGCGGGCCCGCGGGCCCGCCTTTTTTTATGAATTGGCCCGGACGGCCGTTCAGAAGGGAATGTCGTCGTCGCCCGGGGGGACGTTGTAGTCGTCGCCGTACCCGCCGCCGTACCCGTCGGCCCCCATATCGCCGGCCTGCTGGGACGGTCCCTGAGGTCGGGAGGCGGGCTGGGGTTGGGGTTGAGGTCGGGGGCCGGCTCCGGCCGAGGCCGGACTACCCAGCATTTGCATGGTATAGGCCACGATCTCGGTCGTATAGCGCTTGTTTCCGTCCCGGTCCTCCCAGTCCCGCGTCTGAATCCGGCCCTCGATATAAATCTGGCGTCCCTTGGCCAGGTACTGGCCGATGATTTCCGCCAGACGGCCGAAGGCCACGACCCGATGCCACTCGGTCCGGTCCTCCCGGCCGCCTTCCTTGGACCGGACCGACTCCGTCGTGGCCAGGGTGAAGTTGGCCACGGCCGTGCCGTTGGGGGTGTAACGGATTTCAGGGTCCCGCCCCAGATTGCCTACCAGGATGGCCTTGTTGACGCCTGCCATGCGCAAGCCCCCTTTCCTGAAGTCAAAATACCGTTGATCATGGCTCCTTGCTAACATACCGTTCGGACAAAATCAAGGGGTAGAGCGAACCGCGCCCAATCACACGGAGTAACAGGAGCCTATTCGGTTTCAGCCGCCCAATCATTCAGGGGGTATGACTTCGGATTGGTTCCAGTCCGGCCGGGGCCTGATTACCCTGGCCAAAAAAAGGTTAGCCGGGGTAAAAACCGTTGCCATCGTATTGTAATTGCGCTAAAGATAATGACCCGGAGACGTATAAATATGAGAGATATACCAAGCGATCAAATCACCCGTACGGTCAAGGAACTTTTCCTGAAAGCCTGCTTTGAACTCGGCCGGGACGTGCTGGACGCCTTCCACAAAGGGCTGGAAGACGAGGAGTCGCCCGTGGGCCGGGAGGTGATCGGCCGGCTGCTGGAGAACGCCCGTCTGGCCGGAGAAACGCGAATTCCACTCTGCCAGGACACCGGACTGGGCATTGTCTTCGTCGAACTGGGCCAGGACGCCCACGTGGTCGGCGGCGGGCTTCGGACCGCCATCGAGGAGGGGGTCCGGCAGGCCTATCGTGAGGGGCACTTGCGCAAGTCCGTCTGTCATCCCCTGACCCGGGCCAATACCGGGGACAACACTCCGGCCGTCATCCACATCGACGTGGCGCCCGGCGACCGGGTCCGGATCACGGCCGTGCCCAAAGGCGGGGGCAGCGAAAACATGAGCCGGGTCTTCCTGCTCAAACCGGCCGACGGCTGGGAGGGCATCAAGGCCCGGGTCCTGGAGACGGTCAGCGAGGCCGGGCCCAACCCCTGTCCGCCGATCATCGTCGGCGTGGCCGTGGGCGGCAGCTTCGAGCTGGCCGCGCTGGAGGCCAAAAAGACCCTGCTGCGGCCCCTGGGCTCCCCCAACCCGGACCCCGAGGCCGCGCCGCTGGAAAAGGAGCTTTTCGAGGCGGTCAACGACCTGGGCGTGGGTCCCATGGGTCTGGGCGGCCGGGTCACGGCCCTGGGGCTGCACCTGAAGATCATGCCCTGCCATATCGCCTCCCTGCCGCTGGCCGTCAACATCCAGTGCCATTCGGCGCGTCATGAGGAGGCCGTGTTATGAGCGAACCGGTTCGTCTGACCGCGCCCCTGACCCGGGAGGACCTCGAGCCCCTGAATTCCGGGGACACGGTCCTGATTTCCGGCACGATCTACACGGGCCGCGACGCGGCCCACAAGCGTCTGATCGAAGCCGTCAGGCAGGGACTCGAACTGCCCTTCGATCCGGAGGGCCAGATCATCTACTACGTCGGTCCCTCGCCGGCGCCGCCCGGCCGGGTCATCGGCGCGGCCGGCCCGACCACGTCCTATCGCATGGACCCTTACGCTCCGGCCCTCATGGCCAAGGGGCTGCGGGCCATGATCGGCAAGGGACGTCGGTCCGACGAGGTCAAGAAGGCCATGATCGAATACGGCGCGGTCTATCTCGGCGCCATCGGCGGTGCCGGGGCCCTGCTGGGCCAGGCCATCAAGGAAGTCGAGATCATCGCCTATGAGGATTTGGGGCCCGAGGCCGTCCGGCGGCTGCGGGTCGAAGACTTTCCGGCCGTGGTCGTCAACGACCTCAAGGGCCGGGATTTGTACATGGAAGGGCAGAAGAAATACGCCCGAGGAGAAAAAGGATGAAAGCCTATCAACCCAAACGGCATTACCGCTGGCATCCGGGATTCATCGCCTGGCTGCTGCACCGCCTGTCCGGCGCCTGCCTGGCCGGCTACCTGCTTGCCCACCTCTGGGTCCTCAATCATCTGGCCAAGGGACCGGCGGAGTTTGATTACGTCATGAGTCTGACCCGCAATCCCCTGGTGGGCCTGCTGGAAATCGGTCTGCTCGGCGTGGTGGCCTACCACACCATCAACGGCCTGCGGGTCGTGCTGATGGACTACGGGCCCATGGCCGAAAAAGAGACCTACGTCAAGTACCTGGCCGGGACCTTCGCCGCCATCGCCCTGGTGGTCGTGGTCGGCGGCGGGATCATGTTCGTTCGCCTGATGTCTCACTAGCGATATCCTTGCAAGGAGTAAACCCAATGGCCCTCAATCCGATCTCCGGCCGAACCGGCGCCTTCGACTGGCTGTTCCAGCGCGTTTCCGGCGTGGTCCTGGCCGTGGCCTTTGCCGCGCACTTCATCGTCCTGCACATGATGGGTGACGGCCCAATCGATTATAAAAGCGTCATGACCCGCCTGGCCAATCCGGCCTGGAAGGTCTTCGACCTGGTCTTCCTGTTGTTCGCCCTGTACCACGCCGTGACCGGCATGCGACTCATCGTGGACGACTACATCCATCACGCCGGCCTGCGGACCTTTCTGACCTGCTGCCTCTGGGTCCTGGCCGTCATCCTCTTTTTCACCGGGGTCGTGATCATCTTCAGTATCAAGGCCCCCGGGGCCGCGGGGTGAACCGCATGACGCAAATCCAGATGCATAAACACGACTGCCTCATCGTCGGCGCCGGCGGCGCCGGTCTGCGGGCCGCCCTCGGGGCCTCCCTCGGGGCCAAAACCGCGGTCATCTCCCAGGTCTTCCCCACCCGCTCCCACACCGTCAGCGCCCAGGGCGGCATCGGCGCCTCTCTGGGCAACGTCGAGCCGGACAACTGGTACTGGCACATGTACGACACGGTCAAGGGCTCGGACTGGCTGGGAGACCAGGACGCCATCGAGTTCATGTGCCGCATGGCCCCGTCGGTCGTCGTCGAACTCGAACACATGGGCCTGCCCTTTTCCCGCCTGGAAAACGGCCGCATCTATCAGCGCATGTTCGGCGGACATACCTCCAACTTCGGCGAAAAGGCCGTCTGCCGCTCCTGCGCCGCGGCCGACCGGACCGGCCATGCCATGCTCCACACCCTGTTCGAACAGTGCCTCAAGAACGGGGTCCATTTCTTCAATGAATACATGGCGCTGGAGCTGCTGACCCACGAAGGCGCCGTCAACGGCGTCCTGGCCTGGGACATGGTCCGGGGCGGGTTCCACCTCTTCCACGCCAAGTCCGTGCTCTTCGCCACCGGCGGATACTCGCGGCTCTTCCGAACCTCCTCCAACGCCCACATCAACACCGGCGACGGCGTAGCCATCGCCATGCGGGCCGGACTGCCGGGGCAGGACCTCGAGTTCCTCCAGTTCCATCCCACCGGCATCGTCGGCGTGGGCAACCTGATCACCGAGGGCGCCCGGGGCGAAGGCGGTTTCCTGCTCAACGGCCCGGGCGAGAAGTTCATGGTCAAATACGCCCCGACCATCAAGGACCTGGCCTCCCGCGACGTGGTCTCCCGGGCCATGGCCCAGGAAATACGGGAAGGCCGCGGCGTCGGCCCCAACAAGGACCACATCCTCCTGTCCCTGGAAGACGTCCCCGCGGACATCATCCGGGAACGCCTGCCCGGGATCAAGGAACTGGCCGAAACATTCGCCGGCGTGGACTGCACCAAGGAGCCCATCCCGGTGCACCCCACGGCCCACTACGCCATGGGCGGCATCCCCACCAACCGTTTCGCCGAAGTGGTCATCGGCTCCATGGACGGCCCGGAAACCCCGGTGCCCGGCTTCTATTCGGCCGGTGAATCGGCCTGCGCCAGCGTCCACGGGGCCAACCGCCTGGGAACCAACTCCCTGCTGGACCTGATCGTGTTCGGCCGGGTCGGCGGCGAGCGGATGCGCGAGTATGCCAACAGCCTGGACGAGTTCGTGCCCTTGGCCGAAAACGCGGGAGCGCGGGGCATCGCCGAGGTCGAGCGGCTCATGAACGGGACCGGCCGCGAGCGCATGGGCGCGATCATGGAAGACATGCAGCGGACCATGGACCAGAACTGCGGCGTGTTCCGGACCGAGGAAAGCCTGTCCCGGCAGTACGATATCATCGAAGAGCTGCGCAAGCGCTTCGAGGACATCGCCATCGACGACCACGGCCAGAGCTACAACCTCGATCTGGTCGAGGCCCTGGAACTGGGACACATGCTCGATCTGGCCGCGGCCCTGGTCTGCGGCGCCCTGGCCCGCACCGAGAGCCGGGGCGGCCACTACCGGGATGACTTCGACAAGCGGGACGACGAGAACTGGCTCAAGCACACCCAGGCCTATCTCGAACAGGACGGATCGATCCGCCTGGACTTCAAGCCGGTCCGCCTCAAGCCCCTGACCGTGGACACCATCGAACCCAAAGAAAGGGTTTACTGATATGGAGAAAGTCACCTTCAGCATCCTGCGCTACGATCCGGAAAAGGACAAGGAGCCCTTCTTCCAGGACTTCCAGGTCGAGTTGCGGCGTCCGGGCATGATGGTCCTCGACGCCCTCAATCAGATTCGATGGGAACAGGACGGGACCCTGGCCTACCGCCGCTCCTGCCGGGAAGGCGTCTGCGGGTCGGACGGCCTGAACATCAACGGGGTCAACCGCTTGAGCTGCATGACCCACGTCGAGGAACTCCAGTACCCGATCGTGATCCAGCCCCTGCCCTCCCTGCCCCTGATCAAGGACCTGGTCGTGGACATGGACAACTTCCTGGACAAGTACTTTTCCTGCAAACCGTACCTCATCTCCCGGACCCCGATGCCGGACCACGAAATGCTCCAGAGCCCCGAGGAACGGCGCAAACTCGACGGGCTGTACGAATGCATCCTCTGCGCCTGCTGTTCCTCCTCCTGCCCCTCGTACTGGGCCGACCCGGAATACCTGGGACCCTCGGCCCTGCTCAACGTCTGGCGCTTCATCATCGACAGCCGGGACGAAGGCGCCGACGAACGCCTGGAAATGCTCAACAACCGGCACGGCGTCTGGCGCTGCCACACCATCCTCAACTGCATCGAAGCCTGTCCCAAAGGCCTCAATCCGACCCGGGCCATCGGCGGATTGAAGAAGGCCCTGGTCATGGCCCGCTTCTAAAATGCCGGCGGCGGGGCGCGCTTATTAAAGCGCCCCGCCGTTTTTCGGCCCCGGCGGGCGGCCCGGAAATCGCTTCCCTTGAAGGGGCATCTGTGCTTTAATTCCAACCCGATCAAAGCGCCTTAATACTAGAACGCCATCGTAAGCCAAGCAATCCAAGGAGGAGGAAAACCATGAGTTACGAGTTCATCAAGGTTGAGAAACAGGACCATATCACCATCATCACCATCAACCGGCCCGAAGTGATGAATTCACTGCACCCGTACACCAGCATTGAAATGGACAAGGCCTTCAACGATTTCGCCGACGACCCGGACCAGTGGATCGGCATCCTGACCGGGGCCGGCGACAAGGCCTTTTCCGCCGGCAACGACCTCAAGTTCCAGGCCCAGCACGGCGGGGAGAAAATCCGCGAACTGACCCAGGGCCTCCGGGGCGGCTTCGGCGGCATCACCTATCGTTTCGACCTGTTCAAGCCCCTCATCGCCGCGGTCAACGGCCTGGCCCTGGGCGGCGGCTTCGAGTGCGCCCTGGCCTGCGACATCATCATCGCCTCGGAAAAGGCCTCCTTCGGCCTGCCCGAGCCCACGGTCGGCCTGATGGCCGGGGCCGGCGGCGTGCATCGTCTGCCCCGGGCCATCCCCCATTATCTGGCCATGAGCATGATGCTGACCGCCAAGCGCATCTACGCGCAGGAAGCCAGGGAACTGGGCCTGGTCGCCGAAATCGTACCCCCGGACAAGCTCATGGAAGCGGCCCTGGACTGGGCCAAGCGGATCATGGCCTGTTCGCCCCTGGCCATCCGGGCCTCCAAGGAAGCGACCCTCAAGGGCCTGGGCATGAGCCTGGAAGAGGCCTGCAAGACCACCTTCCCCGGACAGGTGACCATGCACAAGTCCGAGGACTTCATCGAAGGCCCCAAGGCCTTTGCCGAAAAACGCAAGCCCCAGTGGAAAGGCCGCTGATCCGGCCGGGACATCTCGGATTCTTCGGGGCGGGGGCCAACCCCGCCCGAGCCTTTTTTCCAGGTAAATCAAGTGATAAGCAGGGATAAGAGAAAATACCACATATCAATAGTTTGTCCGTTTTGGGGTCTCGGGGTAGCTGATGTGAAGGGGAGTGAATCATGGGGTTACGTTTTCCGAAATGTTGCCCAAATGTTGCCCAAGTTCCCCAAGCTGGCCGTCCAGCCATGACGTGTATCGGTCCATGGCCGCTTCAAGGTCGGCTTCGGTCGGTTTCAGGTAGTAGGTATCCATCCCTCGGAGACTATGCCCTAACAAGGTGTCCCGAAGGGCCTTGTCCACACCGGCCCGAAGCAGGTTCGTCTTGACGGTCGTTCTGATGTCGTGGAACTTGAGACCTCCGGGCGTTTTCATGCCGTAGGCGATTCCGGCCGCTTTACAGGCTTTGGCAAAGTCGTTAGCCGCCGTATCGCCTGATACCCGCCTTCCCCTTTTGGTGAATACGTTGTCGATGTGTAATGCCCTCGGTAGGCCGTCAAGTATCCGCCGGGCGTGATGATTGATCGGTATTGCCTTGGGCTTGTTTTCCTTGGTCGCCTCGGCCAGTAGACGGATGAAGCCGGTCTCCCGGTCAACCCGAGACCATGTTAGGTTCAATATCTCGCCTTGCCTCATGCCCGTGTTCAAGGCGAATACAAGAACGGCCCGGAGATAACCCTTCGAGGCGTCCAGAAGGTTCAGGTATTCATCAAAGCCCAAAAGCCGGTTCCTGGCGTTCTCGCCGGGTCTGAGCAAGCACCGGACCAGCTTGAAAGCCCTCACGGTTTGGCCGTCAACCAGGTTGTTGTCAAAGCCTTTATTGATAACCGCCTTGGCCGTTTCAAGCTCATGGTCAACCGTGGCCTTGGCCGCCCCTTGCTCCGCCCGTTCAGTCTGGTAGGCTTCCAGGTCAACCGGCTGGATGTTCCGTAACAGGCAGTCCCCGAAGGCCCGGTTCAGATTTTTAATGTGCTGGCCGATCCGGATATATGTCCGAAGGGCCTTGACCGTTGGAAGGTCGAGATACCAGACGGCCAGTTCCGAGAAGGTCATATTCTTTTGTGGGAGCATGTCGAAAATTCGGCCTTCCCGCTTCTGTGATCTCCGCTTGCCCTCGGCGTCCCTGGCTTCTTCGATAGAGAACCCGACCGCCTCCTTTCGTTGCTTGCCGCTCGGCAGTCGGTAGGACACCCAATAGCGGACCCGCTTGGATTTCTTGGCTTTGAGCAGGTCTTCCCCACAGGAACAACGCCGGTTCCTGTTGGCCTGTTTTTTGTGACAGGCCGGACATTCCTGGAAAACTGCCATCCGTAACCCCTCCCTGAATGACCATCGGGGCGCAAGGCCCCGACCGTCCCGG
>JAHJTB010000405.1 GCA_018830135.1 Pseudomonadota bacterium | reverse complement strand
CACCGAACTTAATACACTGAGCACTTTGGAGGCGTTGAAATCCAGGCCGACGGGCGACGTCGGACCGGTTTTCGGCCGCAGGCATATCATCGGAAACACCCTGGGCCGAAAGCCGGGCGAGAAATGCACGTCAGCCCCGGGCGCTGTCCGGTGTGGTTTCGCTTGACGGGGACCGTCGACGCCGCCCCAATGCGTTTTCGATCAGGACATAGAAGAGGGGCGCAAACAGCGTCACCAGAAAGGTGGCCGCGACCACGCCGCCCAGGACGCTGGTGCCGATGGCGTTTTGCGCCCCGGCTCCGGCGCCGCCGGTCAAGGCCAGGGGCAAAACGCCGAAACCAAAAGCCAACGAGGTCATCAGGATGGGACGGAATCGCAGTTTCGCGCCTTGCAGGGTGGCCTCGATCAGCCCGGCCTCCCGTTCCTGCGCCGCTTTGGCGAACTGAACGATCAGAATGGCGTTTTTGGTGGTCAACCCCAGGGTGGCCAACAGACCGATCTGGAAATAGACGTCGTTGGGCAGTCCCCGGAGCGTCGTGGCGATCACGCCGCCGATGGCGCCCAGCGGCAGAGTCAGCAGAATGGAGATCGGAATGGGCCAACTCTCGTACAAGGCCGCCAGACACAGGAAAATCACGAAAATGGAAAAAGCGTAGAGCAACGGCGCCTGGGAGCCGGCCATGCGCTCCTGATAGGAAAGCCCGGTCCAGTCGTAGCCGATCCCCTGGGGCAACTTGGTGACAAAGCCTTCCATGGCCGCCATGGCCTCGCCGGAACTCCTCCCGGGTGCCGGCTCCCCGACAATATTTATGGATGGAAAGCCGTTGAAGCGTTCCAGCTTGGGGGAACCGAAGGTCCAATGGCCGGAGGCGATGGAAGAAAAAGGAATCATTTTGCCGGCGGTATTGCGGACGTGGAGCCTGGCCAGGTCGGCGGGCAGCATGCGGTAAGGCGCGTCCGCCTGAACATAGACCCGCTTGACCCGTCCGCCCTGTAAAAAGTCGTTGACGTACGCACTGCCGAAGGCCGCGGAGATGGTCTGGTGGATCATCGAGATGGGCGCGCCCAAGGCGCCCGCCTTATCCCAGTCCACGTCGATCCGGTACTCGGGCACATCTTCCAGGCCATTGGGCCGAACCTTGGTCAGCACGGGGTCTTTGACGGCCATGCCCATGAGCTGATTGCGAGCCCCCATCAGAGCGGCATGTCCCAGCCCGCCCCGGTCGAGCAACTGGAAATCAAAGCCCTTGGCCGTGCCCAGTTCGATGACCGCCGGCGGTGAAAAGGCGAAGACCATGGCGTTACGGATCCTGGAGAATTCCTTCATGGCCCTGCCGGCCACGGCGCCCACCTTCAGGTCCGGCCGGTCCCGCAGCTTCCAGTCCTTCAGCTTGACAAAGGCCAGACCCGCGTTCTGTCCCCGCCCGGAAAAGGCCATGCCGGAAACGGTCATAAGGGCCTCGACCGCCTCTTTCTCCTGGTCCAGAAAGAAATGACCGACGTGCCTCATGACCTCATCGGTCTGCTCCAGGGTCGAGTTGGCCGGCAGCATTGCCTGGACCATGAGGATGCCCTGGTCTTCGTCCGGGAGATAGGCGGTGGGCATGCGCAGAAAGAGAATCCCCAGGACCGCCACGATCATCAGAAACGCGACCAGATAACGGACCTTTTTAGACAGGGAATGCCCGACCAGCCGGACGTACAGGTCCCGGAACCGAAAAAACGTCCGATCGAACCACCTGAAAAACGGGCGCAGGAAAAATATGGCGTTTTCCGCAGGTTCATGTCCGGCGGGCACGGGTTTGAGGAACGAGACGCAGAGCACCGGCGTCAGGACCAGGGCCACGACCACCGAGAGCAGCATGGCGGCGATGATGGTCACCGAGAACTGGCGATAGATGACGCCGGTGGACCCGCTGAAAAAGGCCATGGGGGCAAAGACCGCCGAAAGCACCAGCCCGATGCCGATCAAGGCGCTGGTGATCTGGTCCATGGACTTGCGGGTGGCCTCCTTGGGGGGAAGCCCTTCCTCGCTCATGATCCGCTCGACGTTCTCCACGACCACGATGGCGTCGTCCACCAGAAGCCCGATGGCCAGGACCATGGCGAACATGGTCAGCATGTTGATGGAGAACCCGAAGATACCCAGCACCGCGAACGTCCCCAGGATGACCACCGGCACGGCAATGGTCGGAATCAGGGTGGCCCGCATGTTGCCCATGAACAGATACATGACCAGGAAGACCAGCAGGAT
>JAHJTB010000404.1 GCA_018830135.1 Pseudomonadota bacterium | reverse complement strand
TGGTCGTGGACTTGCAAGGCCTGTTCAAGAGTGCTATTCTGGCTTTTTCGAGCCGCGGACGGCGGCGGGTCGGCTTTGACGGCGGACGGGAATGCAGTTCGATGTTCCTCAACGAGCAGCTTCCGGCCTACGACCCGGACCGGCACGCGGTTTTGCGGTATCTGGACGTGGCCGATTACCTGGGCGCTCCGACGGAAGACACGCCGAAGCTTGACTTTCCCCGCCACGACCGGGCCGCCGAGGAGGCCGAAAGGCTGCTGGCCGGCCTGGCTTCGCCCCGCGTGGTCGTCAATCCGGGCGCCAAATGGGTGACCAAACTGTGGCCTGCCGGCCACTGGCAACGACTCTGCGGCCTGCTGACCGAAAAGGCGGGACTTCAGGTCCTGCTGACGGGCGGACCGGACGAACAGGCGATCAACGCACGGATCGGGGCCGGTTTGACCGGGCTCATCGACCTGACCGGCCGGACCCGCCTCAAGGTTCTGGCCGAAGTCATGCGGGCGGCCGACCTGGTCATCTGCCCGGATACGGGTCCCATGCATCTGGCCGCGGCGGTCGGGACGCCGGTGACGGCCCTGTTCGGGCCGACCGCGCCCTGGCGCACGGGCCCCTTCGGGCCGGGGCACGTGGTCCTGCGGCTCGAAAGCGGGTGCGGTCCATGCTTTAAAAAGCAGTGCCCGGACCCGCACTGCATGACCGGCCTGACGCCCGAGACGGTCTTTGACAAGGCGCTCGACCGGTTGGAGAAAGGCCGGATTTGAAGTTCAACATTCTGCACACCGAGTGGTCGGAAGGATGGGGCGGCCAGGAAATTCGCATCCTGCAGGACGCCCGGGTCCTGACCCGCCGGGGCCACCGGGTCGAACTCCTGGTCCGACCCGGCGGCCGGCTCGAAGAAAACGCCCGCCGTCTCGGGCTGCCCGTCATTCCCCAGCGGATCAGGCATGCCTATGACCTGAAGGCGTTGCTGCGCCTGGTCCGGCTCATCCGGCTCGAACGCTTCCACGTGGTCAACACCCACAGCTCCGTGGACAGTTGGGTCTGCTCGGCCGCGGCCCTGCTGGCCGAAGCGCCGGTCCTGGTCCGGACCCGTCATCTGTCCGTGCCCGTGGCCAATCATGTCTTCAACGTCGTCTATCGCTGGCCGGACGGCATCGTAACCACGGCCGAGGCTATTCGGCAACGCATGATCGAGGTCAACGGCTTCGATCCCGAACGGGTCGTGTCCATTCCGACCGGCGTGGACCTCGACGAGTTCGATCCCGGTCTCGATCCCGGTCCCATCCGCGAGGAACTGGGCCTGGGCCCGACCGACCGCGTGGCGGCCATGGTCGCCGTGCTGCGAAGCTGGAAGCGGCATGAAATCTTTCTCGAAGCGGCCGCGCTGCTGGCCCGGACCCGGCCCGAACTCCGGTTCCTGGTCGTGGGCGAAGGGCCGCGCCGGCCGAACATCGAGGCCAGGATCGCGGAACTCGGCCTGCGGGACCGGGTCGTCATGACCGGACATCGCACCGACGTGCCCCGGATTCTGGCCGTGTCCGACATCTGCGTCCTGACCTCGGAGTCGTCCGAGGGGGTGCCCCAGTCCGTGCTTCAGTACCAAGCCATGGCCAGACCGGTGGCGGCCACGGCCGTGGGCGGCATTCCCGAAATCATCGAGGCCGGCCGGACCGGACTGCTCTGTCCGCCCAACGATCCTCAGGCCCTGGCCGCGGCCATGGGCCGCATTCTGGACGATCCGGAACTGGCCCGGGACCTGGGGCGAAACGCCCGCCGGATGGTCGAGGCGAAACATAGCCTCGAAGCCATGGCCGAAGCCACCCTCGGGTTTTACGGGAAAATCTACCGGGCCAAACGCGGCCGGGGAGGGGGGGCATGAACCTGGTCATCAAAGGACGCCTGACCGTCAAGGACTTCGACCCCGGTGAGCCGTTCGTGGTCATATCCATATGCGCGCCCTGCTATGAATTCGCCGACATGCCCGAGGCCGGCGGCCGCCTGATCGACGTGCTCAGACTGAGCTACGACGACGTGGAGGCGGCCGACGAGTCCTATGAGCCGGTATTGTTCACGCCCGAGCTGGCCCGCCGGGTGCTGGATTTCGTGGAACGGCACAAGGACCGGGCCGGGACCGTGGTCTGCCAGTGCGACGCCGGGGTAAGCCGCAGCAGCGCCACAGCCGCGGCCCTGTCCCGGATATACCGGGGGGACGATGACTGGGTCTTTCAGTCACCCCGGTATATGCCTAACCGCCTGGTCTACCGGACCATTCTCGAAGCGTACCGGAAGGAGAGGGATTGATGGCCGTAAGTCAAGAGTTGCTCGACATCCTCGTCTGCCCCAAATGCAAGGGCGCGCTCCGCCTGACCGGGCCGGAAGACGGCCTGGCCTGCGAAGCCTGCCGGCTGGTTTACGAAATTCGCGACGACATCCCTATCATGCTCATCGACGAGGCCCGGCCGCTCGACTGAACATGACCACCTGGGCCGTCATCGTCATACCGGTCATTCTGGCCGGGCTGGGCCTGTCGGCCCGCTACGCTTTCTGGCGGCCGGATATTCCGGGCGTGCCGGCCCTGATGTACCATTATCTGGCCGACGACCCCGGCCGGACCGCCCTGCCCAAACTGCGGGTGGCCCCGAGACGTTTCGAACGCCAGATGGACTTTCTCAAGAGCCGGGGTTTCCGGACTCTTTGCTGCCGGGACTTCGTCCGATACGCGGGCGAGGGCGTCTCTCCGCCCGAACGCTCGGTCATGATCACCTTTGACGACGGGGCCCGGGAAAGCCTGCTCCGGGCCGCGCCGGTCCTGGCCGAACGCGGATTTTGCGCCACGGTCTTCGTGGCCTCGGACCTGGTGGGAGAGTACAACCGCTGGGACGAGCCCAAGGGGGAACCGAGGCTCGATCTGCTGGACTGGTCCGAATTGAAGTCCCTGGCCGAGGCGGGCTGGGAGATCG
>JAHJTB010000403.1 GCA_018830135.1 Pseudomonadota bacterium | reverse complement strand
TCTTTTCGGCCAGTCTTTCCTTGAGCAGGTTCATCAGCCCGCCCTTGCCGATAATCTCCAGCATCTCCCGGGTGTAGGGACGGCCGGCCAGTTCGAGCCCCCGGGTCACATTGCGGACCCGGCAGGTATCCAGCTCCAGTTCCAGTTCGTCACCCTCTTCGAAGGCCGCGTGAACGCCCTCGCAGACGACGGCCGGCAGGGCGATGGCGATCGAGTTGCGAAAATAAATCCGGCCGAAGGATTCGGCCACCACCGCCGCCAGCCCCAGGAGTTTCATGTTCTCGGCGGCCTGCTCCCGGCTCGAACCGCAGCCCCAGTTGCCGCCCGCGACCACGATGTCGCCCGGCCGGACCTGGTCCGCAAACCCGGGCCGGATGGGCAGGATCACCCCCCGCCGCTCCTCCCAGGACTGGCTCATGCTGTTCCAGGGGGCCAGGACGTCGGTATCGACGTCGTGCCCGAATTTCCAGACGCGTCCCCGGATGTTCATGTCCACGTCACACCTCGCTCACACGGCGGACTCGTCCCAGAACGCCCTGGGATCGGTGATGCGGCCGTTCAGGGCCGAAGCGGCCACCGTGGCCGGAGAGGCCAGATAGACAAAGGCCTTTTCGCTGCCCATCCGGCCGACGAAATTGCGATTGGTCGAAGAGACGCAGGACTCCCCCGCGCCGATCAAACCCATGTGCCCGCCGGGACAGGCCCCGCAGCCGGCCGGAAGGATATGGGCCCCGGCTTCCATCAGCGTCCGCGTAAAACCGGCCCGCGTGGCCTCCAGAAGCACCTCCTGGGAAGCCGGGGCCACAAGCAGGCGCGTGTCCGGATGCACCCGGCGGCCTTCCAGGATGCGGGCGGCCACGGCCAGGTCTTCCAGGCGGCCGTTGGTGCAGGAACCGAGATAGGCCTGGGCCACCGCGACGTCGGCCAGTTCCGAGACCGGCTTGACGTGGCCCGGATTATGCGGACAGGCCACCAGGGGCCCGAGTCCGGTGACGTCCACCTCGTATTCGTTTTCGTAAACCGCATCGGGATCGGGTCCGAAGACGTCCACCGGTTTCCCGACCCGCTCTTTCAAGTATTCCACGGTCCGCTGGTCGGCCTCGAAAAAAGCGAACTTGGCCCCCAGCTCGACCCCCATGTTGGACATGGTCATCCGGCCGGCCAGGCTGAGCCGCTCGGCCACCGACCCGGTGAACTCGATGGCCTTGTACTGGGCCACGTCCGTCCCCCAGCGGCCGGCGATGTACAGGGCGATGTCCTTGGACATCACTCCCGGCGCCGGCCCGCCGTCCAGACGAAAACGGACCGTCGGCGGAACCATCATCCACAACTCGCCCGTGGCCATGACGTAGCTCATCTCGGTCTGCCCGATGCCGGCCCCGGCGGCACCGAAGGCCCCGTACGTCGTGGTGTGGGAATCGGTCCCCAGGATGAGCGCTCCGGGCTCGACAAACCCCTGCTCGCACATGACCTGGTGGCAGACGCCCGGCTGCCCCAGGAAGTTTCGCAGGCCGTAATCCCGGGCCAACTGGCGGATGAGCACGTGGGCGTCGGCCATGCGGACCGTCGGGGCCGGAAAATAGTGATCGATCATGACCACGACCCGGTCGGGATCGTCAAGGGACTTCAAACCCAGGCCCTGCAGGGTCAGAGCGCACAAAGCAAAGGCCTCGTGGGCCATCATTCGATCCGCCCGGGCGGTCAGATACCGGCCCGGCTCCACCCGATCCAGACCGGCCGCCCGCGCCAGAATCTTTTCGGCCATGGTCATACCCATGATCGATCCTCCATCAGCCTCATTCCTCCAAGGTCTGGGTCCATTCCAGGGCACAAGCCCCGGACCGTCGAACCATCCCGGACTCGACGCCAGGCCATGGGCCGGTCGGCTGCGTCTGTCGGCGTGACCTGGACTTTTCCGGCATTTTCACTCCGGGCCGGCGCACCTTGGGATGGTCGCCGAATACTGTTCGGCATTACCGAATTGTGTATGCGATCACTGAACCTAACAAGCCCCCACAAAACCTGTCAAGAAAAATCCAACCCGAGCGGCAATCAAACAGCGGAGGCCTGTCAGATTCCAGCCGTCCGCGCGTCCTTTGGCCGAAGGACGACTCGGCCGCCCCGGACCCGGTTCCCATGACGGCCAAGGCGGCAGTCGAAGTCCTGAGGCCACAGCCCCCGACCGGGTGCCTCCGGCTCAGTCCATGCTTGTCCGGCCCGCTCCGGCGGCCCGAGGCCAGGCCTGCATGACCTGCTTGGACACTTCCTCGATGGAGCAGTTGGTCACGTCCACGATCTGGATTCCCTCGATCCGATCGAAAACCCCGCGGCAGTAGTCCAGTTCCCGGGCGTTATACCGAACGTCCACGCAGTCCTGGACCGGGACCGTCTTGAAGCGCCTGCGCCGGATGGAACTCAGCTTGCTGGCCTCGATGAAGAACCCCACCTTGCGGGGTCTTTTAAGCGTAAATATTTTGCGGGGCGGTCGGACGCCGAGTACGATGGGCACGTTGGCCGCCTTCAGGTTGTGGTTGCAGGACAGGTAGAGGCTGGTCGGCGTCTTGGACGTCCGGGAGAGGTCGACGATAATCAGGTCTGCCTGGCCCAATGTCCGGATATCCCGGCCGTCGTCGTGGCGCATGGTGAAATCGATGGACTCGGCCAGGCGGATGGACTCTTCGCCCAGCAGGCCCAGCAGCCCCGGGTGCATGCTGGGGGAAATGCCGAAAAGCTTGATCATCCGGTCGATGAGGGGCCCGAGCAGGTCGATGAATTCAATGCCCCAACTTCGCTTCTGGCGTTCGATCCAGTTCCGGAGATCATTGGAAACCAGGGAGTAGATAACCACGCCCCGTTCGTTTTCGGCCATATCGAGAATGCGCTGGAGTTGCCCGACGGTCTTGACGTGGCCGAAGCGCCGGATGACCGGCTCGACGTCGGTGCTGAACTGGACCAGCACGGCCTGGATGACCCGTTCGGCCGTGATGCCGGTGGCGTCGGAGACCACGAGGACATTGACCTTTCTCCTGTTCTGGTTTTTCATCGCCTACCGCCCCGTTTCCGAAACGTAGCTGGTTGCAACGGATTTTCTCGATCAACGACATCCATGGCCCATGATTCCATCAAACCCCTTCGGCCGGGCGCCAACCCGGGGATCGACGTTGACACCGGGGCCGCGGGGCTGTAGTTTTAACTATCGAACGGATAATAACCCGGCCGATCATGCCTCGTGAAAACAGGAGGACCGAACATGGCCCGTTTGGAATTGATGCCCGAATCCGAACGCTCGTATCTGACCCGCGTCGCCTGCCCGGAGTTCTCGACGCGTCCCTGGGCGGCTGGCCCGCCCCTGGCCAAGCGCCGTGTGGCTCTGGTCTCGACCGCCGGCCTTCACCGCCGGGACGACTCGCCCTTTACCGGTATCTCCGGGGAGTACCGGGTCATACCCTCCTCGATCCTGGACCGTGACCTGATCATGAGCCACGTCTCGGTCAATTTCGACCGGATCGGTTTCCAGCAGGACTGGAACCTCGTCTTTCCTCTGGACCGCCTCAACGAGCTGGCCCGGGAAGGGGCCGTCGGCGGAGTGGCCGATTTCCATTACTCCTTCATGGGCGCGGCCGATCCGGCCCAACTGGAGGCGCCGGCCCGCGATCTGGCCGCCCTGTTGAAACAGGACCGGGTCGACGCGGTCCTGCTGATCCCGGTCTGACCCCTGTGCACGCGCGCCGTGGGCGCGCTGGCGCACTACCTGGAAAGCGAAGGCCTGCCGACCACCCAGATCAGCCTCATCCGTTTGCACACCGAAAAAATTCAGCCGCCCCGGGCCCTCTGGGTGCCTTTTGAACTGGGACGGCCTCTCGGCGCTCCCAACGCCCCCGAGTTTCAGACCCGGGTGCTCATGGCCGCACTGCGGCTGCTCGATGCATCGGCCGGACCGGTCATCGAGGACTTCGACCAGGACCCGCCTGAAGGCGGTCGCGACGCCACGGCCTGGGCCTGCCCCCTGCCCCTGCCCCAATCGCAAGAGGGGGACCGGCTGACGGAGGCCTTCCTGGCCGAGATCGATCAACTGTCCACCTGGTACAACCTGGCCCTCAGGGAACGGGGCCGGACGACCGTGGGCACGAGCCGGATGGAACCCCGCGGGATCGGGGCCTTCCTGGCCGGTTTTCTCGAAGGGGACCCCCCGGGCAATCCTCGACCCGAGATGGCCCTGCCCTGGCTGATCAAGCTGGCCACCGAGGACCTCAAAGCCTACTACCAGGAGGCCGTAACCGCCCAGCCCGGCCGCTGCTTTCCGACCGGGGCCGAACTGGACGACTGGTTCTGGGACCAGACCGTCGCCGGCCGGGTCTATACCGCATTGAGCCGCCTGTTTTCGAAAAGCGAGGACTTCGAGACCAAGATACTGGGCAAGGTCCTGATCGTGCCCTCGGCCCGGGCCGCGTCCCGAAAATAGACGCCCGGCTCTCAAAGCGTGACGGTTTCGTTCATCTTCATGACCCGGACCCCGGTCCCGGGGCATTCCCGGCGGACCCCCTGGAGAAAGGGTTCGATGTCCACCATCTGGGAGACCGGCGGAAAGAAATCGTCCTGGTGGTGCGGAATGACCAGCCCCGGCTTGAGGGCCCGGACGTAGTTCAGGGCGATGTCGCATATTTTCGTATGGCCCTGCAAGGGGACCAGGAGGATGTCGGTCGGCTGGCGGCCCAGGCGGTCGAGTTCCTCGGGTAGCGAACCGCCGCTGCCGAAGTGATGCACGGTCTTTCCTTCCACGGTGAAACGCCAGCTCAGGACCTGCCCCAGGGGGTACTTCTTCATCAGGGGCATCAGACTGAAAAAGCGGATGTTGGCCCGCAGCAGGGTCCTGAAGATCAGGGGACGATCGAACACCACGTGGCGGCTGTAAAAGGCCTGGGCCTGATAGGTTTCGAAATCGAAAAGCCGGCCGTCCTCGGTCACGGCCCGAACCTGTTCGGTCCCGAGCCCGTTTCCGACCAGGGTCCCGCCGGCCGCGGGGCAGCAGTAGACCTCCGCCCCGGTCCGGGCGGCGATGGCCGGAACGTCCTGGATGTGATCGAAGTGCCCGTGGCTTAAAAAGATGCGGGTCCCGTCCGACACGTCCGAGGGGCCAAGAGGTTGGGCCGGCCGGGCGGCCGCGTTGCGGGTCAGATACGGATCGATCAGAAACACGTCATCTCCGGACCGGACGCGAAAGCCGGCCGTCCCCCACCAGGTCAGTTCCATGATGCTCTCCTTCCTCGCCACGCGCGGCTGGAACCTCAAGGCCCAAGGCGCGTTCTAGACGAACCGGATTTGACGGAAACAGGTTTTCAGATTAGCACGGGCTTGCCCCGGCGTCCAGTCCGGCGGTATAATCCCGGCAGGGGGGAACATGAAACGGTTCGTCAGATCGATTAAATTGGTCGGCTTGGGGCTTTGCCTGCTGGCGGCCGTGGCCTGGGCCGGCGCGGCCGATGACTTCCAGTCCGGAAACCGGGCCGCCCTGGACGGCGATTACCCGACTGCCCTCGACCGGTACACCCGGGCCATCGACTCGGGGGAACTGTCCGGCCGCAATCTGGCCGCGGCCTATTACGGACGGGCAGAGGCCTGGCTGGCGTCCAGGGAGCCGGGCCGGGCCGACGAGGACTTTTCCCGGGCCACCGAAATCGATCCGGCGGACGCCGAGGCCTGGCTGGGCAGGGGCAAGGCCCGGGCGGCCGGGGGCGAGACGCGTCAGGCCATCGGGGACTTCGAACGGGCCATCGACCTGGCCCCGGACGATCCGGAAGCCTTCATTCGGCGGGGAGACGCCCGGTTCGCGCTCAAGGACGACGCCGGGGCCATCGACGACTACGACCGTGCCCTCAAACTCGACCCCGGCCGGGCCGTGGTCCATTACAACCGGGGCCTGGCCTGGGCCTCGAAGGGGGACCTGCATCTGGCCCTGGCCGACGCCCGCGAGGCCCTGCGCCTCGATCCGGAAAACCTCGCCTACCAGGACCGCGTCAAGCGACTCGAAGCCATGGTTTTGAAGAAAAAATAAAAACTCCGCCCATGCCGCCCGCGGCCCTGACCCGGCCGCCTACCAGGCCCGCTTGCCCCAGAGTTTGAAGACTTTCAACAGAACCAGAACCAGGACGAACAGGGCCAGGTAGATGCCCATCTGATGAAATACGTTCAGGCCCCATTGGCCCGAATATACGATCAGGACCATGACGGCCAGGATCAGGGGCAGCGCGAAAATCGCGTATATGCCGGTTTCCAGGGCAACCGAGGTCTTGAACTCCGGATCGACCACGCGCAGAAGCAGCAGACCGGTGGAGACCGTGCCGGTGTTGCAGCCGTACTGCACGCTCATGCGTTCGAATCCCAACTCGCCCATCCGTCGCCCGAAATAGAGCATGTAAAACGTGGTCCAGCCGCCGCCGATCAGGGAAATGACCAGGAGGGGGACGATATTGTCCCAGACCACCGATAGTTTGACCGAAATGAGGGTCGCCGTGATCAGCACGTCGACCCCCAGGTTGGTGATCCGGTTCTGGGTCTGGGGATTGAGGAGATAGCCGACGCGGGCCCGTTGCATGATCACCCGGATCAGGATGCCCGTGAACAGGCCCACGATAAAGAAGAATCCCCAGAAGGCTTCGCCGAGGGCTCCGAACAGACTTTCCAGAAGCACATAGACCAGGTAGGCCAGCAGGTAGGCGATGCCCACCGCGGACGACTGGAAGGCCAGGGAGTCCACGTTGCCCGAATGCGTGGTCATCAGCCCGGTCGCTTCGCAGACCTCGTCCTGGCCGTAGATGCCGACACGGAAGCACTCGGGCAGTTCGGCCCGGCCCATCTGGGTGTAGCCCTTTCGGATGCCCCAGTTGATCAGGGGCACGCCGACGAACAGGGCGAAGAAAAAGCCCATGGCGGCAAAACTCAGACCGATCGGCACGGCATGCGCCAGCCCGGCCGCTTCCCAGGCCTTGCCCACGGCCAGGGCCTGGCCCGGGCCCTGGGTGAAGCCCAGGGGCAGGAACAGCCCGATCTGGAGCGGGGTCCCCAGGCCGATCCAGCCCAGAATCAGCACCAGCAGGCAGCCGAGAAAGGCCTGGGAGGCCATGGAACCGCCGTTGATAAGCCCCATCCACAGGGCGCCCCGGATGATCTGCTTGCCCCGCCCGGGTTTTTCCGGCCCCGCTTCCCGGCCGGTCAACCCGATGGAGATGAAGGAAATGATGAAAAAATGATAGGCGATGGCCTGGAAAAGCCCCTCGTCGAGCGGCACGATTCCCAGGTTGACCAGTATCATGCCGATCACTCCGCCGATCATGCAGGCCGGAATCAGGAAGTTCTGGAGCGGTTTGATCTTGGCCCTGAGCAGGACACCGGCGAATATGCAAAGGCCGATAAAGCCGAAGGCCACAAAATAGCCCATCTCGAAAGGCGCATTCATCGAACACCCCCTGATTCGGTCGCGTCTACGGTCGGTACGATGGGTCCGGTCCGAGCCATGTTAATACAAATCCGGAATTAATTCCACATGTCTCCGGCAAGGCCCGTAACCATTCAATGAATCGGGACATATCGTTTTTCAGCCGCCCGCGGTGCCTTTGGCCGAAGGACGACTCCGGCGCCGAGTCCCTTACTATATATGAAAATGGCGGCAGCCGGAGTCCTCAGGCCAAAGGCCGCGACAGGGCGGTCCTACGTTGCCGCCAACCACTGAATAGTAACCAAGGCCTTGCAGCCGATGCCGCGGCGCCGGAAGAGGGCTGAGTTCATTCGGCCGCCGATCCCGGCCGGCGAGAGGCCGCCCGGACTGACGTTGGCCGGTTCGGTTCAGAGTTCCATCAGCATCCCGCCGCCGATGTTGATGGCCTGTCCCGTGATGTACGAAGACCGGCTGGAAACCAGGTAGGCGCACAGGTCGGCCACTTCGTCGATCGTGCCCATGCGGCCCAGGGGCACCATCCCGGTCATCCGGTTCTCGGCCTCCTCGACCGAGGTGCTGAAGACTATGGCCTTGAGGGCGAGGTTGCCTTCCTGGAGGTCGGTCTTGATCAGCCCGGGACAGACCGCGTTGACCCGGATGCCCTCTTCGGCCAGTTCCTGGGCCATGACCTTGGTGACCATGATGACCGCGGCCTTGGAGGCCGAATAGGCCCCGTTCAGCCGGGCCGGGGTCTTGCCCGCCCGGGAGGCGATGTTGACGATGGCCGAGGCCCGGCCTTTCATCAGGGGCACGGCCGCCTTACAGACGCGATATACGCCATGGACGTTGATGTCGAATGTCTTGAGCCAGCCGGTTTCGTCGTATTCGTGGACCGGGCTGGGCGCGCCCGGCGCGCCGCCGGCGTTGTTGAAAAGGAAGTCCAGACGGCCGAAACGCTCCCGGACCGCGGCCATGGCCGCCTCGACCGAATCGGTCCGGGTCACGTCCATGCCCAGGGCCAGGGCCTCGATTCCATGATCGGCCTCGAGCCGTTCGACGATGCGCCCCATCTCATCGAGGGAACCGAACTTGATGAAAGAGTCTCCTTCCGGAGGTCGATCCAGGTCGGTCAAGACCACGTTGGCCCCGAGAGCGGCCATTCCTGCGGCAATGCCGTAACCGATGCCGGTGAACTTGCCGGCCCCGGTAATCAGAGCGGTTCTCCCCCTGAAATCATCGGACATGATCATTCCTCCACATGGAACTGAAATCCGTGTTTCGAGGACCAGCCGTTCCGGCTTCAGCGCAGCGTGAGCGCGATTTCCCGGGCGGAACGCGGTCGGTCGAAGCACCCGAAGAACCGGACCAGGTCGTTCAAATCCCCCTGGACCTGAATCCGACCCGTCTGGATGCCCTCCTCGTACGAGGCCAGCCCCAGAATGATGTCGGCCAGGTAGCGGTCGTCCATGGTAACGGACACGTCGGTTCGTTCCGGCGGCTCGGGATGAAACTCGGCCACTCCCCGGCGTATCTCGAGGGCATAGCTCTCCCCGAGGTCCGGAAAATGGAACCCCATGGTCAGGCGGACGTCCAGGGCCTTTTCCGCGGCCAGCCTCAGACACATGGCCTCGACCTTGACCGCCGCCGGCAGGGCCCGGACCACATCCGTGGCCTGGATGGCCTGGGAATAGTCGAACGGTACGCCCTCGAGTTCCAGGGCCGAGGTCAGATACCAGCAGCGCCAGTTGGTGTTCAGGGTTTGGAAGCCTAGTTGCCGCAGGGCGGCGGCCTTGATCTCCCGGGCCTCCAGGTCCTCCCGGTTCACCCGGATCACGTATGTGGCCAGTTCGGCCGCCCACTGGTAGTCTTCGGACTCCAGGGCCCGCCGGGCCTCCCCCGTCACCCGGTCCCGGCCGCCCATGAGTTCGACGTGGCGGGCGGCCGACTCGACGGAAGGCGTCGGGTCCAGGGTGGTCGGGTCGCCCTCGAACCAGCCGATCTCCCCCTGGTAGATTTCCCGGACCGAATGCTTGACCGTGCCGTAGAACTCGCCCAGCCAGGGATGGTCGGCCAGATGTTCCGGCAAGGCCACCATTCCGGCCAGATCGTCCGGCGTGCAGCCCTGGTTCATGTACCGGATGGTCTGGTTGTGCACGAACTGGATGGCGTCCCGGTAGGCGGTCAGCACATCGGCCACCTCGTCGGAGCCGTAAACCGGACGTCCGTGGGAAGGGGCCATGCACTCGGCCGGGTAGCGGCGCAGCACGTCGATGCTCTTGTACCACTGTCGGGGATCGCGGTAGCGGGTGCCCCGAATGGTATGGAGGTTGGGAAAGGTCTCCCCCTGGATAACCTCGGCGCTGCACAGGACCTTGAGGTCCGGGAACCAGACCGCGATCTCGTCGTCGCACTCGCTGGGCACCCAGATGATCTCCATCCTGACCCCGGCCACCTCCAGATCGAGACGGTCCTTGACCGTCAGGGTCGGGACGATGAAGGAGGTTTCCTGGATCAGGATGTCCGGGCCGATGCCGTTGTTGATCCGTCCGCCCGGCCCGAGTTCCAGGTAGCTTCCGAAGCTGTAGTTGCTTCGGATGCCCAGGATCACGCCGATGCCGCCGGTAGCCGTCACGATGAAGTTATCGAGCATGGTTTCATGAGCGATGATCTGACAGCGGCCGGCCTTGACTTCCTCCTCGGAGACGAAGCCCTTGACGCCCCAGACGTGATCCGCGTGATTGTGGGTGTAAATGACCGCCTTGACCGGCTTGTCGGCGATGCGGCGGAAGTCCTCCCGTATCCTCCGGCACTTGACCACGTCCTCGACCGGGTCGATGATAATCACCCCGTCGTCGCCCACGATCATGTGGGTGTTGGCGATGCCGTACCCCACGGCCAGATAGTAGCCCTCCGCGACCCGGTAGACCTTCTGTTCCATCTTCTTCGAGTGTTCGGTCAGCCTGGGGTGGACCGTGGCCGCGGGCCGGTCGTAGGCCCGATTGACCGTCATCGGGCGACTTCCTCGATGGCGGCCATGATCTGTTCGGGCTGGGGCAGAACGTACTTTTCCATGGCCCCGCCGGGCAGGGGGTAGTTGGCCGCGCAGACCCGTTTGACCGGCGCGTCCAGGTAGTCGAAGAGATTCTCCATGACCTGCATGCCCAGCTCGCCGGCAAACCCGCAACGGGCCTTGTCCTCGTCGACGATGACCAGGCGGCCGGTCTTCCGGACCGAATTGAAGATGGTTTCGGTGTCCAGCGGTTCTAGCGTCCTGGGGTCGATGACCTCGATGCTGATCCGGTCCTTGAGCACCTCGGCCGCGGCCATGGCCCAGAAGACCATGAAAGAGGTCGCCACCACGGTCACGTCCGTCCCTTCCCGCTTGACTTCGGCCTGGCCGAAGGGAACGATGTAGTCGTCTTCGGGGACCGGCCCCTTCAGGCCCAGCAGCCCCTTGTGGAAAAAGTATACCACCGGGTTGTTGTCCCGGATGGCGGCCTTGAGCAGGCCCTTGGCGTCGTAAGGGTTCGAGGGCACGGCCAGCTTGAGCCCCGGGCTGTGAAGGACCAGGGGAAACGGACACTGGGAATGTTCGTTGCCCAACTGGCGGTACCCGCCGATGTTGGCCATGAAGACGCAGGGCAGCTTCTGGGTGCCGCCCTGGATCAGGCGCCACTGGGCGGCCTTGAGAAAGATTTCGTCGGCGCAGACATACATGAAATCGGCGAACATGAGATCGGCCACCGGGCGATAGCCCATCAGGGAGGCCCCCACGGCCACGCCGGCGATGGCCGTTTCCGACAGGGGCGCGTCCATGATACGATCCGGGCCGAACTCATCGACCAGGCCGTTGGTGGTCCCGAAGGTCCCGGTCTGGATGCCTTCACCGATCATAAAGACCTTTTCATCCCGTCTCATCTCCTGAGCCAGGGCCTCGTTGATGGCCTGCAGATACATCAATTCTCTCATGACGGCACTTCCTTCCTCAATCCGCGTACAAGGCCCGGTCCAACAGGCTCGGGTCGTCCGGCGACGGGCTTTCATCGATAAAACGGCGGGCTTCTTCCACTTCCCGCTGGGCTTCACCATCGATCCGTTCGATGTCCTCGGGAGTCAAAACCCCCTGCTCCAGCAGACGACTCCGGAACAGTTCCACCGGGTCGCGCCGGCGCATGGCTTCGAGTTCCTCCGGATCGCGGGGCTGGCCGTGAATCTTGTCCGGGTTGCCGATGCCATGGGCCCCGAAACGAAGGGTCTTGCACTCGACCAGGGACGGCCCGTGCCCCTCCCGGGCCCGCTCGACCGCGGCCATGACCGCTTCGGCCACGGCCACGACGTCCTGGCCGTCCACCACGACCGCCGGCATGCCGTACCCGGCCCCCAGGCTGGCGATGTCGTCCAGGGGATAGGCATCCTTGATCGGGACGTACTGGGCCACGCCATTGTTTTCGCAGACCCAGACCACGGGCAGCTTCCAGACCGCGGCCATGTTGGCCGCCTCGTGAAAGGTGCCCCGGTTGGAGGAGCCGTCGCCGAAAAAGCAGACCACGACCTGTCCCCACCCGTTTTTCTTGGCCGCCACGCCCCAGCCCACGGAAACGGGAAAGGCCGAACCGATGGTCCCCCCGCCTCCGAAAATCCCCAGTTCCGGGTATTCGGCGTGGACGCCGCCCAGGCCCTTGCCCGATCCGGTGGCCCGGCCGCAGTGTTCGGCCAGGTAGGTCTTGGGATCGCAGCCCTTGCCGATCAAATGAGGAAATCCATGGCCGCGCAGGTGCGGATAAACGACGTCGTCCTTACGGAGAAAGGTCGTCCCGCCCACACCGGGCGCTTCCCCCCCCAGGGCGGGATGATAGAATGAAAACAGTTTTCCCTCGGCGTTCAGACGAACGGCCGCCTGATCGAAGGCCCTGGTGCGGACCAGATTGGAATAGAGCTTCAACAACTGTTCCTTGGTGAACTGCATTTGGCAACCTCCTTGATTCCGGCGTCTTCCGCCTGGTTCCGATTTTTTCGGCCCGGCCGGGCGCCTCCCCTCGCATGAGTCCCGGTCGATACCCGGCTGTCCGCTCAGGCCTCCAGCCGGTCCATACTCAGACGGTCCAGGGCTTCGGTCTTCCGAGACACTTTATGGCACGCCACCCGGTGTCCGGGCAACACTTCTTTGAACTGGGGCACTTCGCGCCGGCAGATGCCCGAGGCCAGCGGACAGCGTGTGTGAAACCGGCAGCCGGAAGGCGGATCGATGGGGCTGGGCGGGTCGCCCCTCAATTCCGGCCTTTCCCGGCGTTTCCCTTCGGCATCGATCTTGGGTAGGGCCGAGAGCAGGGCCTGGGTGTATGGGTGCATCGGCCGCGCGAACAGGGACCGCCGGCCGGCCTGCTCGACGATCCAACCCAGGTACATGACCGCGATCTCTTCGCACATGTGCTGGGCCACGGCCATGTCGTGGGAGATGAAAAGATAGGTCAGGCCCAGGTCCTTCTGCAGGCGGATGAGCAGGTTGAGTATCTGGGCCTGGATGGCCACGTCCAGGGCCCGGGTCATGGCCTCCCGGCCCGATACCCGCTGGTGGCGCCGGACGTTTTCCGCGATCTGGCTGCCGACCGTGAAGACCGGATTGAGCGAGGTCATGGGTTCCTGGGAGATCATGGAAATTTCGTTGCCCCGCACGTCCTGCACCTGCTTCTCGCTCAGCGCCGTCAGGTCCCTTCTCGGGAAAAGTTCCCTGATCACCGCTGAAGCCGCCACCCCCTTTCATCCAAAATAACTTTCCGAACCGCGTCGCCGGCCAGAACCCGCCGGCGGTCAAAACTCCTCCCCGATCCTGAGCATCACCTTGATGGCCCGGCCCGTGTCGATCCGATCCCGATAGACCTCGGGCAGTTCCTCCAGCCCGATCAGGTCCGTGATCAGCGGCCGGCCGTCCAGCCGGCCTTCGGCCATCCAGCCCAGGACCCGGCGATTCTCCTCGTGGGTGTTCGAATACGAGCCGGTCAGCCAGACCTCCTTGAAATTGAGCAGGATCGGCGGTATTTCCACCGGCCGGCTAATCACGCTGACCACGCAGACCGTTCCGCCCCGGGCAGCCGCGTCCAGGGCCGCCTGGACGCAGGCCGGCACGCCGGAACATTCGAAGACCGTCTCGAAACCGGTCCCGTTGGTGGTTTCGAAGACCCGAAGGCCCAGGTTTTCGGTCAGAGGATCGATGACCGCGTCCGCGCCGAAGCCGAGAGCCAGTTCCCGTTTTTCCAGGACCGGCTCGGAAAGCGCCACCGGGCCGAAATCCAGGATTTTCAGCAGCCGGACCAGAGCCAGCCCGATGGTGCCGCCCCCGATCACCAGCACGGCCCCGCCCTTCTTGCCGGTGACGGCCACGGCGTGCAGGGAAGCGGCAAAAGCTTCGGCCAGGGCGGCGTTGCGTGAATCGACCCCCTCGGGCACCTCGATGAGCATGGAAGGATAGACCCGGATATATTCGGCAAAGGCGCCGGGCAGGTCGCCGATGCCGATGGAACGCCGGTTGTTCTGGCAGAAGTAGGGCCGCCCCGAACGACAGTCCAGGCAGGTCCCGCACCAGGTCGGCCGGATGATGACCCGGGTCCCCGGAACCGCCTCCCGGGCGTCCCGCCCCGTCTCCACGATCGTTCCGCTGGTCTCGTGCCCCAAAATATAGCCGTCGGGCAGGTTGCCGCTCTGAACCAGCGTGTGGTCCGAACCGCAAAAGCCGGTATCAGCCACCCGGACCAGGACCTGATCCGGTTCCAGGTCGGGACGAATCACGTCCTCGAATACCAGCCCCCGTTCCTTCCGAAATACGACTGCCTGCATTCGACTCGCCTCCGATGGCCGGCCCCTTCAGTCCCGCTCGTCTTCACCCGCGGGCGGAACCGCCTGGCCGGCGGGTCGCGTGGTCAGCCGGGCCAGATGCTCGCCCATGATCTCGCGGGACAGCTTGTAATATAAATGGTAGTAGAACGTGGCCATGACCTCGCGGGCCAGCCGGCCGACATCGATGGTCTCGTCCAGAGACATGCTCCGGTCGGCCATCCGGTAGAAATCGTCGGCCCCGGCCTGGACCAGAACCCGAAAGGACTCGACCAGGCTTTTCAGGATGTCCGGTTGGAATCCCTTTTCGTCCGTCATGCCGATTTCACGAAACTGGGCGATGGCCTTGCCGATAACCTGGTCGTCGTACGAATAGACCTTCTGGCCTTCGATGTACTCCGGGGTGATGATGCCCCAGGTCTCGTACTGGGCCAGGCGTTCGGGCCGAAGCCCCGTGGCCCGCAAAAAAGTGTCTTCGCCCCGGACCCGGCCGGCCAGAAGCTGGTCGAGGGGGCGGAAATATCCGGTCTTGATCTTCAACAGGGCCTGGCTGTCCACGCCCCGTTTGTACTTCTTGAGGACCTTCTTGATGACGGACAGGGGCAGAAAGAAGTTTTCCTGAAGCTGCTTGATGAGCTGGATGCGTTCGACATGGACGGTGCTGTATTCGGCGGAGTTGGGTCCGAGCTTGCGGGGCTTGGGCAGGAGACCGGAGCGGACGTAGTAGTGGATGGTCTGCTTGGGTACGCCGGTTTTTTCGATCAGTTCCCGGATTTTCATGGTTTGCATCCCGGCCTGGCTTGGATGGGGCAGGCGGTGCCGCTGGGTCTGTTTCAAGGTTGCCTCAAGTATATACTGAACCGAAAATCTTGTCAAAAAGATTTTCAATATACATTTTATATATTTGATTTTGATAAATTTATTTATTGTTCCGTTCATCTGCGCTACACGCGTATTGTTTAGTAACACTTAACGTTTATCCGCCGGATTTACCCTTTCAATCCCCAGACATGAATCGGGTCAAAAGCCCCGGGAGGTCGGGGCGGCGCCAGGCGTCCCCGGGAAAAGCCCGGCCGGCGCCTGAGTCCGGATACGGATCGCTTTTCGCCTCCGCCGGCAGGGGCCGTTCCCACCGGTTGACGGAAAACCTCTTGACTCGGCCAATTTAATACGGTATTAATCCCATATTAATTTTACGAGAGATGCCCATGATAGCCATACGGATCGACCGGGAAGCCGACCAGCCCTTGTACGCCCAGATACGCGACGCCCTCATGGCCGCCATCCGGAACGGGCGGCTGGGCCCCGGAGAACGGTTGCCCACCGTGGCCGCCTTCGCCACCGGCCTGGGCGTGACCCAGGGCACGGTCCGGCGGGCTTATGAGGACCTGATCAAATCGGGAAAAGTGTTCAGTCAGGTGGGTCGGGGCACGTTCGTCCTGGCTCCGGAACCGGCCGGGAGCCAAGAGCCTCTCGCCCCTGCCCCGCCCCCATCGGCGCCGTCCGTCGACCCCGAGGTGCGCCTGGCGGCCCAGCGCCTGCGGACGGACATCGCCCGGAGCCTGGAGGGCCTTTTCGTGCTGCAAGACCGCCCCGGCGTGATCCGCTTCACCTCGGGTTTTCCGGCCCCCGACTCGATCAGGCCCGGGCTTTTGGAGGAGATGACCGGCCGGGCCCTGGCCGATGTACCCGAAGTCCACCAGAGCACTCTGGAACCGGCCGGCCTGCCTTCGTTCCGGGAGGAGCTGGCCCGGTATTTCCGCTCCTGGGGCCTTTCGGTCACACCGGACCATATTCTCGTCACCAGCGGCAGCCAACAGGCCCTGGCCCTCATCGCCCAGGCGGCCGGACCCGAGGATCGGATTCTGTACGAGACCCCGTGCTACACCGGGGTGCCCGGCGCGTTTGAAGCCTTTGACCGATATGCCGAATCCGTGCCCCGGGACCCGGACGGACCGGAACTCGGGCGTCTGGGCCGGTTTTCCGACGAGCGGCCGGGCCTTTTCTATATCTGCCCTGAACTGCACAACCCCATGGGCCTTGACCTGGCTCCGGACCGGACGATCACACTGGCAGCCTGGGGACGGGAGCACCGAATGGTCTTTGTCACGGATATGATTTTCCACGATCTTCGGTTCGAGGGAGTCGCACCGCCCATGCTGGCTTTGGAGGCAGGTCTGGACCACTCCATTATGGTCGGCTCTTTTTCCAAGTCCTTTTTGGCCAGCCTTCGGGTGGGCTGGCTGGTTTCCACGCCGGAACGCGTTCGCGGCCTGGCCTCCCTGAAAAAGGCCATGGACCAGGGCACGGCCACGCTGCCCCAGGCCGTGGTGCTTTCCGCCTTGAGGTCCGGCGCGTACGACGATCATCTGGCCTCGGTCCGGAAGCGGTATCGGCAAAGGCGGGACGTCATGATCGAGGCTCTCGGCAACAATATGCCCGAGGGAGTCGAATGGACCACCCCGCCGGGCGGCTTCAACATGTGGGTCCGGCTGCCCCCGGGGTATTCTTCCGTGGCCCTGTACTTTCTGGCCGTGGAGCAGGGGGTGTCATTTATTCCCGGTCCGTACATGGACCGGGACCACCGTTTCATCAATGCCTTCCGGATCAGTTACAGCCAGGTCGAGCCGGATCAAATCCGGGAAGGCGTCCGGCGGCTGGCAGCCTCGGTTCACGAACTCGTCAAAGGCCCGCCCAGCGAACCGGGGCTCAGCGGGCTGGGGGATTTCCTCTGACAATAACGATTCCAATCAGGAGGTGCGCCTTGTCGGAAGGTCGGTATTTGATCAACCAGGACCTGAATCGTCCCTTTCCTCAGGCGGCCCGGGGTGAGGGCCTCTACCTTTACGACCGGCAGGGCAAGCGGTACATCGATGGTTGCAGCGGGGCCCTGGTGGCCAACTGCGGGCATGGCGTGGCCGAAATCCCCCGGGCCATGACCGCCCAGGCCGAAAGCCTGGCCTATGTCTACCGCTTCCACTTTTCCAGTCCCCTGGCCGAGGAACTGGCCGGCCGGTATTGCCATCTGACGGATCGGCCCATGGCCCGGGCCTACTTCACCAATTCCGGTTCCGAAGCGGTGGAAGCGGCGGTCAAACTGGCCCGCGCCCGCCACCTGGCCGCCGGCGAATCGGACCGTTATAAAATCATCTCCCGCTGGCAGAGCTATCACGGGATCACCATGGGCGCCCTGTCCTGGTCCGGCTTCACGGCCCGTCGGGCCGACTATCAGCCCTACCTCAACGATTTCGTCCATCTGCCTCCGGCCTACTGTTACCGCTGCTGGTTCGGCCGGAGGCCCGATACCTGCGGTCTGGAATGCGCCCTTGCCCTCGAGACCGCCATTCTGACCGAAGGACCTTCGACCGTGTCCGCCTTCCTGGCCGAACCGGTGGTCGGAAGCGCCCTGGGCGCCGCTCATCCGCCGGCCGGATATTTCCAGGTCATCCGGGACATCTGCGACCGACACGGCGTCCTGTTCATTGCCGAGGAGGTCATGACCGGGGCCGGAAGGACCGGCGGTACGTTCTTCGCCAGCGACCATTTTCCCGGACGGCCGAACCTGATCACCTTCGGCAAGGGCGCCGGCGCTGGGTACTACCCCCTGTCCGGGGTCCTGATCGATCCGGAAACGGCCGACGCCCTGGTTTCCGGACGGGGCGGCTTTAGCGCCGGCCAGTCCTATTCCGGCCACCCCGTGGGCATGGCCGCCGGACTGGCCGTCCTGGATTATATGGACAAACATGACCTCACGGCCCGGGCGGCCTCCATGGGACAATACCTGGGCCAACGGTTGAAAACCCTCCTGGATCACCCGTCGGTGGGCGACGTCCGGGGCCTGGGCCTGATGTGGGGTCTCGAGTTCGTGCGGGACAAAACCACCCGGGAAACCTTTGATCCCGCGCGGCAATTCCACCTCCGGCTTTACCGGGCCGCTTTGGAAAACGGGGTGATATTTCTGCCCTCGGGCGGCTGCGACCGGGGCCGGGCCGGCGACCTGGCCCTCTTCGGCCCGCCCTTGATCATCACCCGGGAACAGATCGACGACATGGTCGAGGGGTTCGGCCAGGCCCTGAGCCGGGTCGAGTCCGAGTTCGGGGTCCAGGCCGGCCGTCCCGCCCCGCATGTTCACCGCTCGTTCCCAAGCTCCGGCTTGGGAACGCCCCATGGCCTTGAAACCAGCAAACGGCGATTGAACTGCTGAACCACGGGCGGAAAGGCCGGTGCTAGCCCGGATTTCTCACCGGGTTCCGTAGCGAGGTCGAGAAATCATTAGCGAAACGCGAAGTTGGAGGAGATTTTGGCCGCAGGCATATCAGGGCGATATGTTGAGGACCAAAATCTTCGAAACGAGCGTTGCAGCAAGGATTTCCCGGCCGCGGCAGGAAGCTGGTGAGAAATCCGGGCTAATGGTCGATGGTCACGGGCAGGCCGGCCGCGTCGAGCACGGCCCGGAGGGGTTCGAGCCTGTCCTTGGCCAGGGCTCCGGTTCCGTCGAGGGGATACTCGCGCCCCAAGGCCTGATACTTGGTCCGGCCCCATTCGTGGTAACCCAGCAGGGAGACCTTTTCCACCGGCCGTCCTTTCAGGGCCCGGGCCAGTTTTTCGAAAAAGGCCTCGCTGTCGTTGAAGCCCGGAATGACCGGAATGCGGACCCAGACCCGGACCCGGCCGGAGTCCAGGGTGTGGTACAGGTTGCGCAAAACGAGTTCGTTGTCCAACCGGGTGCCGCGTCGGTGGGCTTCGGGGTCCAGGTGCTTGAGGTCGAACAGGACCAGGTCCGTATGCTCCAGGACCCGGGCCAGGAACTCGCCGGGAGCGTGGCCGCAGGTGTCCAGGGCGGTCCGGATGCCCCGGTCCCGGCATTGCCTCATGAAACCGAGGGTGAATTCCGGCTGAAACAGCGGCTCCCCGCCGGAAAGGGTCACTCCCCCGCCCGAGTTGTTGTAAAAGGGTTCGTCCCGGCAGGCCTCATCGACCACCTCGTCCAGGCCCATGCGCCGGCCGCTGACTTCGAGGGCCTGGCCCGGACAGGCCTTGACGCATTCCAGGCAGAGATCGCAGCGGTCCCGGTCCAGACGGGGCGCGCCGTCTTCAAAAACCACGGCCCCCGCCGGGCAGACCCGGGCGCAGGTGCCGCAGGCCTGGCAGTTCCGGATACGGAACAGGAGTTCCGGTTCCGATCGCTGGGACTCCGGGTTCGAACACCACAGGCATCGCAGGGGACAGCCCTTGAGGAAGACCGTGGTCCGGATGCCGGGGCCGTCCTGAAGGCTGAAGCGCTGGATGCTGAAGATCATGCCCTCGACCCGGCCGGGGGCGGCGTCACCCGAATGGTTCGGGCAGGTCATGCGTTTTCCTTTCGTGGACCGGTTCCGGGGCCGAGAGGCCGGGGAACCCGGGGCGCCCGCCCCCGGCCGCCGGGTCTCGGCGGCGAGGAGGCGGAACGCGCCCGGGCTCCGAAGGCCTGCCCGGCTTATTCACGAAGCCGTATTAGTGCGTGGGCAAGGAAGAAGGGGTGAAGCTGTATTGTAATACTGCGAACCCCTTCTGACACCGCCCATGTGCTGATCCGGCGCAGCCTTGGGTGAAGAAAATGATTGTCTCGATCATTTTCATTTCAGACTTCGCGCTTAGATTCAACCTATGAACTTTACGAGTCATTCCTTAAGAAATCAATTTCCTCCCCATCCAATCTTTTCTTCATGAATAAGCCGGGTTACAGGCATTGCGGCGTCCGGGCGATAATCGAGTCCTGGAGGTGCCGGTCGAGGTCGATGAAGTAGGCGGCGAACCCGGCCACCCGGACCTGGAGCGTCGGATAATTTTCCGGATGCGCCTGGGCGTCTTCCAGGATGTCCCGGCTGACCGTGGTGAACTGGACGTGATGGATGCCCAGGTCGCCGAAGGTCTTCAGGTACGCGGCAAAGAGCTCGGCATTGTGGCCGGTCAGGTAGTCGGGCATGATGGTCTGGTTGAAGAGCTGGTTCCAGGTCAGAAGCGGGTCCACCTTGGCCACGGACTTGAGGACCGCGGTCGGCCCCTTTTTGTCCCGGCCGGCCATGGGGGATATGGACCCGTCATTGAAGGCGTCGCCGGCCGACCGGCCGTCCGGCGTGGCCGCGCAGACCCGGCCGAAACTCCACCAGGCCGTCGCGGCCGTGCCGTCGGGTATGACCGGCGTGTTCCGGTTGGTCTTGCAGTCCATGGTCGCCTCGGCGATGCGGCGGCCCAGTTCCCTCGATATCATGTCCACGTAATCGTCGTCATTGCCGAACTTGGGCGCTTCCAGGCAGGCCTTGTGCAACGATTCAAACCCCTGCCAGTTCTTCTTGAGGGCCTCGACCAGTTCGGCCATGGTCACGATCTTGTCCTCGAAGACCACCTTCTTGACCGCGGCCATCGAGTCGGCCAGGGTGTTCAGACCGAACAGGGTCACGTCCCGATAGTCCGGAAGGTAGTTCCAGTCCCGCACGTCCTCGGCCCGCTCGATGCAGTCGTCGATGATCGAGGACAGGAAGGGACGGGGCGCGAAGTCCCGGTACAGGGCGTCGGCGATGTTGCCGGTGAGGACCAGGCGCTGGATGACCCAGCGGTAGTTTTCCAACGTTGCGTCCATCAGCGCTTCCATGGACCCGATCCGCTCGGGGTCCAGGACCGTCTTGCCCGCCTTTTTGTAAAAGATGTGGTCGATGCCCAAAGCCGTGGTCATGCACAGAGGCAGCGGCACGCCGCTGGCCCAGGCCGAAATGTGGCTGAAATTCTTGCCCGGCACGGTCGGGACCATGCAGTTGTTGATCGAGTAGTTCCGGGCGTGGTGCAGGGGGCAGCCCAGGTTGACCAGCCGGACGATGTTGACCTTGTCGTTGAAAATGGCCGGCTGGGGCATGCCCGAAGCCATGACCTCGATGGCCTTGTCCACCAGCTTGCGGGGAATCCCGTCATGCCACCTCAAGGCCAGGGGAGGCACGATGGCCCGGACGCTCTGGGTGGCGTCCAGAACGATGTAGGACATCTCGTTGGTCACGTCCCGGCCGTGTTCGTCCACCCCGCCGATGGTCACCGTCTGAAATCCCAGGGCCCCGCCCCCGAACCCGGACCAGATCGGGGCGTGCAGAAAACCGGTCTCCTGGAACTTGACGAACACGAACTCGACCCATTCCTGGGCCTGTTCCCGGGTCAGCAGCCCCGCCTTGACGTCCGCGTCAAAATACGGGCCGAAAACGTGGTCGAAACGGATGCCGCTGCCCACCTGGGGCAGGTCGATGAAATTGATGATCAGGTGGATGAACCAGTAGCTCTGCAGGGCCTCGGCAAAGGTCCGGGCCGGATGTTCCGGCACCCGCTCGCAGGTCTGGGCAATGAATTCCAGTTCCCGTTTCCGTTGCGGGTCCTTTTCCCCGGCCGCCAGTTCCCTGGCCAGGGCCGCGTACCGCTTGGACCAGGCCGAAGCCGCCTCGAGAGTGATCCGCATGCCTTCGAGTTCGTCATGCCGCCGCACGTAATCCTCGCCGGTCATGGTCTCGTCCATGTAATCCTGCTCCAGCCGGGCCGTGCGCAGGCGGACCTCCTCCAATACGCCTTTCAGGCCGATTTGGAGAATCTTCTCGTAGTTGGGCGTGGAGGCCTCGAAGTTGAAGACGTAGAAGACCTCGTTGAGCTCGCCGGGCAGATACCGCCTGAGCATGTGGTGGATGGCGTTGTTGCCCCAGTACTCTCCGATCTCGGCCAGTTCCCGGCGGCCCTCGTCGTCGAGCATGCCGCTGTAGACCTGGCCTTCGGCCGTCTCCCGCTGAATCCATTTCCAGGACAGTTCGGGGTAGAAAGGCACGGAATCCCGGTTCGAGGCATAGTTTCCCACGACCATTTCTCCCGGCCGGATGTACACGGTCATGTGCTCCAGGATGTGGGCCAGGGCCTTGGCCCGCCGCAGAGCCATGGGCTGGTTTTCCGTCCGGCGGTACGATTCGGTCAGCAGCCGGGCCCGCTCGAGGTCCAGGGTCCAGACATAGCCCGGCCGCGTCGCGCGCGCATCCTCGCTCAAGGCGTCCAGGGCCACCTGGAGGGCCTTGATGGGGGTGTCGACCATGAGCGCCTGTGTTCTCGATGACATAGGAAACCTTCCTTTCTTTTAACCCGGGGATTGAGCGTCATTCACCGCCCGGTCTCCCCGGACCGGATTTTGACTCGATCCAACGGCCGGTTTTCCGCCCCCCGGATAGGGGCCATCCCGTCGACCTGTGGATGGGTTTTCGATATAACGTCCAAATAAAACTTGAAATAAAACCAACGTCCCTTTCAGGTCCTATACCGGATTCGTCCCGGCCTGTCAACGATTAAGTGAATATCACTTACCATGCCGATCCGGAAAGATCAAGCCCCGCCGCCAAACCCGGGCGGTCAGGCAAACGGGTATTCTGACTCGATGACCTCGACGGCGGCCGCCCCGGTGTCTATTTGGTTCAGTTCCCGGGCCGCCTGGCGGGCGTTTTCCGAGTAAGCTCCATGGGACAGGCATTGGCCGAGGCGCTCGGCCAGCCTGCGGGCGTTCAGGGCCGTGCGGGGAATGGGCCGCGGTCCGAGCTTCAAGCTTGCGATCCGCTCCGCCCAGTAGAACTGGTCCATGATGTGAGGGACGATCACCTGGGGCGCGCCGGCCCGGGCGGCCGTGGCCGTGGTGCCCGACCCGCCGTGATGGACCACGGCCGCCAGCCGGGGAAACAGGGCCGCGTGGTCCACGTCTTCGGCGACCATGACGTCGGCCGCCGGCTCGATCTCCGGCATTCCCGATCCCCCGCCGGAAAGGACGGCCCGCAGTCCCAGGGAGCGGACGGCGGCCAGGACGGCCGCCCAGATATTACGGCCCTGTTCGGGCATGCTTCCGAAACCGACGTACACCACTGGACCGCCTCGGGCCAGGAACTCCTCCAGGGGGGCCTCCAGCCCCGGCCCGTCCTTCAAGGGCAGATGCCCCACCTGCCGGTACGGCCTTTGAATGTCGGGAGGCATGGGACTCAAAAGCGGGTCCGTGGCCAGAATCGTCAGTCGTCCCAGGGCGTGGTCCCAGAAATTTTGGATACGGCCCAGGCCCAGTCCCCTTCGATATCTGTTGATGGTCCCCAGGAAGGCGAAGTCATTGACTGCCATGGTGACGGTCCAGGCCGGCCGGTTGAGTCCCCGGGGCAGCCGCTGGTTTTTGACGATGACCGGCGGGTATTCGGCCGAAGGCAGCATCTGGGGAAACGTGGCCAGGGTCAGACAGGGCAGGCCCAGGGCTTCGGCCACGCTCTGCGCGGCGTGATTGATGAAATAGGCCACGGCCAGGTCCGCACCGTGCATGACCTCGGGCAGTTCCCGGAACAGACGCTCGGCCTGGCGATCGAGAAATCCCAGCAGCCGGATGGAATCCATCGGCCGGTCCAGGCGGGGATGCTTTTCGACAAAGCCCCGGATGCTGTCCCCGACCGGCATGAACTCCAGGCCCCGCGACTGGACCCAGGGGCCGTCCTCCGGCGCTCCGGCGAACCGCACCTCGTGGCCCGCCCGGACCAGGGCCAGCCCCAGGGCCAGGGCCGGCTGGACGTCCCCCCGCGTGCCGCTGGCGATGATGCAGACTTTCATTGTAATGCCTTGATCCGAAGCCCGGGGCAATCCCCGGCCCTGTCGTATCTTTCGATCATAGGCTGATCCAATGTCCTCGTCAAAAAGATTTGGAGCGCCCTGCTGAAAAGCCCTGCGGCCCGATACTCAGGACCGAAATCCCAATGCATAGAACCGTTTTGAGTCATTGACGTCGCCTGGTTCGTCCTTTAACATTGATAGTGGAAGGCCGTGAAACGTGCTGGTGATAGAGGGCGGCTCGGGCCAGCCCTGAAGCACCCTGAGCGTATCCGGCCTTTCCTGTTTTGCCAGTCGATGCGCGCTGTACTTCGGACCGTCCGTGGTCTCTTTGACCGTCATTTCGCCCCGAAAGGCTCGGGTTAATCTTACAAGAGTGTATTTGGCCTCGCAAGCGGCCATGATTTTAAGGGGCCTTTGCTATTTCCCGCCCGCCGGCCTCGAAAACGCCTATAAGTCTGCGAGTGTGTGTTCACCCACCTCGTGTTTTCTGTTCAGGCTGAATGCCCGTCCACTTATTCTCAATTATCGGCAGAATCCCCGATACCCGTTTTTGCTCCTCTGCGCATGCCCCTTGACCTGGGACCACAACTCGGCAAGGTCCCCGGCCACACCGCAGGCCGAACAGTTGAACAGGTCCTGGCGAAGTTGTATGCAAACGACGGATTCCGATCCTCGTGGATCGGATAGAGCCCGATCAATTCGCCCCTGCTTTCATCCTCGGACGTAACCCGAAACAGACCCCGGGCGATCTCGATCCGCCGCTCTTCGGCCAGATGTTTGAGGGCTACACCCATAAAGCGTCAGCCCTTGACACAAAAAGCCGGTGCAGGCCGGTACAAGGACGAATCGTGTCGGTGGTGATAATTATTTAATTTTTTTTGATTTAGGTCAGTTAAGACGTAATATATCGACACCACCTCTCCGGTAGTGCCGACGGGCTGGAGTTTGGAAGGCTTCAGGCTTTTAACCCCGCCTGATAAGGGGTAGCTGGCGAGCTAAGAAAGTATTATACACAATCTGTGGGGGGAGTCAAGAATTTTTATCAAGATGTGGGACCTGTTCAGAAGGGAATACCCTCATCTATCTCTTCGATTATCTCTTCGATATAATCTTCAGGTGAGCCGACACCTCCTGAACGCTTTTCAAGAGCTCTGATAAATCGGATTGCGCTGCATACGTGGTTAAAGATAAGCAGGCTTTCATCGTAATTGAGTATCGGGTTGTCATGTGCAAGGCTCTCTTCATTACGCACACGGTTGAAGGCTTCCATTATGCTGATGCTGGTCCTCAATATGCGTTCGGTCATTTCCGATTCTATAAGCCCAGCACTCCTAAGTGATTTGACGTACTCCCCAAAGATACTATGGAGGGGCTTGCTCCTATCGGTCTTCACACCGCGCTTTTCTGCCAGAGTGCGGATTAATTTTATTACAAATGTATGTAAGCGGTCTAGGCCTGCTTCAGGTTCGTTTCTCTCTATGTAGCCTCGTACTTCCCTGGCCAACACTTCGAATCCCTTTTCTGTACCTTCCGGGGTAATCGCCTCTATCCCCTCAACTGGAAAGTCTTTTGAGAGCCGATCAGCTATGCGCTCGCATTCCTTGAACAAGCTATACCGCGCGGGATCGTCCTCAGTGGGCCGACAGTATTCAAGCATATCAGTTATCATCTTTCCTACGAGATAATTCGATTCTTGTTTCCAAAATGAGCGAAGGCGATTCGCCTTCGAGCCGCTGGCATAGTCATACCTCGAACCGTAGATATCTCTGCCTGTGCTTTCCGCAACGAATTCTGTGAACGTCCTGTTCGAAAAGTCCAGCACGTAACCATCACCCATCTGGAACAATCTCTCCAGTTTTCTTTTTTCGTTGAAGGTCAAATCGGACATGTGACCGCCCCTATTTTGTGTCAAAACAATTTCTTGAATTTAACAGCAGCGGAGGAGTTTAATCCGTTGTAAAATGGAAAGGTTGAAAAATATGTAACTGTTCACAGGCCTGACGCCATTTTAGTCCGTCCAGATGCGATTTAGGGGCATCCTTCCGATTTTTCTTGCAAATTTGCCTGGAATACCATATAATGCGTTCATTCTTCGGTCCGCTACAAGAGCTGGTGCAACCTGTAAGTCTCCCTCTCAACGAAAGGG
>JAHJTB010000007.1 GCA_018830135.1 Pseudomonadota bacterium | reverse complement strand
GTCCTGCAGATCGCGGAAAAGTACCACACCCCTGCTTTCATGATCAACACCGAGATCGAGGGCGCTGATTTCCTGCCTCGGACCAAGTACCGTTATTGGGTGGGCAAGATGACGCCCGACGACCGTGCGGCCGGAACCACGCTCATACAGCAGCTCCTGAGCCTGGCCGAGAAGGCCGGGGCGCCTGGGTGCCACGTTCTGGGTATCGAGGGACAGCCCGACCAGGAGGCTTCCATCCAGCGGCGCAGGGGGTTGGAAGATTATTTGAAGTACGCTCTTCGGGTCGAATCTTTCAGCGAGGCCCCGGGCAACTGGGACCCGGCTGCGGCCGTTAGCGTGTTCAAGCAATACTATGCCAAGAATCCTGCCATCAACGTGGTCTGGTGCGCGAATGACAACATGGCCCTGGCCGTTGCCGACGCCGTGAATGCAATGGGCATCGACCATCCGATGTTTATTGGCGGAGTCGACTGGGACCCGCGAGCACTCGAGGCCATCGGCGAGGGCCGTCTTCAGGCGAGCGTGGGAGGCCATTTCATCGAAGGGGCCTGGGCCGTGCTGATGTTGTACGACTACTTGAAGGGCGTTGATTTCGCTTCGGAAGGCCTCAGCTTCACCACCAGGATGCCGGCCATCATCAAGGATAACCTATCAACGTTCACGTATTTTCTGGCCCTGGACCCGAACGAGGTGGACTTCCGGCACTATTCCAAAAAATGCAACCCCACGCGTACGGAATACACCCTGGACCTGGCCCAGGTGGCCAAGGAAATATACGAATTGAAGGAACGACCCGGGTTTGGTCTGAAGCTGAAGCCTGAGGAAAAGGTCTGGCTTCACGCCCATCCGGAGGTAACAGTGGCCAATGAAATGGATTGGCCTCCGTTCGATTTTGTTGTAAACGGCGAACCCAGAGGTCTGACCATCGACCTGATCCGCGCAGCGGCTGAAAAAATCGGGATAAGCCTGCGGTTTGTCAACGGTTACGCCTGGGCCGAGTTGGCCGCCAAGTTCAAGGCTGGCGAAATAGACGTGTTACCGGCGGTTTACCTGACCCCGGAGCGCCAGGAGTTCATGGCGTTTACGACGGTTTACGCCGCCAACCCTTCCGTTGTTGTGGTAGGCAAGGAACGCGGCAATATCGAAAAAGCGGCGGACCTGGAGGGCATGAAGGTTGCCATTGTGTCCGGGTTTGCTACTGCCGATGTCATGCGTGATCGGTATCCTAAAATCAAGCAGGTACCGGTGGAAAACGTCCTGGCAGGATTAAAGGCGGTCTCGCTCGGGCGCGTCGATGCCTTCATCGGTAGTTTGGGGGTAATCTCGCATATTTTAGACACAGCCGTCATTCCGGATATTAAAATTTCCGGCGAGGTCTGGCTCAAGACGCAGCAGGAGACCGAACTCCACATGGGGGTGCTGAAGGACAACATCATCCTGCGAGACATCCTTCAAAAAGGACTGGATGCCATCACCAAAGACGAGTTGCGGGAGCTTCGCCGCCGATGGTTGCCTTCCGTGATGGGACCAGAAAAGGAATCGCAGAAATTGGTGTTGGCCGCGGAAGAGCGCCGTTGGCTGAAAGACCATCCCAAAATCCGTCTCGGCATCGACCCGAACTGGCCGCCGATTGAGTTTTTGAACAAGAAAAAAGAATACAGCGGGATATCCGCGGGCTTTGTAAGAGCCCTGGAAAAGCGCTTGGGGCTGACCCTCGCTTCGGCTGAGGGGCTCGCCTGGCTGCAGGTCGTACAAGGTCTTAAGGACAAGAATTTGGACATGTTGGCCGCGGTGGCCCCCACTCCGGATCGCGAGGCGTATCTCCTTTTCACCAAGCCATATGCCTCTTTTCCGGCGGTGATCGTCACTCGCAAGGACGCCCCGTTTATCGGCGGGGTGGGTGATTTGACGGGGAAAAAAGTCGGAGTGATAGAAGGATATGCGGTCCAGGAATACCTCAAGCGTTCTTTCCCGGATATCCGGTTGGACCCGCGGCGGGACATGACCGAACTCCTTCGGTCCGTTTCCGAGGGCGAATTGGACGCCATCATAGGAAATCTCGCGGCGGTGACCTACGGGATAGACGCCGACGGGCTGGCCAACCTCAAGATCGCCGCGCCCACCCCATTCAAATACGACCTCTGCATGGGCGTCCGCAAAGACTGGCCGGAACTGGTCTTGATCCTTGACAAGGGCCTAGCTTCGATGACCGAGAGCGAAAAGGCCGGGATCAAAAACCGCTGGGTGTCCGTCCAGTACGTCCAGGGCCTGGAACTGCGGACCTTGCTCAAATGGGCCATCCCCATCGCCGGCGCCTTTGTGCTGATTCTGCTCGTCATCGTCCTGTGGAACCGGAGGCTCGGCCGGGAGGTCGCCGAACGCAAGCGGGCTGAAGGACAACTTCTGGAATCGGAAAAGAAAACGCGAGCCATGAGCCAGGCGGTGGACGACGCCCTGGTCATGCTGGACAGCCGGGGTGCGGTGATGTTCTTCAACCCGGCAGCCGAGCGCCTTTTCGGGTACACGGCCGATGAGGCCATGGCCATGGACTTCCACGCCATGGCCGCGCCGGAACCCTATCGGGACAAGGTGCGCCAGGGGCTGGAGACATTCGCCCGGACCGGTCAGGGTCCGGTTTTGGGCAAGACCACCGAGATCGAGGCCCAGGACCGGCAGGGGAGGATTTTTCCCGTAGAGGTGACGCTGTCCTCCTTCCAGGTGGACGATGAGTGGTTTGCGGTGGGCACGGTCCGCGACATCAGCCAGCGCAAACAGGCCGAGGCCCTGATGGTGGAGAAGGAGGTGGCCGAGGAGGCGGCGGCCCGGGCCGAGCGGGCCAGACAGGATGTGGAGGCGGCCCGGACGGAACTCCAGGCCAAACTCGAGGAGATCGAGCGCTTCAACCGACTGGCCATGGGACGCGAACAGCGCGTCATCGAACTGAAGAGCCGAATCAACGCCCTGGCTGTCCAGGCCGGCATGGAACCGCCCTTTAAAGGCCGCACGGAGGAACCTGCCGGCGATCCGGAGCCGGATGCCGGGGATGATGAGGCGCGGGACGGAGGACTCGTCGCGATCGATTCCGCCCAACTGGGCGAGATACTGACCGGGTCCCAGTTCGCCGACCTGATGAGCGCCT
This sequence comes from Pseudomonadota bacterium, assembly GCA_018830135.1. GTDB lineage: Bacteria > Desulfobacterota > Desulfarculia > Adiutricales > JAGVGV01 > JAHJTB01. The sequence continues at coordinate 10,109 of JAHJTB010000007.1, read as the reverse complement.
TCTGGCAGACGGTGGGCATCTCCGCCGCCATCATAGACATGGAAGGCGAGGTGCTGGCCGCGTCTCCCTGGCAGCGGGCCTGCACCGATTTCCACCGGGCCAATGACATGACTTGCGAGCGGTGCATCGAAAGCGACACCGTTCTGGCTCTCAAGCTCAACGAGGGCCAGCCGTTTTCCATGTACCGTTGCAAGAACGGGCTGACCGACTGCGCCTCCCCGGTCATCATCGGCGGCAAACACGTGGCCAATGCTTTCGTGGGCCAGTTTTTCACCGAGCCGCCCGATCTGGAGTTTTTCAGGCGCCAGGCCAGGGAGGTCGGGCTCGAAGTCGGGCCCTATCTGGAGGCCGTCACCGAGGCCCCCATCGTCTCCGAGGAACGGCTGCCCGCCATCCTGAGCTTTCTGCTGAGCCTGGCCCAGACGGTGGTCTCCAACACCGTGGAACGCCTCCGGGCCCAACGGGCCGAAGCCGCCATGGCCAGGCGGGCCGAGGAGTCCCTGCGCGAGCGTGCAGCCGCATTGAGCCTGGCCGAGGACGCCGAGCAGGCCCGGGCCGAAATCGAGCGTTACAAGGGACGCCTGGAACTGTTGGTCGAAGAGCGGACCGAGGAACTCAAGAGCAGCGAGGAACGCAGCCGGCTGCTGCTGGAATCCGCCGGGGAAGGCATATTCGGTGTGGACGACCGGGGCGCCCTGACCTTCATCAACCCCGCCGCCTTGAAGATGCTGGGATTTCCCGAGGGCGAGGTCGTAGGCCAGGCGGTGCATGCCCTCTTCCACCATTCGCGGGCCGACGGCAGCGAATATCCGCTGGAACAATGCCCCATGCACGCTTCCTTCACCGATGGCGCCACGCACCACGTGGACGACGAGGTCCTCTGGCGCAAAGACGGGCAATGCTTCCCCGTGGAGTATACCAGCACGGCCATACGCAAGGACGGGCGCGTGGTCGGTGCGGTCGTCAGCTTCCGGGATGTCAGCGAACGCAAGCGGGTGGAGGAGGAAATGAGGCAGTACATGGATGACCTCGAGCGGTTCAACCGCTTGACTCTGGGCCGCGAGGAGAAGATGATCCAGCTCAAGGTAGAAATAAACGGCCTCATGGTGGAGCTGGGCCGGGGCCAAAAGTACAAAATCGTGGAACAATAAAAGGGGGGAATCGTTATGTTCAAAGAAGAGAGAGACGAGTTGCAGTTCGAGTGGAGCATGCTGGGCGACATCGCCGCGGGCAGACCCAATCTGGGCAGCGTCATGAATGTAGCAGTATACCGGCTGATGCAGTTTACCCTGCGCGACGTGCTGATCAGGGAGTTCGGCCCGGAGGTGGCCGACCGGGTCTATTACGATGCCGGCCGGTCGGCCGGCCGCCAGTTCTTCAAGAACCTGGTCACGAAAAAGACCGATTTCAATGATTTCGTGGTCGAGGTTCAGCAGCTTCTCAGCGACTTGAGCATCGGCATTCTGCGCGTGGAAAAGGCCGACATGCAGAACATGAACTTCATCCTGACGGTGGCCGAGGACCTGGACTGCTCGGGCCTGCCTATGAGCGACGAGAGCATCTGCACCTATGACGAGGGATTCATCAACGGCCTGTTCCTGGAATTCACCGGCCAGGAATTCGACGTCAAGGAGATTGACTGCTGGTGCACCGGCGACCGGATCTGCCGGTTTGAAGTCAAACCAAAGGCGTAAGACAAATGATCGAGGTCCAGGAAGAGATCATAGACAAAATCAGCGAGGTTTTTTATCTGCTCGTCAAGGGTAAAAAGCCGGAGGCCATCGTTCTGCCCTCTGATTTTCCCGACAACGAGATACGGCAGGCGGTGGGGTACATCAACAAGTTCCTCGGTGAATACCATGCCACCGCCGATCTGCTCCAGGCGCTGTCCAGGGGCGACATCGACTTTCAGGCGCCCCGGGGGAACAGCGTGCTGCTGGCCTCGATGAAGAACCTGCAAAGCAGTCTGCGACATCTTACCTGGACCACCCAACAGATCGCCCAGGGCGATTTCAGCCACCAGGTGGACTTCATGGGGGAGTTCTCCGAGGCCTTCAACAGCATGACCCAACAATTGGAGAAAAGCTTCAACGAGCGGGCGGAGGCCGCCAAGGCCATGGAAGCCCGGGTGGCCGACCTGGCCCAGGCGCGCCGGGCCATGCTCAACATCATGGAAGACCTCGAGGTGGCCAGGAAGGAGGCGGAATCCGCCACCCGGGCCAAGAGCGAGTTCCTGGCCAACATGAGCCACGAGATCCGGACGCCCATGAACGCCATCATCGGCATGTCCCACCTGGCCCTCAAGACCGACCTCGATCCCAAGCAGCACGACTATCTGAGAAAGATCGACGTATCCGCCAAGTCCCTGCTGGGCATCATCAACGACATTCTGGACTTTTCCAAGATCGAGGCCGGCAAGCTGGATATGGAAAAGGTGGACTTCGATCTGGCGGAAACCCTGGACAACGTGGCCAACATGATCACGGTCAAGGCCCAGGAAAAAGAGAACCTGGAAGTGCTGTTCCATATCGACCCCCGGGTTCCGCGCTTTCTGGTGGGCGATCCGTTGCGCCTGAGCCAGGTCCTGGTCAACCTGGGCAATAACGCGGTCAAATTCACGGCCCGGGGCGAGATCGTGGTCACGGCCAGAATGATGGAACGGTCCGCTGATGATGTCTCGATCCGGTTTTCCGTCCGGGACTCCGGGATCGGCATGACCGAGGAGCAGCGGGGCAAGCTGTTTCAGGCCTTTTCACAGGCCGATACCTCGACGACCCGCAAGTACGGCGGGACCGGACTCGGGCTGACCATCAGCAAGCGCCTGGTGGAAATGATGGGCGGGGAAATATGGGTGGAAAGCGAGCCCGGCGTGGGCAGCGAGTTCATCTTTACGGCCAGGCTGGGTGTGGCCGAGGGCCGGGAGATGGAAAAGCCGACGTTGTCCGAAGACCTGCTCCGGCTGCGGGTGCTGGTGATAGACGACAGCCGGACGGCCCGGGAGATATTGCAGGAGATGCTCGAGTCCTTTTCGTTCGAGGTGGATCAGGCCCCGTCCGGAACGGACGGGCTGGCCCTGCTTGAAAACGCGCCGCCGGATCGTTCCTATGACCTGGTTCTGACGGACTGGCAGATGCCGGAACTGGACGGCATCGAAACAAGCCGCCGAATCCGGGGCCTGGCGGGTCTGCCGAAACAACCCAAAATCATTCTGGTCACCGCGTACGCTCAGGACGAGGCCTTGGATGCGGCGCAAGGAACCGAACTGGACGGAGTGCTCGTCAAGCCGGCTTCCCGCTCCAGCCTGCTGGACGCGGTCATGCGGGCTTTCGGGAAGGTTGATGCCGAAAAGCTGGTCAGGCCGAAGAAGGACCGGGAAGCGGACATGGCCCGTCCGATCCGGGGCGCCCAAATCCTGCTGGTCGAGGACAACGAGATCAACCAGCAGGTGGCCCGGGAGATTCTGGAAGGGGCCGGGCTGCTGGTGACTATCGCCAACAATGGCCTCGAAGGGGTGGAGGCGGTCAACCGCCGGAAATTCGATGCCGTGCTCATGGACGTGCAGATGCCGGTCATGGACGGGTACCAGGCCACGAAGGAAATCCGGAAAGACCCGAGGTTCGCCGGCCTGCCGATCATCGCCATGACCGCCAGCGCCATGACCCGGGACAAGGAAGAGGCGATCGAGGCGGGGATGAACGACCACGTCAGCAAGCCTATCGACATGGCTGAGCTCTTTCAGTCGTTGCTCAAGTGGATCGAGCCCGGCGAACGGGAGATGCCGGAAGACAGGACTCCGCCGGCGCTGGTTGAAGAGAAGGCGGATGAGGCCGATATTCCGGACCTGCCCGGCATCGATGCCGCGGACGGCCTGAAGCGGGTGGGTGGGAACAGGACGCTGTTCCGCAAACTGCTGCTCAAGTTTTACACGGACTACCCGGAGTCGACCGTGAAAATTAGCGAGGCCCTGGATGCGGGCGACCGGGAGCTGGCCCAGCGTCTGGCCCACACGGTCAAGGGCGTGGCCGGAAACATCGGCGCCCTGGAGGTTCAGGCGTCGGCGGCGGAGGTGGAAACGGCCGTCAAGCATGGCGACGAGGCCGGAGCCCGGGCCGCCTTGCCTTCCCTAACCGAGGCCCTGGGCCGGGTCATGGCCTCATTGGCCGCCCTGGAGCCGGCCGGCGGTCCCGCGGCCGAGGTAGCGCCGGCCGCCGGGCCGGCGGACCCGGAAGCCCTGCTGGCCCTGCTCGACGAGTTGGAACCCCATATTCTGAAGCGCAAGCCCAAGTTGTGCCAGCCGGTCATGGACCGGATCGCTGCTTCGGGCTGGCCGGAGGGCCTGCGGGACGAGGCGGGCGATTTGAATAAATTCATCGGCAAGTACAAGTTCAAGGAGGCCCAGGCCGTCCTGGAGACCTTGAAAGAGAAACTGAAAAGCGGCAATTAATGTGTTATATTGATCATATCGGATGGCTTTTTCGATCGCTGGGGCGGCGGTCGAAACCAGCGCCGTGCTTGAACGCTCAACCGGCCGGGATGAGCGAAACCAAGGATGGATCAAGCCATCTGGCGGTATGTGACAGAATATGACCTATTTCCGGAAACAATGTGCTGCCATATATAAAATTCGTTTTCTATACTTATACTTTTTTCAGAATGATCTGAAAAAGGAAGTCAGAGACAAGCCGGCGTGTTCGGGGCATAAGAATAGGGTATCGGATCATCGGGTGATAGGGCATGGATTTGGTTATGTTACCTTTTCTGGAAGGCGCGCTGGAAATTTTGCTCTTGGAAATTGATTTGCCGGCAGACTTCATATAGTCGACTTTGAGATACATTATCGAACAAGGGGGAATAAAGTGATTGATCAAGAAGGCAAAAACATGTTCCATGTTGACCATGAGATCGCGCTGTCTGTTCTCGAGCAGATTCCAACACCGGTCATGGCTGTGAACCGCGATTTCGAAATCATTTTCATGAACGCCGCGGGTCGTGAAGTCCTGGGGAAAACGTGGGATAAAATTGAAGGCCGGACCTGTCACTCGCTTCTGAATTCAGCACATTGTCAGACACCGGAATGCTTGATGGTGCAGGCCATGGACACCGGTCAGGGGTACACCGGGCGTAATGAATTGAACATTGACGGCAGAACAATTCCCATTGAATATACGGCGGCCCCGCTGATGGGCAAAACGGGGGAGATTATCGGCGGGCTGGAGTACGTCATCGATATTTCGGAACGGGTTCGCTACGAGCAGAAGCTGAGGGATCAGAGTCGGACCATTATGGAGATATCCACACCGGCCATCAAGCTTTGGGACAGGATCATCGTGCTCCCGGTCGTCGGCGTTGTCGATTCCCTGCGCGCCCAACAAATGATGAACGCCATGCTGGAAAAGATAACGGAAACGTCCTCCAAGGTCATCATCATGGATATCCAGGGCGTCGCGGCCGTGGATACGGCCGTGGCCAATCATCTGATAAAGATCACCAAAGCGACCAAACTGATGGGCTGCCGCTGCATCATTTCCGGCATCTCGTCCGCCGTGGCCCAGACCCTGGTCCAACTGGGTATCGATCTGGGGACCGTGACCACAAATTCCACCCTTGAAGACGCCCTGATCGACGCGTTCGCTTTGCTGAACTATGAAGTGAAGCAGAAAAAATAGCGACCCGGTGGTCCATGAAAGGATAAAGGTAAATGTTGGTTCCATATCCTGGAAGGTCCCTTCGATAATGTCTGAAGATTACTCCAATTCCGGGGCCGGGATGAACGTGGTTCATCGGAACCTCGTTGTCACGCTCAACGCAGAGCCGGATGAAGCTTCCTTGCGGCTGCTGCAAAAAGAAATGCTGGAGAAAATTGAGACCGCTCCGGTCAAGGGTGTGCTGATCGATGTTTCCAGCGTAAAAATCATCGATGCGGCTCTTTTCGGCCTTTTGGCCGGCATCTCGAAAATGGTAAGGCTGTTAGGGCCCAAGGTCATATTCACCGGTTTTGGGGCAGGTTTGGCCTCCGCCCTGGTGGACCTGGATGTCGATCTTGATAGCATCGACACGGCCGTGACCTTGAATGATGCGATGGAATTAATCAACCCCGTCCGGTTCGAGGAAGACCTTGAGCAAGATATTGAAGAGTCGGATTCGGAGTAACGGAATTGAATTGGAGCTAAACGGGTGACAACACGTGTGGTCGATGAGACCTGCATCGATTTGGAAGAACCATCGGACTGCGCCCTGGCGGTCAGCGCCGCCCGGAGTATGGCCGGTCAGGCCGGATTCAATACGGCCGATCAGGTCTTTTTTGCCACGGCCGTATCCGAGTTGGCCACCAATATCGTTCGGTATGCCGGCCGGGGGGGGCGGGTCACGCTCAGGATTTTACACAACCTCGAGAATGTGGGGCTGGAAGTCGCGGCCCAGGACTCGGGGCCGGGCATCGAGAACGTCGAAGCGGCCATGACGGACCATTTCAGCAGCGGGGACAGCCTGGGGCTGGGACTTCCGAGTGTCAAACGAATCATGGACGAGTTTGAGATTCAATCCGAGCCGGGGCGGGGGACCCTGATTGTCGGCCGCAAGTGGAGAGCATGATGCCCGGCCTGGACTGCCATTTTATTAAAAGGGCCCTGGAAGGCTCGCCGGACGCCTGCGGCGACGCGGGCCTGATCCTGGAATCCTCAGACGAACTGTTTTGGGCCCTGATCGACGTGCTCGGGCACGGACGGGATGCTCATGCCGTGGCCGTCCGGGCGGAGGGATACCTGGTTGAAAATTATCGGCAGAGTCTGGCCGAGGTCATGAAAGGCCTGCATGAGCATCTGCGCGGCACCCGGGGCGCCGTGGCCGCGCTGGGTTGTTTGCATAAAGAGACTGGAAAAATGCTTTTTTCAGGCATAGGGAATATCATGACCCGCCTGTACGGCGCCAAACCTCACCAGTTCCTTTCCCGGGACGGCATTATCGGATATGTCATCCCAAACCCGGTGGAACATGAGGTTGAACTGAATTCCGGGGACATTCTGGTCGCCACTTCCGACGGCATAAGGGAACATTTTGACATGAACTTTTTCCCAGACCTCCTGAAAGGCTCAGCCCGTCAGATCGCCGCGAAAATCATGGATCAATTGAGCAAGGGCGACGATGACGCCTCCTGTATCGTCGTGAGGTACCGAAAATGATCGAGTTTGGTCGTCTGAAGGTCGATGCGCCGCAATCCTTGACGACTGCCAGGCGCAAAGTCCTTGAACTTACGCAGGCCCTGGGATACGACCCCATCCACGCGACCCGGCTGACCGTGATATTTTCGGAACTGGTGCGCTGCGGACTCGATAAGGAAGCAGGCGTCGATATCGCTTTCCGCGTTGAAAGGAAAAACGGCCGATCCGGGCTGCGGATGGATTTTGCCTACGCGCGGACCGTCCGGCCGCCCCGAAGCGCGGAGCGATTTTTTGATTTTCTTGAACCAGACCACTCCAGTGGCACGTCGATGACAATCTCGGCTTTCCGGTATATCAGTGATGCGCCATTATCATTTTCACCCCGGTTTATTGAAGCCCGAAAGCATTTATTGACCCAGCCTACGCGGGACGAGCTGTTGCGCGACCAGAAAAAAAAGAACGAGGAGCTGACGGTTCTGGCCGAGGAAGCCAGGATGGCCAGACAAGCCGCGGAAAGCGCGGCCGTGTCAATCCAGACGCAGCTCGATGACCTGGAAAAAACCCGTCGAGCCATGTTGAATATCCTGGAAGACCTGGACGAAGCGAAAAAAGATGCTGTAGCGGCCACCCAGGCCAAGAGCGAATTCCTGGCCAACATGAGCCATGAGATCCGGACGCCCATGAACGCGATCATCGGCATGTCCCACCTGGCCCTCAAGACCGACCTCGACCCCAAGCAGCACGACTACCTGAGGAAGATCGAGGTGTCCGCCAAGTCTTTGCTGGGAATCATCAACGACATCCTGGACTTCTCCAAGATCGAGGCCGGCAAGCTGGATATGGAGAACGTGGACTTCGACTTGAGCGAGACCCTGGCCAACGTGGCCAACATGATCACGGTCAAGGCCCAGGAAAAGGAACGCCTGGAGGTGCTGTTCCGCGTTGATCCCCGGATACCACGCTTCCTGGTGGGCGACGCGTTGCGCTTGAGCCAGGTTCTGATCAATTTGGGCAACAACGCGGTCAAGTTCACCGAGCGTGGCGAGATCGTGGTCAAGGCCGGATTGATGGAACGAGCCGATGATTCGGCGTCCATCCGCTTTTCCGTCCAGGACTCGGGCATCGGCATGACCGAGGAGCAGCGGGGCAGGCTGTTTCAGGCTTTTTCCCAGGCCGACACGTCCACGACGCGCAAGTATGGCGGGACCGGGCTCGGGCTGACCATCAGCAAGCGTCTGGTGGAAATGATGGGCGGTGAAATATGGGTGGAAAGCGAGCCCGGCGTGGGGAGCGAGTTCATCTTTACGGCCAGGCTGGGTGTGGCCGAAGGCCGGGTGGTGGAAAGATCGAAGCTGTCCGAATATCTGCTCCGGTTGCGGGTGCTGATCGTCGACGACAGCCGGACGGCCCGGGAGATATTCCAGGAAATGCTCGAGTCCTTTTCGTTCGAGGTGGATCAGGCCGCCTCCGGAGCGGATGGAGTGGCCCGGCTTGAAAACGCCCCGCCGGATCGTCTCTACGACCTGGTCCTGACGGACTGGCAGATGCCGGGCCTGGACGGCATCGAAACCAGCCGCCGTATACGCGGCCTGGCGAATCTGCCGAAACAACCCAGAATCATTCTGGTCACCGCGTACGCCCAGGACGAGGCCATGGAGGCCGCGCAAGGGGCCGGACTGGACGGACTGCTCATCAAACCGGTCTCCCACTCCAGCCTGCTCGACGCCATCATGCGGGCTTTCGGAAAAGCGGGACTTGAAAAACTGGTCAGGCCGAAGAAGGATCGGGAAGCGGACATGGCCCGACCGATCCGGGGCGCCCAAATTCTGCTGGTCGAGGACAACGAGATCAACCAGCAGGTGGCCCGGGAGATTCTGGAAGGGGCCGGCCTGGTGGTGACCATTGCCAACAATGGCCGCGAAGGGGTGGAGGCGGTCGAGCGCCGGAAATTCGACGTCGTGCTCATGGACGTGCAAATGCCGGTCATGGACGGGTACCAGGCCACGAAGGCAATCCGGAAAGACCCGAGGTTCGCCGGCCTGCCCATCATCGCCATGACCGCCAGCGCCATGACCCGGGACAAGGAAGATGCGGTCGCGGCGGGCATGAACGACCACGTCAGCAAGCCCATCGACACGGTCGAGCTCTTCCAGACCCTGCTCAAATGGATCGAGCCCGGGGAACGTGAACTGCCGCAAGACGCCATGCCTTCGAAGCCGGACGAAGAGAAAGAGGACGAGGCCGATATCCCTGACCTGCCCGGCATCGACACGGCGGACGGCCTGAAACGGGTGGGCGGAAACAAGAAGCTGTTCCGCAAGCTGCTGGTCAAATTTTATGAGGATTACCCCCGGGCATCCGCCGAGATCGAGACAGCCCTGGATTCGGGCGACCGGGAACTGGCCCAGCGCCTGGCCCATACGGTCAAGGGCGTGGCCGGAAACATCGGCGCCCTGGAGATGCAGGCGGCGGCGGCGGTCGTGGAGGCGGCCGTCAAGCATGAGGACGAGGCCGGGGCCCGGGCCGCCTTGCCGCCCTTTGCCGAAACTCTGGATCGACTCCTGGTCTCCCTGGCCGCCCTGGCCCCGGCCCGCGGGCCGGGCGCCGAGGATGCGTCTGCCCGAGGCCTGGCGGCCCCGGAAGCCCTGCTGGCCATGCTAGACGAGCTGGAACCCCACATTCTCAAGCGCAAGCCCAAGCTGTGCCAACCGATCATGGACCGGATCGCCGCTTCGGGCTGGCCGGAGGGCCTGCGGGACGAGGCGGGCGATTTGAATAAATTCATCGGTAAATACAAGTTCAAGGAGGCCCAGGCCATCCTGGAAACCCTGAGAGATAAACTGAAAGGCGGTGGGTATGCGTGATTTTTCCGAATGCATTGTCATGGTCGTGGATGACACGGAGGCCAATGTGGACATCCTCGTGGAAACCCTGGGGGACGACTACGAGGTG